>JAEUKJ010000678.1 GCA_016792665.1 Deltaproteobacteria bacterium | reverse complement strand
ACCGAGCGCGCGCACCAACCTCGCGCCCCAAGACCTGGCCCACGTACACACGGGCGCGGGGCTTGCGGGCTCTCGGCTGAACGTGCTGTCAGAGTGTCCGGAGCGGGCGATCTTGGATTCGGAGGGGTTCAAGGCCGTCGTCGCCGGCGACGAGGTGACACGACGCCACGTGCACGGTCGACCGTTCACGTTCCGGCCGCGCGCGGCACACCTGATCGCGGCCAACCGCCTGCCTCCAGTCGGCGACGGGTCGCACGGGTTCTGGCGGCGGGTGGTCGTCGTGGGGTTCGGGCGGCGCTTCGACGGGTCGCCCGACCTTGGGCTCGCCACGCGAATCGTCGCCGACGAGCTCGGCGGGGTGCTTGCGTGGGCTTTGACTGGCGCAGCGCGCGCGCTCGTTGCGGGCCGGTACACGCTACCCGCGTCGTCGTCGGTTGCTGTCGACGAGTGGCGTGTCGGATCGGACGCGGTCGCGCAGTGGTTGGACGCGCGGACCGATCCGGTGACCGAGACGTGGCGTGGCACGGCTGCGAGCGCCGCCTATGCGGACTTCCGGCGATGGGCGGCCGACAACGGACACCGGCTCGTGTCCCAACACACGTTCGGCGCACGTCTCAAGCCGTTGATTTCATGCGCTAAGTCGCACGGCGTCATGACCTACGCGTTGATCCTGCGGTGACGGGCCGCCCCGTTGGCGATACCCTCGGATCGGACGCCGTCGCGCCTGCGGTTCAACCGTGAGCGCGAGCCCAAGCCAAGGTTGACCCCATGCAACTCGACCATCGCCACCTAACGCCGCAAACGTGGACCGCGTATATCTTGATGCTCAATGAGGCCAACGAGGTCCACCTTCGGAAGATGGATCCACGTCGACGACTCGAAGTGCTCACGGCCCTCAAGGACTACGGTGAGAAGATGGGGTTCGGCTTCCCCGACAGCTTCAACACCTACCTTCCCAAGTCTGGTCACGAGCATGGGGCCAACGCCGAGCTCGCAGAGAGCGGCGACCCGGGCAAGCCCACGCCCCCCGACGCGCGACCACGCAAGCCAGGCCGCTCCAAGGCTCGGAAGTAGTCGCGCCCAAGACGATCGCCCAAAGGTAAGGGAGAGGCGCGGCGTTCGGCAGCGCTTTGGCAGGGGCACGCGCTCGACCGGACCGAACGACCCGGGCGCCTCCCCGTTGGCGCTTCCGGGTAAGGTGGGGGAGCTTCGGGGGAGCTTTGAAAGTGCCTCAACCCCGCACCGCAGGCCGTCGGGGGAGGAGGGGGAGCTTACCCGCAAGGCCAACTTCTGCTGCCGCGGTAGCCAGGTACATCGTCACACCGGCTCCCCGCGGGGTCGAGGTTCGCTCGCCCGCCACACGGCGCCTCCCCGACGCAAGCCCCTGTTGCGGCCAACTGTGCCGCGACTGTGCCGCGGACGGAACTGTGCCGCCGACCTCAGAAACGACAAACCCCGCAAACCGTTTCCAGTCGCGGGGTTCGTCGGGGTGGCCAGGAGTGGAGTCGAACCACCGACACGGGGATTTTCAGTCCCCTGCTCTACCACCTGAGCTACCTGGCCATGCACTCATCGAGTCTTCCCCTCGCGGGGCGTCCTCGGCGGTGGACGCGGAATTTACTCGTGGCGGTCGCGCTGTCAAGCGCGATTCGCACCACGATCACACCTATCCGTCCTCGAAGCGCTGACGCAACGCGAGCCCGCCTTCGTGATCCGCCCGCTCGCCCAGCAGCTTCTGGAGATAGGCCTTGGCGCGGTCGCGCTGTCCCGCCTCCCAGCTCGCCAGCGCCAGCCGCTCGAGCACGGCGAGCCGCTCACCCTCGTCCCCGATGAGGTGCCGCTGCAAGAGCAACGACTGATGGATCGCGAGCGCCTCCGTCCAGTGGCCCCCGGTGACCAGCGCGCGCCCGTAGTCGATGAGGTTCGGAACGTACTTGCCGTCGATGTCGTGGGCCCGCTTGAACGCCGCCAGCGCCGCCTCCGTACGCCCGAGCTGCTCCCGCAACAGGCCCAGCCGATGGCTCGCCCGCATGAGCTCCTCGGCCGCACGCCGCCCCGCCAGGAGCTCGACGACCTCGGTCCACGCCACCTCCGCCATCACCAGATCGCCCCGCTGCTCGAGCCGCTCGGCCTCCAGCGCCCGCACCTCGACGCTCCCCGGCTCGGCCGCCTGCGCCTCCGCAAGCCACCTCCCGAGCGCCTCCTCGTCCGCCAGCGGCCCCGCGAAGAGCCGCGCCAACCGCAGCGCCCGATCGGCCCGATCCGCGTCGCTCCGCGCCGCCTCGAACGACCGCTCGAGCAGCTCGCGCAAGCGCGGCCACGACTCCGCGCGCGCCATCACGTCCAGCGCCAACGCCTCGAGCCCCGGGGTCTGCGGCTCGAGCGCCAGCGCCTCGTCCACCGACGCCGCCGCTCCGACCGGATCCCCGACCTCGTTCGCCTGGAGCCGCGCCAGATCCATCAAGAGCCGCACGCGCCGCTTGCCCTCGGTCCGCACGACCAGGTCCTTCAGCGTCGTGACAGCCTCGGCCGCGCGCCCCTCGCGCACCAGGAGGCGCGCCAACAAGAGCCGCCCCTCCAGGTGATCCGGATCGAGCGCCAGGACCTGCTCGAGGATGGGCCGCGCCGCCGCCGGCTCGCGCAGCTGATCGAGCCGCACCGCCGCCGCCTGCACCCACGCGAGCGCCTTCTCCGGCCGCGTCACCGCCACCTCGGCCTTGCGCTCGAGGGTCGCCGCGAGCTCCGCGAAGCGCCGCGTGCGCCCATGGATCGCGACCAGTGCGTTCAACGCCGCCAAGGCCGTCGCCGTCAGCTCCGGTGCCCCACTGGCCAGCGTCGCCGCGGCCTCGAAAGCCTCCACCGCCTCGTCCGACAGCTTGAGCTTCTCGTCGCGCACCCGCCCGAGCTCGAGCCACGCCGCCGCCTGATCGGCCACCGACGGAGCCGCCTCGGCGTGCCGTTCCCAGAGCGAGGCGACCTCGCTCCACTCGCCACGCTCGGCCGCATGCGCCACCAGCTTGCGCGTCGCCTCGGCCGAACCCGACCAGAGCGCCCAGGCCTCCTGCCACGCCTCGAGCGCCCCGTCCCCGTCGCCGAGCGGACCCGCCCGCAGCTGCGCCACCTCGCGCCAGTGCGCCGCCGCCTCCTCGGGAACCTCGGCCGCTTCGATGCGCAAGAACAGGAGCTCGACCAGGTCATCCCAGCGCGCCCCCTTCCGATAGAAGCTCGCCAGGTGCTCGGCCGCATCCGCGTCGCGGTGGTCGCGGGCCAGCAATGCCTCGTTCGCGATGACGACCCGCGCCTCATCGCCCTTCTGCTCGGCCAGCGTCCGCAGCTCGCGCCACCACCCGCACGCGACCGCATCGTCCTCGATGAGATCGGTCAGCGCGCTGACCTCGGCCTCGGCCGCCCCGACCTCGCCCACACCGAGCTCCAACCGCACGAGGGCCTCGTGCAGCGCCAGGTTCCCCGGGCTCTGATCGAGGCCCATCCTCAAGGTCGATCGCGCCCGCTCGATCCCGTCCTCCAGCCCGAGATGCGCGGCCTCGAGCTCCGCCAGGCCGATCGCCAGCTCCGGCACGATCGCCGGATCCGCGGTCTCGACCCCGCGGGCCAGGGCGCGCGCGAGCTCGTCGTGGGCCCCGATCTGCATCGCCAGCGAGCGCAGCTCCCGCCACGGCCCGAGGTCGTTCGGACTCGCCTCCGCCGCGCGCCCCAGCAGCCTTACCGCCACGACCCGATCGCCGATGTGCGTCTCCGAGACGGCCGCCGCCTCGCGCCACAGCGTCACCCGCTCTTCGACGCTCGGCGTCTTCTCCGCGCGGATCTCGTAGAGCTTGATGAGCTCGGCCCAACGCCCCCCGGCCTTGAGCTCGTGAGCCAGCACCGCCGTCGCCGCCGGCCCCGCCAACGGCTCCGACACGCGCGAGAGCAGGGTCGCCCTCAGCCGCGGCTCGCCCACGTGCGTCTGCAAGAGGCCCTGGACGGCCTGGACCGTCGGCTGAAGCCCCAGATGTCCCGCGAGGTTCAGCGCGTGATCGAGCTCGAGCATGGGCCGCTCGCCCGGCGCCGCGACCGCGAGTCGCTGCGTGTGGAGCCCCTTCAACGCCGTCCAGTCGCCGCCGTCCCGATACAGCCCCGCCAGCGCGTCGCCGGCCTCGCCGTTGCCGGGCTCGAACTCGAGCACGCGCTCGTACGCCGCGATCGCTCGCGCCCGGTCGCCGAAGTTGCGCTCGAGAGCGCCCAACCACAGCGCGAACCCGACCACCGCCGTCTCCGGCACGCCGCGTCGCAGCATGTCGTCGCCGGTCTTCAACACCATCGCGAAGTCGCCGACCTCGCGCGCCGTGCGCTCGACGAGCGTGCGCAGATCAGCCGCCTCGGGGGACTGCCGCAGCGCCGTCACCAGCACGCGCAGCGCCACGGCCTTGTCGCGCAGCCGCTCGGACGCGATCTCGGCGGCCTGGGTCGCGAGCGCGAAGCGCTCTCCCGAGTCGGAGGACGCGACCAGCTCGATCATCAGGACGTTGATGAGGCTCTGCCAGGCCTCGCGCGGCCGATAGCGCTTGGCCAACGCCTTGGCCGCCTTGAGACGCACGACCGGCTCGCTGCGGAGCAGGCTCTCCAGGCCCTTGACGAGCTCGTCCTGCCCCGGCCCCGGACCGACGATGCGGTCGGCCGCGAGCAGGAACTCGATCGCCTCGTCGGGGCGCTGCCGATGCTGGGCGGCGACCTCCGCGCGATCGATGAGCACCTTGACGCGCGCGGCCTCGACCGGGGTCGCTTCGAGCTTCTTGCCGAGGATCTCGTCGACCGCGTCCCACTCGCCCAGCGCGCGCTCGATGCGCTCGAGGCTCGTCAACGCGAAGCGGTTGAGCGCCTCCAGCTCCAGCATGCGCCGCGCCGTCTCGCGCGCCGAGGGCAGGTCGGAGAGCCGCGTCTCGTACACCTGCGTCATCTTCGCGAGCACCTGCAGCGCCTCGCCGCGCGCCTCGTCACCCACCAGGTGCTGGAGGGCCGCGCGATACAGCTCGACCAGGGCAGGGAAGTGCTCGCCGCGCACGTAGAGCCGCTCGAGCCGCCTCACGAGCTCCGCATCTGCGGCCCCCTCGGGCAGGCACCCCTCGAGCGCATCGATAGCACCCTGGGCATCCCCGAGCTGGTCCATGCGCAAGACACCGAGGCGCATCCGCAGCGCCGGCAGCTCGTCGGCCGACGCCGAGTACTCGATCCATGCTTCGAGGACGCGCGCCTCCGACGCCGCGTCCGCGACCTCTCGATAGTAGGCGACCAGCGGCTCGACCGCATCGCGACTGCCGGGCTGCGCCAGGAGGTAGCGCTCGTACCAGCTCGCGGCCTCTTCGGCCCGCCCGAGCCGTTCGCTCAGGATGTTGCCCACCTTGAGGACGTAGCGCTCCGAGGCGTGCTCGTCGCCGTCGCCCGAGCACTCTTCGTACAGCGCCGCCAGCGCGTCCCAGTAGCCGTGGGTCTCGGCGATCGCCTCGAGCTCGCCCTCGATCGACGCGCTCTCCAGGTCGCCGCGCAAGGCCTCCGCGAGATAGCCGAAGGCCCGCTCGGGCGCTTCGAGATCGGTCATCAACCGCGCCAGGCGGATGAGGGTCGCCTGCCGCTCCTCGCCCGCGGGCAGGACGCGCAGCTGCGCCTGGACGATCCCAGCCAGCGTCGTGGCCGGCGCGTTGTCGCCGATGATCTCCTCGAGGAGACGCGCCGCGTCCGCCGTCGCCTCGGCATAGAGCGGATCGATCGCCGAGGTCCCCGCACGCGCACTCGCCGCACCGCCGACGATCCCACCGGCCGCGGCCTCGGCGCGCTCGCACGCGACGATCATCGACCACAGCGCGGGGATGACATCGCGCCGACTCGGCGCCGTCCTCCACACTTCTTCGAGTTCGGTCAGGCCCTCGCGCGCGGTGGTCGGGAAGCGAATCAGCGAGCGCCCGAGCCGCACCTGCAGGTCGACCGCGAGCTGATCGGTCGGCGCGACCTCGACCCAGCGGCGGTAGTGCTTGTGCAACGCCGCGTAGTCTTGCGTGCGCTCGAGGATCTGGGCCGCGGCCTCCTGGGCCTCGCCGTGCGCGTGCGACTCGGGGGCCGCCTCGGCGCCGATGAGCTCCAGGACCGCGACCGCCTCGCTCGGCTGCGCGAGCTGCTTGTCGAGGATCTCGGCCGCACGCCGCCTCAAGACGTGTCGGTCCTGCGTCGTCGCCTGGCCGGCGGCCGCGTCCGCGCTCTCGCGATCCGCAGCGGCGAGCAGGTGCCGCACGAGCTCGTCCCAGCGCTCGAAGCGCTCGAGGATCGCCGAGAGCGCGTCACGGCTCGCCGTGTCGTTGGCGTCGTCCTCGAACGCGAAGCGATAGAAGTGGGCCGCCCTCTCGGGGTCGTGGCGCTCGACCTCGTGGATGCGCGCCAGCCGCGCCATGAGCGGCGCACCGCCGTGCCCCAGGCCGACCAGGGCCTCGAGCCGCGACGCCAGCTCCTCCCAGCGACCGAGCGACCCCGCCAGCACCTCGAGCTCGCCGAGGTGGGCAATCGGATCGCTCTCCCGCTCGATGAGCGCCAGCAGCGTCGAGAACGCGGCCTCGGGCCGGTCGAGCTCACTGCGCTCGAGCTCCGCGAGCTTCGTCAGGCACTCGATCTGGAGCGCCGGATCGTCCTGCTCCAACGTGCTCGTGTAGAGCGCGACGAGCTTGTCCCAGTCGCGGGCGGCCACATAGACCGGCTCGAGCGCGCGATAGATCCGCGAGCGCTCCGTGCCCTCGCCCCAAATCGTCTCGAGCAGGTCGACCGTCCCCGTCGCGACGGACGCCGGCACCTCGCTCGCGCCGACCAGCTCGACCAGCAGATCGACCGCGCCCGACGCGTCTCCGAGACGCCGCCAGCGCGTGCTCGCGAGCGCCAGGCGGATCCGTGCGAGGCGCTCCGGGCTGCCAGCGACACCGAGCCGACTCTCGAGCAGGCGCGCCCGCGCCTCGTGGCGGTTGTTCTTGTCGAGGAGCTCGTCGAGCCCGTCGAAGGCGAGCTCGCGCTGCGACTCGTCCGCGTTCACGCCGTGCAACACCTGCTCGAAGGTCGCGATGGCCTGGTCCTGACGGCTCGCGAGCGAGGCCAGCACGAAGGCCAGCTCGAGCTCGAGATCGGTCCGAGCCTCGACCGGCGTCACCCCGATGCGCAGCTCGAGCGCCTCGGCGAGCCAGCTCTGGTCGGCCTCGCGGCGGCTCCAGTGCTCGAACGCGTCCAACACCGGACCCAGGGCAGGGCGCGTCCGCAGGATCGCCCGCCACAGCGGCACCTGCGCGGCCGCCGAGACGGCCCCGTCCATGCCCTCGATCTCGGCGAGATCGGCCGCCAATCGGGCCTCGCGCGCCGACGCGCTCGACAGCCCAAGCGCCGTCTCGGTCAACGTCGAGACCAACCGACGCCCCGCCGGCTCCGATCCCTCCGCCGCCGCGATCGCCTCGAACATTGCGAACAAGAGCCCTCGACACGCGAGCCCTTCCTCGCCCGACGGCTCCAGGGCATAGCCCCGCGCCGCCTGCCCCCAGGCCCTGCCCGGGTCTGCGAGCGGCCCCGCGAAGAGCCGCGCGAGCTCGGCGTGAAGCCCCGCACCCGGCGCGTCGAGCGTGACCGCCTTCTCGAGCACGACCGCGAGCTGCCTGTCGTCGCCCCGGCGTCGATGGGCATCGGCCAGCAACGTGCGCGCCGCCCGACCGTGGGCCGGGAAGCGACGCTCGATGCGCCCGAGGGTCTCGATGGCCCCTTCGTGCGCCGCGTCCCCCGTGAGGATGCGCGCGAGCGTCGCCAGCGAGGCGTCGGGATCGCCGAGCTCGTCGAGCTCGACGAGGCTCATCCGGAACTCGATGGCGCGCGCCTCGGCCATGGCGCCGGCCCCCGCGGCCAGATCGCGCTGCCGCCCGAGGGCATCCAACGTCTCGGGCCAGCGCGCTGCCTCCGAGTGGAGGGC
>JAEUKJ010000744.1 GCA_016792665.1 Deltaproteobacteria bacterium | reverse complement strand
TGAGCCGCGTTGTCCCAGGCGATGCGCGGCAGCGCCGCGAGCTGGCGCGCGAGCGAGTCGATGTTCTCGGCGGCGACGGGGTTGCGCTTGAAGGGCATGGCCGAAGACCCGACCTGCCGATCGCCGAAGGGCTCGGCCGCCTCGCCCGAGAGCGGCGACTGCATGAGGCGGAGGTCGAAGGCCATCCGATAGAGGCTCTGCCCGAGGCTCGCCAGCGCATCGACGACGGTCAGATCTTGTTTGCGCGGATAGGTCTGGGTCGCGACCGCGAAGCTGTCGAGCCCGAGCTCGCCCATCGCGAGGCGCTCCATCTGGTGGACCGTCTCGAGGTCGGCGAAGAGCTCGGTGTAGCTCGCGGAGGTCCCGACCGCGCCCTTCATGCCCTTGCCGCGCAGGTCGCGCGCGATCGCGCCGAGCGCCTTCCGGTCCTCGAGCAGGTCCTGGGCGTACTGTGCCAGCCGATAGCCGAGCGTCGTCGGCTCGGCCGGCTGGAGGTGGGTCATGCCCATCGTGACGTGGTCGGCCAGCGCGTCGATCTGCACGGCCAGCGCCGCGAGCAGCCGATCGAGCGCGCCGAGCACGAGGCCCAGGCCGCGCTTCATGCGCACCACGTCGGCGTTGTCCTCGATGTCCATCGACGTGGCGCCGAGGTGCAGGACGCGCCCGGCACGCGGGCACTGCCCGGCGAACACGCGCAGCTCGGCGACGAGGTCGTGCTTCAGCTCGGCCTCGAGGACGTGCGCGGCCTCGACATCGATGGCGTCGACCTTCGCCTCGAGCTCGGCGACGAGGTCCTCACCAAAGAGCCCCAGACGCGCCTGGGCCCGCGCCAGCGCGACCCACACGCGGCGCCACGAGGTGCGCTTCTCGACCTCACCCCAGAGCGCGCGCATCGCGGTCGAACCATAGCGATAGGACAGCGGCGAGAGCCAGCGGTCATGAGGCAGCACGTGCGGCAGGGTCATCGCTCGATCCTCCCGAGGGTCGCGCGCGGTCGATACGTCAGCCGGCCGCGGAGCCAGGGCGACAGGTGGAGCTCCAGGAGCTGGTCGCGCTCGGGGCCGACGCTGACGAACTCGATCGGCACCCCGGCGAGCTCGGCGATACGGTGCAGGTAGGCGCGCGCGGCCTTGGGCAGGTCGTCCCAGCGTCGGGCCTCGGCGGTCGACGTCTTCCAGCCGGGCCAGCTCTCGTAGATCGGGGTGCACTCGGCCATGTCGGGCGTGTCGGGCACGTAGTCGATGCGCTCGCCGCGGAGCTCGTAGGCGACGCACACCTTGAGCTCGTCCATCGCGTCGAGCACGTCGAGCTTGGTCACCGCCAGCGAGGTGAACCCGTTCAGCCACGCGCCATGGGCCACCGCGACGGCGTCGTACCAGCCACAGCGGCGCGGGCGCCCGGTGGTCGCCCCGTACTCGGCGCCGACCTTGCGCAGCGTCTCGCCGTCCGCGTCGATGAGCTCGGTCGGGAAGGGGCCGGCCCCGACCGCGGTCGAGTACGCCTTCACGATGCCGATGACGCGGTCGATGGCGGTGGGCGGCAGCCCGGCCCCGGCCGCGCCGACCAGCGGATTCGAGCTCGTGACGTAGGGATAGGTGCCCCAGTCGAGGTCGCGCATCACGCCGAGCTGGCCCTCGAGGAGGATGTTCTTGCCCGAGCGCGCGGCACTCATGACGCGCGGCAGGGTGTCGACGATGCGGTCTCGCAGGACCTCGCCCCAGGCCGTCAGCTCGGCGACGACGGCGTCGAGCTCGAGCGGCTCGCCACCCAGCTCGGCGAGCAGCCGATTGCGGCCAGGCAGGCTGCCCGCGAGGCGGCTGCGCAGATAGTCGGGGCGCAAGAGGTCGCCCATGCGCACGCCGGTGCGCGCGGACTTGTCGGCGTAGGCCGGGCCGATGCCGCGCTTGGTCGTCCCGATCTGCGAGGCCCCACGCGCGGCCTCCTGGAGGCCATCGAGGAGGCGATGGTACGGCAGGACGACGTGCGCGCGCTTCTCGATCCAGAGGTTGTCGACCGGGATACTCGCGGCCGTCAGCGTGGCGATCTCGTCGATGAGCCCGCCCGGGTGCACGACCGTGCCGGCTCCGATGATGCACGCGGTCTGCGGGTTGAAGATGCCGGACGGCACCATGTGCAGCGCGAAGCGGCCGTGCTCGTTGACGACGGTGTGGCCGGCGTTGTCCCCGCCCTGGAAGCGGATGACGAGGTCGGCCTCCTGCGCCAACCAGTCGACCATGCGTCCCTTTCCTTCATCGCCCCATTGGGCTCCTACGACGGCGGTGACTGGCATGGTCGATACTCCGTGGCTGATTCAGGCGGTGTCGGCCGCGAGCGCCAGCCCGGCCTCGAAGAGAGGCAGGCCGCTCGGGGTGCGGCGATGGGGGTCGGGATCGAGGAGGCCGAGCACGGCGTCCTCGGGGTGGGGCATCAGGCCGAGGACGAGGCCGCTCGCATCGGTGATGCCGGCGAGGTCGTCGAAGCTGCCGTTGGGGTTGCCAGGGTAGCCGTCGGCCGCGTCGCCGGGCACGTAGCGCAGCGCCCCGAGCGGGCCACGGAGCGCCTCGGCGGTGGCGTCATCGCCCGGCACGAGGCGGCCTTCACCGTGCGCGACCGGGCAGTGGATGCGGTGGCCGGACCGCGCGAGCGGGGTGATCCACGGCGAGGTCGAAGCGGCCGAAGGCACGAGCTCGACGCGGCGACACTCGAAGTGGCCGCGCAGGTTGCGGGTGAGGGTCGCCTGCCCGACCCCGGGCAGGAAGCCGGCTTTGACGAGGGTCTGAAAGCCGTTGCAGATCCCCAGGATCGGGCGCCCCGCGGCGAGGTGCTCGCGCAAGACGTCGCCCAGCACCTGGACCAGGGTCAGCGCGAAGACGCGCCCGGCCCCGAGGTCGTCGCCGAAGCTGAAGCCACCGGGCACGCACACCAGGCGATAGTCGCGGACCCGCGACGGGGTCTCGGCCAGTGCCGAGAGCGTGACGATCTCGGGTCGGCCCCCGGCCAACGCGAAGGCTTCGGCCGCGTCGTGATCGCGGTTGGTGCCTGGCGCGTGGATGATGAGAACCGGCGGCTTCAAGAGGGGACTCCTTGGCCTCGTGCGCCGACCCTTTAGAACGTGTGCCCGATCACCGCAAGCGACGAGCCTGCAACGCCCACGTCACGCGCGTGCGATTCCGCTTTTCTCCGCGCGAGCAATTCGGCAGTGTCCGCCGTCCTCGCGAACGGAGATCGACCCATGCTCGACGCCATCGGCACCCACCTCCAGGAGTTCATCCTCACCATCGGCTACTTCGGCCTCTTCCTCCTCATGGTGGCCGAGTCGACTTTCGTGCCGGTGCCGTCGGTGCTCATCATGCCGTTCGCCGGCTCGCTGTGCGTCGGCGCCGACGCCAAGATGATGCTCCCGCTGGTCATCCTCATGAACTCGCTCGGCGCGCTCGTCGGGTCGATGGCGTTCTACGAGTTCGGCGCGCGCGGCGGAAAGCCCATCCTCTTGAAGGTCGGCAAGTGGTTCCTCGTGAAGCCCTCCGACATCGACAAGACCGAGGCCTACTTCCAGAAGCCCGGCCGCCTCACCGTCTTCATCGCGCGCTTCATCCCGGTCGTGCGCCACTTCATCTCGTTCGTCGCCGGTCTCGGCCACATGCCCCGCACCCCGTTCGTCGTGCAGACGGTGGCGGGCGCGACGATCTGGGGCGGCTTCCTCGCCGTCCTGGGCTACGTGCTGGCCGACCACTGGATGGACGTCGTCAAGACGATCAAGAAGTTCGACCTCGCCATCGGCCTCTCGATCATCGCGCTCGCCATCTTCCTGTTCGTCCGCTTCTGGCGGAAGCGCAAGGCCGAGCAGGCCGCCAAGCTCAGTGCGTGAACTGCTTGATGGTCTGCGCGTCGCTCGCCGAGTGCACGACCTTGCCGCACTTCACGCAGCGATAGTCGATGCGCTTGGGGGCGGCCGTGACGCCGAAGAGCAGCGTGAGATCGCCGAAGAACCCGTAGCGCGGCTCCTCGATGATGGCGCTGTCGCCCAGCTTCTTGCCGCATCCACAAGCGATCGTCACCGGTGTCGTCTGATCCTTGTCCATGCCCATCCATGGCACGGCCGCGCCCCGCTGAGAACTCCCGGGTTCGTCATCGCCCCTGGACCATCGGGCATCGCGCGCCCCGCAGCGACAACCCGAAGTCCACCCGCAGCAACCTCACGGAGGTCGCCAGCGAGTCGGGATCGACTCGAAGTCCATCGCAGCAAGATCAGCCGAGGTCGCCAGCGAGCCGCGATGGCTGCAAGGAAGGAGGGAAGGGAGCGCGGAGGCGTACCCGAAGGTACGCCGCACAAGCGACCAACCGACTGACGCCGCAGACGCGCGGCGCAGCGGCGACCTCACGGCGACCTCAGTAGTGGACGCCCTTCTTGGGGCGGAGGGTGCCCGTCCCCGCGGTGTGCTCGTTCCAGGTCGCGGGCGGATACCCATTCTGGACCTGCACCATGGTGATGCAGTCGGGGACCGGGCACACGATCTGGCACAGGTTGCAGCCCACGCACTCGCTCTCGTCGACGGTCGGCACGTGCGTCCCGGCCTGCGCGTGGATGCACTGATGCGCCCCGTCGTCGCACGCGACCACGCACAGGTGGCAGCCGATGCACTTGTCGGCATCGATCTTCGCCACCGTCTCGTAGTTCATGTCGAGGTCGCCCCACTCGGAGTACGCGGGCACCGCGCGGCCGATGAGGTCGTCCAGCTTCGCCATCCCGCGCTCTGCCATGAAGTTCGAGAGGCCCTCGATCATGTCCTCGACGATGCGGTACCCGCGCAGCATGACCTCGGTGCACACCTGCACCGACGATGCCCCGAGCGCTAGGAACTCCGCCGCATCGCGCCAGTTGGTGATGCCGCCGATCCCCGAGATCGGCAGCCCGAAGCCCGGCTCACGCGCCAGCGCCGCCAGCATGTGCAGCGCAATCGGCTTCACCGCCGCCCCGCAATAGCCGCCGTTGGTCGAGAGCCCGTTCACGCGCGGCTCGGGCACCATGCGGTCCAGATCGACCCCGATGATGGATTTGATCGTATTGATGAGCGACACGCCGTGCCCGCCGCCCGCCCGCGCCGCGAGCCCCGCCGGCACGATGTCGTCGATGTTCGGCGTCAGCTTCACGAGCACCGGGATGGTCGAGTACTTGACCGCCCACGACGTGATCATCTCGAGGACCTTCGGCTCCTGCCCGACCGCCGACCCCATGCCGCGCTCGCACATGCCGTGCGGACACCCGAAGTTCAGCTCGAGCCCATCGGCCCCCGTGTCGATCGAGCGCAGGATCATCTCCCGCCACTCTGCCTCGGTCTCGACCATCAGCGACACGATGACCGCGTGCTTCGGATAGAGGCGCTTCACCTCCGCAATCTCGCGGAAGTTCGTCTCCAGCGGGCGGTCGGTGATGAGCTCGATGTTGTTGAAGCCGATGGCCCGCTGCCCGCGATAGTGCAGCCCGCCGAAGCGGCTCGACACGTTCTGGATCGGCTGCCCGAGGGTCTTCCACACCGCCCCGCCCCAGCCCGCATCGAAGGCCCGCTTGACCTGGTCCCCCGAGTTCGCGGGCGGCGCCGACGCCAGCCAGAACGGGTTCGGCGAGATGATACCGCCGGTGTTCGAGGTCAGGTCGGGCGTCACTTTCTTCGCCTTGAGAGTCGGTCCGCCGAGATCGATCGTCGCGCTCATGCCGCCACCTCCTTCGTCAGCATCGCATGGATGCCCACCGCCGCGTCCCGCCCCTCGGCCACCGCGTTGACGACCTCCTTGCCGCCATTGGCGAGGTCCCCACCCGCGAACCACTTCGGCCGCCCCGTCGACCCATCCTTGTCGATGAGCACCCGCGACCGATCCATCCGAATCCCATCGAGTGCCGCGAGCTCACTCAAGAGCTTCGCCTGGCCGATCGCCACCAACACCAGACCGGCGTCGATCACGTGCTCGGTGCCCGCGATGGGCTTCTTGTTCGCGTCCAGCTTGATGCAGCGGACGCCGCTGACCTTGCCGCCCTCACCCACGTATTCCAACGGCTGCGTCTGCCAGGCGCCCACCACACCGTCGAGCTTCCCGGCCTTCCACTCGTGCTGGTAGCCGCTCATGCCGGCCTCGGTCCCGCGATAGACCATCGTGACGTTGGCCACGCCGATCCCCACGAGCTCGCGCACCGCATCGAGCGCCGTGTTGCCGCCACCGACCACGACCGCATGCTGCGGCACGCCGTCCAACTTCTCGAGCTTCATCCGCTCGATGAAGGCGACCGCCCCCTCGACGCCCGCGAGGTCTTCACCCGCGACGCCGAGGTGGTTGTCCGGCCCGAGCCCGATGCCGATGAAGACCGCGTCGAAGTCCCGCTCGAGGTCGGCGAGGCTCACGTCCTTTCCGACCTCGACGCCGGTCTTCACCTCGATGCCGCCGATGCCGAGCACCCACTCGACCTCTTCGAGGCTCCGGTCCGCCTTCATCTTGTAGGGCGCCACGCCGGTCGTGTTGAGACCGCCGACGGTGTCCCGCTTCTCGAAGATGACCGTCTCGTGCCCGAAGCGGCGCAGCCGATGCGCGCACGCCAACGACGCCGGCCCGGCCCCGATGAG
>JAEUKJ010000640.1 GCA_016792665.1 Deltaproteobacteria bacterium | reverse complement strand
GCCGAGCTCAGCGCCCGGCTCGAGACGCGGCCCACCGACGCGAAGAAGAAGCCCGTCACGCTCGCCACCGTCCGCGCCAGCACCGACGCCACCGGCTCGGCCGCGCTCGCCCTGCCGGTGCCGCGCGACGCCGACGGTGCCCTCGCGGTCGTCATCGAGATGACCCACACCGATGGCATCGCGACCGTCACCCACGCGCTCAAGACCATCGTCGGCGCCAAGATCCTCCTCTCGACCGACAAGCCGATCTACCAGCCCGGCCAGCGCATCCACTTGCGCCTCCTCGCGCGCGAAAAAGGCAGCGGATATGCCGCTGGCAACATCGCCGCGACGCTCATCGCCCTCGACTCCAAGGGCAACAAGGTCTTCCAGAAGAAGGGCAAGACCAGCCCCGAAGGGGTCTTCGCGGCCGAGCTCGAGCTCGCGACGCTGGTCAACCTCGGGCGTTGGCGCCTCACGGCCAAGGTCGGCGACGACGAGGTCGAGCGCACCGTCGAGGTGAAGCCCTACGTGCTGCCGAAGTTCAAGGTCGAGCTCGTGCCCGAGCGGACCTCCTACAAGCCCGGCGAGCTCGTGAAGGGGACCATCGCTGGACGCTATTTCTTCGGCGAGCCGACCCGCGGCGCCAAGGTCGAGCTCACCGCCGAGACCTTCGACGTGCAGACCAATGCCATCGCACGCCTCGCCCTGACCCTCGACGCCGATGGCAAGGGCCGCTGGGACTTCAAGCTGCCCCCCGCCCTGGTCGGGACGCCGCTGGCCCAGGGCGCCGCGATGGTGGCGCTCACGGCGCGCGTGACCGACACGGCCGGCCAGGCGCACGAGGCGCGCTCGACCCTGTATGTGTCCGAGAATGCCCTGCGTGTGACTGCGCTGCCCGAGGCCGGCCGCCTCGTGCCGGGCGTCGACAACGCCGTCTACTTCATAGTGACCACGCCCGATGGGGCCCCGGCACCGCGCGCCAAGGTCACCATCGATGGCGCCATCGGTCGCGCTCCGGCCTCGGTCGAGACCGACGCCCAGGGGGTTGCCGAGTGGCACGTCACTCCGGTCGCGAACCTCGCCTTCGATGTGGTGGTCGCGACGCCCGAGGGCGCCACGGCGCGCGCGTCCATCGCGCTGGCGACATCACCCAGCCTCAAGGCGAGCGTGCTCTTGCGCCCGAAGAACGTGTCTCCGCGCGGGGGCGAGCGGGTCGACTTCGAGGTCTTCGCGACCGGCGCCGTGCCTCATGTCTTCGTCGATATCGTGAAGGATCAGCAGACGTTGCTCACCCTCTCGGGGCCGGTGCGCGACGGCAAGGCCGTCCTGTCGACCACGCTGCCGCCCGAGCTCTTCGGGACCGTCCTCGCGCACGCCTACGCGATCGGCGATGACTTGGATGTCTACGGTGACACGCGCCCGATGGTCGTGCGCTCGGCCGACGCCCTGAACATCGACATCACCGCGGACAAGACCCGCTGGAAGCCCGGCGAAGAGGCGACTCTCCAGGTGCGCGTCACCGATCGCCAGGGCCACCCCGTGCTCGCCGCGCTGGGCCTCTGGGCGGTCGACGAGGCGGTCTTCGCCCTCTCCGAGCTGCACCCCGGCATGGAGCAGGTCTTCTTCCTCCTCGAGCAGGAGATCATGAAGCCGAAGGTCGAGATCCACGGCTTCGAGCCGGACACCGTCTTCTTCCCGCGCGTGCTCCCGACTCCGCAGCGCGGCCCCATCGAGGCCAGCGACCGACCCGCCAAGGTGCTCGCGGCCGCCGCGATGCCGACCTTCGTGCATGCCTTCAAGAAAGACTCGCGCGATCAGGTCGCCGCCACGAGTCGCCTCCTCTGGGCAGACCTCATGGCCGCCAAGGTCAAGCGTGTGAGGAACGAGCTGCGCGCCTGGATCCGCGAGTCCTGGCGTGCACCTTCGGGGCGCGAGCTGCACCGCATCGCGCGCGCCGCCGGCATCCAGCCCGAGGTCACGCGCGACTGGTTCGGCGTGCCCTTCCGCATGACGGTGCCGAACAGCAGCGAGTTCTTCAGCGACGCACGCCTCACCTCCGCGGGCCCCGACGCCACGTGGAACACCAGCGACGACCTCTCGGGCGACCTCGAACTGGATGCGCTCATGCAGCCCGTCTGGGACCTCGAGGCGCGGCGTGAGGAGCGGCTGTGGACGCTGAAGGGTGGGGGGCGCGCTTTCGGGGTCGGGTCGATGGCGGCCCGGGGAGACGGCGGCGGCCTGGGCTTCGGAGGCGTGGGCCTCGGCGGTGGCGGCTTTGCGCTCGGGGCGGTCGGAGGGGTGGGTGCGCCGTCGCCGCGGCAGCTCGACGTGCTCAAGTCGCAGACTCGGGGAGGCGTCATCGATTCGCTGAAGGGCGGCGGTGATGCGCCTCCGCAAGAAGCGGCCGCGCCGCGGCTCCGCGAGTACTTCCCCGAGACCCTGTACGTGAACCCGCTGCTGCTCACCGACAGCGACGGCCGCGCGAGCCTCACGATCCCGCTCGCGGACTCGATTACGACCTGGCGCTTGAGCTCGCTCGCAAGCACCTCGGACGGGCGTCTCGGCAGCAGTGAGCGCGGCCTCGAGGTCTTCCAGGACTTCTTCGTCGACATCGCCTTTCCGGCCTCACTCACGCGCAACGACGAGGTCACGGTCCCACTCGCGGTGTACAACTACCTGCCCGAAAAACAGACCGTGC
>JAEUKJ010000636.1 GCA_016792665.1 Deltaproteobacteria bacterium | reverse complement strand
ATCCCCTGGTCGCCTATCGCCCCCCTGATCCCAACGAAGACTCGAGCCTGGTCCTCATGGATCGAGAGCCCCCAAAGCCGATCGTGGTTGACCTCGCAACGGTGGCGGCTCAGGCTCGCGCTCGGATGCAGGCGCCGCAATTCCCTGTGGGTCCCACGTCGGTGATCGAGCCGAGTCATGCGGCTGCGGGACTCCAGTGTGGTCACGATGGGGACAGTGACAGGCGGTCGCAGGCCGACGAGCAGCCGCGATCTGGCACGAAGCCGTCATCCAGATGGGACGAAGCCCGCTTCGAATCCAACGTTCCGCTCGACGTGCGACTCGAGACCCTCGAGCCCAGCGATCTCGAAGACTCCCCGGCCGCTCGATGGCACGCAGAGAACGTAGCCCCCACCGCACCCGAGTAGTTCACACTGCGCTCGCCGCTGGCGCCACGTCACCCTCGTCATCGCCTTCGTCGTCGCCCTCGTCGTCGATGGATTCGCTGCGCGCCAGTCGCGCACGAATAGCGGTGCTAGCAAGCCCTTGCTAACGACGATAATCGCCGCCATCACTCCACCGTTAGCAACGATACCAGCGGAGGCATCATGATCGTCGTCACCGGGGCAAGCGGGCAGTTGGGCAAGGGCATCGTCGAGGCGCTGCTGCGCCGTCTCCCGGCGCACGAGATCGGCGTGAGCGTGCGCCAACCCGAGCGCCCCGCGCACCTCGCGAGCCTGGGCGTACGCGTGCGCCAGGGCGACTACGAGGACGGCGCGAGCCTGAGGCACGCCTTCGAGGGCGCGCACACGGTGCTGCTGGTGTCGTCGAACGCCAGCGCCGAGGGCAAGGACCCAATCGCCCAGCACCAGACCGCCATCGCTGCGGCGCGCGCGGCCGGCGTCACGCGCCTCGTCTACACGAGCCACATGGCCGCGAGCCACGACTCGGCGTTCCCGCCGATGCGCGACCACGCCACGACCGAGGCGCTCCTGGCGGACTCCGGCCTCGCCTGGACAGCGCTGCGCAACGGCTTCTACGCGGCCTCGGGCCTGGTCCTCCTCGGGGACGCGCGCACCAGCGGCCTCGTCGCCGCGCCCGCCGACGGCAAGGTCGCCTGGACCGCGCACGCCGACCTCGCCGAGGCGGCCGCCGCGATCCTCACCGGCCACGCCGCCTTCGAGGGCCCCACCCCGCCGCTCACCGGCACCGACGCGCTCGACCTCACGGACCTCGCGCGCCTCCTGTCCGAGGTCGCGGGCGTCCCGGTGAGCCGCACCCTCGTCGACGACGACGCCTTCCGCGCGCGCCTCGTCACATTCGGCGTGCCCGCGCCGCGCATCGCGATCGTGCTCGGCCTGTACGAGGCGAGCCGACGCGGCGAGTTCGCGACCGTCGACCCGACGCTCACGCGCCTCCTCGGCCGGGCCCCGACGACGATGCGCGACCTCCTCACGACGCCCACCGCCTGAGCCCCTCGCGCGCGCCCAGCGCGCCGGCCTCACGATCGGCGGCGCGTTGGTCGTCTCCGCTTTCCGACTATCGCCCGGACGACGGGGACGGCAGACGCGCTGGAAAGCGTCGACGACCGGCGCTGGCGCGGCTATCGTGCGGCGCATGGCCGTCCGTGAAGACATCTCCCGCGATCTCCTCCGCACCATCCGTCGGGTGGTGCGCCAGATCTCGCTGCACTCGAAGCAGATGCAGCGCGACGTCGGCCTCTCGGTGCCGCAGATCGTGTGCCTCGCGGCCATCGCCGAGATGGAGATGATGGGCGAGGAGATCACCGTCCAGGACATCAGCGAGCGCGTCCAGCTCTCGCCGGCGACCGTGTCGCGGATGGTCGATCGCCTCGTCAACGCGGAGCTCGTGACGCGCGACCGCAGCTCGACCGATCGCCGGCGCGTGAGCTTGGGCCTCACCGCGGCCGGCCTCGAGCGCACGCAGGCCATGCCGACCCCCTTGCAGGAGACCTTCCTGCAACGCCTGGGCGAGCTGCCGGTGCGCCGTCAGGTCGCCTTGCGCGACGCGCTCCAGCAGATCGCCGAGCTCATGAGCGCCGACGCCCTAGACGCAGCCCCGCTGCTCGCGCCAGGCGACGACATCAAGGACTGAGCCCGCGTATCCGACCCAGACCGCGCACGCCGGCATACAGCAGGAGCGGCGCGAGCATGCCCGGCAGCAGCTCGAAGACCGCGCCCGACAAGCCCGCCGCAGTCCACGCGTAGACCGTCACGAGCCCGGTCGCCATCATCGCGAGGGCGAGCCACGTCGGCACCGCCCCCCGAAAGAGCCGCACCACGAGCAGCGGCCCGAACGCCGCGCCGAGCGCCGACCACGCCCCGAGCACCAGCGAGAACACGCTCTGCCCCGCGTACAGCGCGATCAGCAGCGCGAGGGTCGCGACCGCGAGGGTCGCCAGCTTGCTCGCCATGACCGAGGTGCGGAGCCGCGGCGCGATGTCCTGCGTGACCGCCGCCGAGCACGACAAGATCTGCGAGTCGGCCGTCGACATCGTCGCCGCGAACACGCCCGCCAACAACAGCCCGAGCGCGACGTCGGGCAGCAGCGCCGCCGCCACCGACGGCAGCGCCCGCTCGGCCGCCGCGCCGGCCAGCGCCGGATCGAGCCCGGTCACCAGATCCGGCACCAACGCGCGCGCGCACAACGCGGTCGCCACCGCCGCGATCGAGAACGGCACATACCAGAGGAAGTAGATCGTGCGCGCCGCGCGGATCTCGTCGGCGCCGCGGATCGCCATGCTGCGCACAAGGATGTGCGGCTGCCCGATCGCGCCGAGCCCGCCGAACACGAAGCCCAACAGATAGAGGCCGAGCCCGAGCCCGAGGTCGTCGGGGATCCAGCTCACGAGCGCCGGGTCGGCCGCCTCGAGCGCGTCACCCAACGCCGCGGGCCCGCCCACCGCGCTCAGCGCATACACCAGCAGGACCAGCAGCGACGCCAGCATGACCAGCGCCTGCGCCGCGTCGGTCCAGATCGACGCGCGCAGCCCACCCGCGTAACAGTACACGACGACGATCACCGCGCCGATGACCACGCCCACCGACGGGTCCCACCCGAACATGCCCGTCAGCGCGGTCGCCCCCGCTTTGAGCTGCGCCGCCGCGTAGCCGCCGAGGAACAAGAACGTCAACACGCCCGCCACGATCGCGATCGGTCGCGCGCTCCGCCCCGCCTCGTCGGTCGCCAACAGCGCCGGCACCGAGGTCGCGCCGAGCTCGCCCGAACGCACCCGCACACGTCGGTGGATCCACGTCCAGGCGATCACGTCACCGACGATCCAGCCGAGCTGCAGCCACACCGCCTGCACCCCGAAGCGATAGGTGAAGCCGAACAGGCCGATGAACATGAAGCCGCTGTTGTTGGTCGCGGCCGAAGACAGCGCCGTCAACCACGGGCTCACGCTGCGCCCCGCGACGAGGTAGTCCTCGGTCGTCGCCTTGGCCTTGCGCATCGACAAGACGCCGATGGCGGTGAAGCCCGCGAGGCATGCGAGGAAGCTCACGACGACGAGCGGCATCGCGGCTCAGGCCCGCGCGGCGAGGAAGTCGGGGCGCGCCGGCGTGCCACCGAAGGGCGCCACCAGGCGGTTGTTCACGCTGTTGTAGACCGCGAAGATGTTGTGTCGCGGCAGCGGCGTGATGTTGCCGGTCGAGCCGTGCATCAGGTTGCAGTCGAAGAACACGACCGTGCCGGGGGGGCCGGTGACCGACGCGATGCCGCCCACACGCACGAGCTCGGTCAACGCGCCCGGGTCCGGCACGCCGTAGGCCTGCTTCTTGAGCGACTGCCGGAAGTGCTCGGGTGGGGTCTCGCCGACGCAGCGCACGTACAGTCGGTGTGAGCCGGGCACCACCAGCAGCGGACCGTTGTGCTCGGTGTTGGTCGTGAGCAGGATCGACGCGCTCAGCGCGCGCATCCGCGGCATGCCGTCTTCGATGTGCCAGGTCTCGAAGTCGGAGTGCCACGGGAACGCCTGGCCCGAGAAGGCTGGCTTGAAGTTGACGCGCGACTGGTGGAGGTAGACGTCGTCGCCCAGGAGCTGCGTCGCCACGCCGCGCAGGCGCGGATCGAGCAAGAGGTGCGCGAGGATCTCGCTCTTCTGATCGATGCGAAAGATCGAGCGCACGACCACGCTGTCCGGCTCGGTGACGACCTCGTCGAGGCTGCGATCGGCCGCGACCGCGAGCAGGCCGATCTCCGTCACGAGCCGCTCCACCTCGCCTTCGCCGATGAGCCCTCGCTTCACGACAAAGCCCTGGTCCCGGTAGTGCTCGACCTCGGCCGGCGACAGCGGGCCACCCGCGGTCGGCCCCTCGGACCAGACCACCGGGTCTTGCCGCGGCGCCATCTCCCAGTGTGTGCCGACGCGCGACCAATAGGGATCCGCCTGCGCGCTCATGGCGCGTCACCTCCCGCGGCGGGGTACGCGCCCGTTGCGTCGTGCACCTCGGACCCCGTGACGGCGGGGTTGAACACGCACACCAACCGCAGCTCGGTCTGCGCACGCAAGATGTGCTCGTCGTGCTGGTCGAGGGCGTAGACCGTGCCGGGCTCGATGACCCACGAACGCCCGGTCGCGACGACCTCGATCGAGCCGACCCCGGCGATGCAATAGACCGCCTCGAGGTGGTTGCGGTAGCACATGCGCGTCTCGGTGCCGCGGTGCATGATCGTGTCGTGCAACGAGAAGCCCATGCCGTCGCGCGCGAGCAGCAAGCGCCGACTGGTCCACGTCTCGGCGCGGACCTCGTGCGGGGTGCCGAGGACCTCCGACAGGGTCTTCACGATCACGACACCACCCCCAGGCGATGACCGTTGACGCGCGGCGCGCGTGGGGACCGCGTCTCGGGCCCGGCCCGGACGGCGCGCACGGCCGCCTCGTCCAACAGGTCGAGCCCACGCTTGAGCTCGTCGCTGCCGATGGTCAGCGGCGGCAAGAGCTTGACGACCTCGTCGCGTGCACCCGCGGTCTCGATCACCAGCCCGAGCTCGAACGCCTCGCGACTGATGCGGTTGGCGAGCGCCGGCTGGTCGCACGCGACCCCGAGGATGAGCCCGCGGCCTCGCACCCGACCGCCGACCCGACTCGCCAGCCGCTCGATGTGGGCGCGCGCGATGGCGCCCTTCTCGTCGACCTCGTCGCAAAGCCCGTCGTCGGCCCAGAAGGTCTCGAGCGCGGCCGTGGCCGTGACGAACGCGAGGTTGTTGCCGCGGAACGTGCCGTTGTGTTCCCCCGGCTTCCACGCATCCAGCCCGGGTCGCATCAGCGTCAGCGCGAACGGCAACCCGAAGCCCGACAGCGACTTCGACAAGCACACGATGTCGGGCACGATGCCCGCCTCTTCGAAGCTGAAGAACGCGCCCGCGCGCCCGCAGCCGACCTGGATGTCGTCCACCACGAGCAGCGCCCCGTGCTCACGCGCGAGCCGCGCCAGGCCACGCAACCACTCGGCGCTCGCGACGTTGATGCCGCCTTCGGCCTGCACCGTCTCGACGATGAAGGCCGCGGGCGCGTCGAGCCCGCTCGAGCGATCGGCCAGGCGCGCCGCGAGGTGGGTGAGGGTGTCGACGTCGGGCCCGAAGTACCCATCGAACGGCGCACGCGCGACGTTGCCGAGGGGCACACCCGCGGCCGCGCGCTTACCCGCGTTGCCCGTCGCGGCGAGCGCGCCGAGCGTCATGCCGTGGAACGCGTTGGTGAAGGACACGACCTCGGTCCGGCCCGTGACCTTTCGCGCCAGCTTGAGCGCCGCCTCCACCGCGTTGGTCCCGGTCGGCCCCGGGAACATGACCTTGTAGTCGAGGTCGCGTGGACGCAGCACGTAGCGCTCGAACGCTTCGAGGAACTTGCACTTGGCGTCCGTCGCCATGTCCAGCCCGTGTGCGACGCCGTCCTCCGTCAGGTACGCGATCAAGCGTTCCTTCAGGACCGGGTGGTTGTGGCCGTAGTTGAGGGCGCCCGCGCCTGCGAAGAAGTCGAGGTAGCGGCGACCGTCGCGATCGATGAGCTCGGCGCCGCGCGCATGCGCGAAGACCGTCGGAAACGCGCGGCAGTAGCTGCGCACCTCCGACTCGAGGCGTTCGATGATGTCCATGTCACTTCCGATGCAGAGGGCCGATCCGGACGAGGTCCTCGTCGGCGTGGGACTCGGCGAACAGCGCGGCGGGATAGCCCGTGCTCACCTGAAAAGGGATCTGGCGCCGCGTCGCGAAGCCGTTGAAGAGCCTGAGCGAGGCGGCGTTGTCGGGGCTCACGGTCGCCGTCAAGAAGCGCGCGCCCCACGCCGCCGGGCGGTCGATGAGCACGTCGAGCAGGCGCGAGCCGACGCCCAGGCCACGCGCTTCGGGCGCGACGCCGACCTGCCACACGAACAGATCGGTCGGGTGGCTCGGCGGGCGATAGGCGGCGACGAAGCCGACGAGCTTGCCAGCGCGCTCGGCCACGAGACATGTCTCCGCGAAGTGGCTACACAGCAGCACGTAGGCGTAGCAGCTGTTCAGCTCGAGGCCGCCCATTCGCGACACGAGCCGCCAGATCTCGAGCCCGTCCGTCACGATGGGCGTCCGCGTCGCGATCTCGCTCACGGTTGGACCTCCACCTGGCTGGAGGCCGTCGCGGGTCCGCTCGGCACGCGCATGGCGACCGTGCCGCCGAGCGCCGACCAGCTCGGCCCGAAGGTGGCCTCGTCGCGTCGGGGCGCGATGAGCTTGTCGTGCAGCGACGCGACCAGGCTGGGCGCCTCGCAGTCATCGACGATCACGCTGATGTGCCCACCGCTCGGCGCGTGGCTCACGAGGTAGGTCGGCACCTCCGAGAACAGCGCCGCCCCACGCGCGGTCCGACCGAGGGCGTGCGCGACCCCGGCGCCCGCGACGCTCACACACGCCACGCGCTGCGTGACACGGGGCCGACACACCTGCGACAGCTCACCCAAGAGCGCGTCGAGCTCGCTCGCCGCCGACGGGAACGCCGCCAGGTCGACGGTCACCCGGATCTCCGACGGCGAGCTCGCGATGAGGTCCATCGACAAGCCACGCGCGTGGAAGCGGCTCGCCACGTCGGCCATGAACCCGACGGGCTGCCAGCTCGAGCGCCGCCACATCGTCACCAGCGCGAGCTGGCGCCGCGACACGACCGCCTTCGCCCCGCGCGGCTGCCGCGACCCGAGGATTCGCGTGCCCACCACGTCGGGCTGCGCCGTCCATCCGAGGCGAATGGGGATGCCCGCGGCGCGCGCCGGCTCGACCGCACGCGGGTGCAGCACCTTCGCGCCGAGCGCGCCGAACGTCTCCGCCTCGTCGTACGACACGCGCTGCAGCAGGCGCGCGCCCGCCACCGCGCGAGGGTCCGCCGTGAACATGCCCGGCACGTCGCTCCACAGCTCGACCGCGGATGCGCCGACCGCGGCGCCGAGGTACGCCGCCGCCGCATCCGACCCACCACGCCCGAGCAGCACTGTCTCGCCCTCCGGCCCACGCGCGATGAAGCCCTGCGTCACGACCACCGGCACGCCCAGCGCGTCGAGCCGTCGGCGCGCGTCTGCGTCGAAGGTCGCTGCACACCGCGCGCTCAGGTAGCGCTCGGCCCGCTCGCCCTTGTCGAGCCCCCGCAGCACCTCGCGCGCGTCGAGCCACGCCACGTCGCCGAGGCGCCGCTCGAGCCACTCCGCGCCGAGCCGGCTCGACATGAGCTCGCCATACGCCATCAACAGCGCGCGCTCCGGCGGCGTCACGCTGCGCCCCCGCGCCGCGAGCTCGGCCACACGTCGCTTCAACGCGGCCAGCTCGGTGCCGAGCACACGATCGACGTCGACACCGAGCGCTCCCGCGAGCGCCGCGTGCGTCTCAGCCAGCGTGCCGAGCGCAGCGTCGGCTGGCGCGCCACGATCGATGTCGGCGACGAGCGCCTCCAGTCGGTTCGTGACCCCGGCCAGCGCGGAGCAGACGACGAGCACCCGCATGCCCGTCGCCCGTTGCGAGCGGATGATCTTCTCGATCGAGCCCCAGCGCTCGGCGGTCGCGACGCTCGTCCCGCCGAACTTCAGGACCAACCAAGCACCAGAAATCCGTAGAGGGGCAGCTATTGCCTGCGAATTTTGTCCAAGAGCAATCATTGCGGGCGCAACGTATTCAGGTGCACTAAACCTGTCAACCATCACGTGCCTGTCGTGCGAAAACAATTCACCAGCAATCGTTGCATGTGCAATTATAATGATTGCTGACCCAAGCCTGCTCCCTACCGACTCGAGTGGGGCGGTGCCCCCCGGCCCCATGCCTCGCCTCGCCTCCACTCAGTCGCTTCAAGTCTCGAGGTCTACCGTGTTGACGCTGTGCACATCGCTGCTGCCCCTGGCCCTACAATCCACCCCTCCCGATGCCGCGCCCTCGGGCCTGCGCGCGGTGATGCCCGGCTGGTTGCGCGGCGACGTGTTCGGCATCGAGGCCTGGCAGATCATCGGGCTCTTGCTGCTCATCCTGGTCGGTATCGTGCTGCGCAAGCTCGCCATCTACGTCATCGCGACCTACCTGCGCCGCATCACGCGAAAGCTCGACGCCCTCTGGCTCGACCGCATCCTGTCCAAGGCCGACAGCCCCGTCGCCACCCTCCTCGTCGCCGGCACGCTCGCTGTCGGCGCCCCGTTCCTGCAGTTCCCGCCGACGGGCGACTTCGTGATCCTGCTCGCCGTGCGCACGCTCGCGGCGTTCAGCGTCGTGTGGCTGCTCTATCGGTTGGTCGACGTGCTCTCGGTCGTGCTCGAGGCGCGCGCGGCCAAGACCGAAAGCAAGCTCGACGACCAGCTCGTGCCGCTCATCCGCAAGTCGCTCAAGGTGTTCTTCGTCGTCATCGGCGCGATCTTCATCCTGCAGAACCTCGACGTCGACGTGGGATCCCTCCTGGCGGGTCTCGGCCTGGGCGGCCTCGCCTTCGCCCTCGCGGCCAAGGACACCGTCGCCAACTTCTTCGGTTCGGTCATGATCTTCGTCGACAAGCCCTTCCACATCGGGGACTGGATCGTGATGGCCGACATCGAGGGCACCGTCGAAGAGGTCGGCTTCCGCACCTCGCGCATCCGCACCTTCTACAACTCGGTCGTGACCGTGCCCAACGCCAGCGTCACGAACAGCGCCATCGACAACATGGGGCGACGCCGCTTCCGCCGCTACAAGGCGACGCTCGGCCTCACCTATGACACCCCGCCCGACAAGATGCAGGCCTTCTGCGAGGGGGTGCGCGGTGTGCTCTTGGCCATGCCCGAGGCACGCAAGGACTACTTCATCGTCGAGTTCCAGGGCTTTGGCGACTGCGCCCTCGAGGTCCTGCTCTACTGCTTCTTCGAGACGCCCGACTGGGGCTCGGAGCTGCGCGCGCGCACCCGCTTGAACCTGTCGATCCTGCAGCTCGCCGAGGCGCTCGACGTCTCCTTCGCGTTCCCGACGCAGACCCTGCACCTCGCGCCGCCCCCGCCCGCCGATGCCCCTCGCCGCGAGCCGCGTCCGCTGCGCGACGTCGTGCTCGCGTTCGGGCCCGGCGGTGATCACGCGCGGTCCTCTGCGATGACGCCGGTCGTCGGCTTCGAGCCGCGCCCCAACGACGCCGAGCCCGCCGAGGCGGCGCCGCGTGGTGGCGGCGCAGAGTGATCGCACGACCGAGCTGGCTGCGCGTCTGGTCAGCGACGCCGGTCCGTACCGGCGCCGCGGAGCACATGCCGCTGTCGCCCCAGCCCGAGGTCCGCTGTCTCCTGGCCCTCGGCTCGGCGCTGCTCGGCTACGGGCTGCCGGCGCACCGCGTGGAGGAATCGATGCTGCGCCTCGCGCGCGCGTTCGGCCTCGACATCACGGTCTTCGGCCTGCCGACCGTCGTGATGGTGACCTCGCACTTCGGCGACTGCACCTCGACCTACACCGCCCGAGCGGCGATCGCCGCGATCGACCTGACTCGCCTCGACGCGCTGCACGCGCTCATCGCGCAGGTCGAGCGGCGTGAGCTCGACGCCGCGCAGGCCGAACACGAGGTACGCGCGATCCTCACACGCCCGGCCGCCCACGCGATCTGGTCCAACCTCGTGGCGGTCGTGCTCGTCGCGCTCGGCGGCGCGCTGATGCTGGGCGTGTCGTTGTCCGACGCGCTCTGGGCCGGCGCGCTCGGGCTCGGTATCGGCGTGATGCTCGGCCTCGGCGCGGACCACCCGACCCTGGCACGCCTGACCCCGATGCTGGCCACGGTGCTCGCGACTCTTGCGAGCTGCGCCTTGTTCAACGCCCAGCTCGTCGCGCACCCGCTCGTCGTCACCATCGCCGCCATGCTCGTGCTGCTGCCCGGACTGACCGTGACACTCGCCATGGTCGAGCTCGCCACGGGCCACCTCGTCAGCGGCGCCGCGCGCAGCATTGGCGCGGTCGCGGTGTTCCTCCAGCTCGGCGTCGGGGTGCTGCTCGGGCTGCGCCTGGGCCATATCGACGCCGCGCGCATCGAACTCCTGCCGCCCGCGCCGCTGGAAGTCGCCTCGCTCGGGGCGCTGCTGCTCGCGACCGGCTTCGCCGTGCTGCTGGTCGTGCGCGTGCGCGACCTCGCCGCCACATTGATCGTCTGCGCGCTCGCGTTCTTCGTGTGTCGCGGCCTCGGTGGATGGCTCGGGGTGGACGTCGGCGTGCTCGTCGCCGCGACCACGGTCGGCGTCGTGAGCCACGCCTTCGCCCGCCGCCACGATCGCCCCTCGAGCACGTTGACCTTGCCCGGCGTGATGATGCTCGTGCCGGGAAGCCTCGGTCTGCTCGCGGTGTCGGCCGCAGCGCTGCACGATCCGACGCGCGCGTTCGACATGGGGATCCAGATGGCGCTCGCGGTGGTGGCCCTCTCGACGGGCATCCTGCTCTCGGCCGCTGCGCTGCCGCCACGCACCTCGATATAGCGATAGCGTCGCGATGCCTCGGTGGGCCAAGGGGGCCATGCCCCCACGGGCGCTGCGCCCCGAGCCGCGCGCGGGTTCGTTTGCGAGAGCGCGCGCTTGCCGTCGCTTGGCCCGGGGCACGACGCGCGGCCCGCGCGGCGAGCTCGCGACCGTCGACCCGACGCTCAGCCTCCTCGGCCGGGCCCCGACGACGATGCGCGACCTCCTCGCGGCGCCTGTCAGGCCGCCTTCTTCGTGACCAGGCCCTCGGCCTCGAGCGCGGCCTTCACCGAGGGGCGCTCGAGCAGTCGGTTCCAGTACGCAGCGAGGTTCGGGGTCAGCTCGCCCTTGGCGAAGAGCTGCCACGAGCGCAGCGCATACACGAGGTAGCCGTCGGCGACGGTGAAGTCTTCACCGGTGAGCCAGGTGCGGCCATCGGCCAGCGTCCGCTCGATGTGGGCCAGGCGCTTGGTCAGCGTTTCGAACGCGGCCGCCTTGACCTCGGCCGTGGCCCAGGACTTGCCGAAGAACGGGCCGAGGCCCTTGTGCAGCTCGGTCGAGATGAAGTTGAGCCACTCCTGGAGACGCACGCGCGCCAGCGTGCCGTTGGCGGGCGCGAGCTTCGTGTCGGGGGCGCGATCGGCGATGTACTGCACGATCGCCACGCCTTCGCTCAGGACCTGGTCGTCGTCGAGGCGCAGCGCGGGCACGTAGTCCTTGGTGTTGACGTCGGCGAGCACGCCCTCGCCGTTGGCGAGCGTGCGGCCATTCATCCAGTCCACTTTCACGAGCTCGAAGGGCAGGCCCGACTCGCGAAGCGCGATGTGGGGCGAGAGCGAACAGGCACCGGCGGCATAGTAGAGCTTCAGCATGGTCGGGGATCCTTGGTATACGAAGTAGACTGAGGTACGTTTGGTGCCTCAGTTCTCATTTGTGACTAACGCACTGACCTGCCCTGGATAAGGGACTGTCGACCGAGGGACAAGGAGGCACATCCATGACACCGCGTCGAAAAGTCGAGATGACCGGCAACTGCGCGGCGGTGCGCGACATCATCACGCGCATCGGCGACAAGTGGAGCATCTACATCGTGAAGCTGCTGGCCGACGGCCCGGTGCGCTTCAACGCGATGAAGCGCGCCATCGACGGGATCTCGCAGCGCATGCTGACCTTGACCTTGCGCGGGCTCGAGCGCGACGGGCTGGTGCTGCGCACGGTCACCCCGACGATCCCGCCGCGCGTCGACTACGAGCTGACCCCGATGGGCCGGACGCTCATCGCCACCATGCGCCAGCTCGGAGACTGGGCCGTGGAGAACGCGCCAGCCATCCACGCAGCACGCGACAAGTTCGACCGACGCGCAGCCCGCCAGGCCACCGAGCGACGCCCGTCGGGCTGACGGACGCGTCCTCGATGCCGGCACCCGGAGGTCTCCTCGTCAGCGCCCCTTGAATGCCGGCGTGCGCTTGCCCGCAAACGCCGAGACCGCCTCGGCCAGATCTTCGGACGCGAGGAACGCGCTGTTCCAGGTCGCGACGTGGTCCAGTCCCTCGGCGATGGCCTGGTCGGTCTGGCGGTTCAGGACGGCCTTCACACCCTCGACGGTGCGCGGCGCGTTGGCGGCGATCTGCCTGGCCATCGCGATCGCCGCGGCAAATGCGGCCTCGGCGCTCTCGTGGACATGGTTCACGAGGCGCATCTGGTGCGCCTCCGCGGCGCTCACGTCGCGGCCGGTGAACGCCAGCTCGCGCGTCATGCCCTGTCCGATGATGGGCGGCAGGCGCTGGAGCGACCCGAGATCGGCGACGATGGCGATGCGCGTCTCGCGCAGCGAGATCTTCGCGTCCGCCGACGCGAGGCGGATGTCGCAGGCCGCGGCGAGATCCAGGCCACCGCCGATGCAGTGCCCGGTGATGACGCAGATCGTCGGCACCCTGAGGTGGGCCAGCCGCTCGAACGGCCGCTGCAGCTCTTTGACGAGGCGCATCAACTGGTGCCGCGGCCCCGCGGTCGCCGATCCCCGGAAGAGCTCGCCCCACTTGCCGAACGCCTTGGGGAGATCGAGCCCGTACGAGAGCGCCTTGGCGTCGCCGCGCACGATGAGGACCCGCATCGCGTCGGTGCGCTCCAGGACCTCCATCGCGCGGTCGAGGTCGGCGAACAGATCCGGCCCCATCGTCTTCTGCAAGAGGGTCAGCGTCGCCACGCCCTCGTCCAGCGCCAGCCCGATCTCCTTGCTCGTGAACTCCAGTGTCTCGCTCATGCCCTGCTCTCCTCGTGCGCCCGGATTCGGCCCCGTGCGCCCATCGTTAGCAGCCCGCGCCCGCCGCGACAACGCCCCGCCCACGACGCCCGGACGCGTCGCCGACCTTGCTTTCCGCGCGCGCTTCCTTCATGGTCTCGCGCCTATGTGGTTCGCCATCGCCGTCCTCCACCAGCCCGACGTCCTCGCCTGACGTTCGTCTCGGCTGCGCCCGACCGCGCCCGCGTCCACCCCTCCAGAACCCCCGCGAGTCCTGACTCGCCTGTCCGTCGGCCTCTCCGAGGCTCACCGGAGCTCATCACGATGACGACCCCGATCCCGCCCCACCTCCCGATCACCGCGGCCCACGAACCGGCTCACGACCCGAGCCACGTCCGGCACCTGAAGCCGCCCGTCGACCCGAAGTCGCTCGCCCACCGCGAGCTGCGCCGCGACGAGTTCTGGCGCAAGATCCCCGCCTGGAAGGACGTCGATCACGAGACCTTCGCGAGCTACGACTGGCAGGAAAAGAACGCCATCACGAGCCCGAAGAAGCTCGTCCAGAGCGTGCAGGAGCTCTGCTCGCCGGCCTTCATCGAGGACGTCGAGGCCGGCTTCGCGATGGCCCCCATGGCCGTCCGCATCAGCCCCTACCTGCTCGCGCTCATCGACTGGGAGAGCCCCTACCTCGATCCCATCCGCCGCCAGTTCCTGCCGCTCGCCTCCGAGGCCGAGCCCGACCACCCGCTCCTCACCCTCGACTCGCTGCACGAGCAGGGCGACGCCCCGGTTCCGGGCCTCACGCACCGCTACCCCGACAAGGCGCTCTTCCTGGCACTCGACACCTGCCCGGTCTACTGCCGCTTCTGCACGCGCAGCTACGCCGTCGGCATCGACACCGACCTGGTCGAGAAGGTCAGCCTGAAGGCCGACGTCGCCCGCTGGCAGGCCGCCTTCAAGTACATGCGTGAGCGCCCCGAGCTCGAAGACGTCGTCGTCTCGGGCGGCGACGCCTATCGATTGAAGCCGCAGCAGATCCTGGAGATCGGCCACACCCTCCTCGACATCCCGCACATCCGTCGCTTCCGCTTCGCGACCAAGGGCATCGCCGTCGTGTCGATGCGCGTGAAGGCCGGCGACCCCTGGACCGAGGCCGTCACGGAGATCGTCGAGCGCGGGCGCAAGCTCGGCAAGGAGGTCGTCCTCCACACCCACTTCAACCACCCGAACGAGGCCACCGGCTTCTCGCAGGACGCCG
>JAEUKJ010000635.1 GCA_016792665.1 Deltaproteobacteria bacterium | reverse complement strand
CCCGAGCTCGCCGCCGACATCGTCGACAAGGGCATCGTGCTCGCCGGTGGCGGCGCGCTCTTGCGCAACCTCGACATCCTCATCCGCGAGGAGACCGGCCTGCCGGTCATGATCGCCGACGACCCGATGAGCGCGGTCGTCCTCGGGTCGGGGAAGGCTCTCGACTCGCTCGAGCTGCTCCGCGGCGTGGCGGTGCAGTCCTGAACCTGAGGAGACCCGAGCCGTGAGGGAGTTCCTCGCTCGACATCGTCGGACGATCGTGAGCTTCGTCGGCCTCGCGCTGCCGCTCTTCCTGCTCTACGTGCACGGCCGCAGCCCGCGCAAGACGACCATCATCGAGAAGGCGCTCATCCGCGTGACCGCCCCGGTGCAGGGCGCCGCGAGCCGCCTCCTCTCGGGCCTCTCCGAGGTCTGGCACGGCTACATCGCGCTGGTCGACGTCGAGCAGGCCAACGAGAAGCTGCGTGAGGAGAACGTCGCCCTCCAGGCCGAGGCCGCGCGCCTCCAGATCATCCTGGTCGAGAACGCGCGCCTGCGCGAGGAACTCGAGTTCAAGAAGTCGCGCCGCGACCTGAGGACCGTCTCGGCCCACATCATCGGCAAGGACCTCTCGCCCTACGGTCGCGTCATCCGCATCTCCCTCGACGCGGGTGAGCGCTCGGGCTTCGCCGAGGGGATGCCCGTCATCCACGCCGGCGCCCTCGTCGGGCGCATCGTCGCGGTCTCGGGCGAGTACGCCGAGGTCATGCTCACGGTCGATGCGCGCTCGGTCGTCAACGTGCGCGTCCTCAACAAGGGCGTCACCGGCAGCGTCACCGGCACCTCCTCGCCCTACAACTACATCGCCCGTCTGTCGTATCTCCACCGTGCCGAGCCCCTCGAGGTCGGCGACCAGCTCGTCACCTCGGGCCACGACAAGATCTTCCCGCCCGGCCTCCTGGTCGGCTCGATCCGCTCGCTCGAGGAGCGCCAGCGCGAGGTCGAGTACGAGCTCCAGGTGACGCCGTCCGTGAACCTCGCCGACCTCGACATCGTGCAGGTCATCATCGGCGTGGTCGAGGCCGACGCGCCTCCGCCCGGCACCGCGCCTCTGCCTCCGGCCAACGGCGCGCCTGTCCCCGGTGGCGCTCACCCCGCGCAGCCCACGGGCGGCACTCACCCCGCGCAGCCCACCGGCGGCGCTCAGCCTGCGCAGCCCACCCCCGCCGCCCCTCGACCAGGAGGTCGCTGATGCTCCGCGGTCTCGCGCTCCTCTTGACGAGCTTCCTCCTCCTGGCGCTGCTCTCGCCGCTCCTGCACGACGCCGATGTCGCCCACTACGTGCCCGACTTCGCGCTCATCATCTGCCTCTACGTGGGCCTCACCACCACGCTCGAGAAGGGCATCGGCCTGGCCCTGGTCGTCGGCCTCCTGAAGGACGGCTTCACCATGGGGCAGGCGGTCGGGCTCGGCATGGAGATCTCGGTCCTGGCCGTGCTCGCGAGCCAACGCCTCGCCCGCCGCCTCGTCCTGCGCGGGCCTTTCGGGGCCATGTTCCTGGCCGGCATGGCGAGCCTCGCCGCCTCCGTCGTCGAGCTCGTCCTCTCCCTCCTCTTCGTGCGCAACTTCACGGAAGGCACCTCGGGCCCCCTCGTCGTCCTGCAGGCCATGGTCCCCCAGGCCCTCGTCACCGCCCCCTTCGGGGCCGTGATCTTCTGGCTCCTCGACCGGCTCGACGCGCTCACCACGCGTAAGAACGAGTCGGTCTTCCTCTGAGGAGGCGCCTGCTTTGTTTCGCGAGAACCACGACGACCTCGGGTCCCTCCGCCGCCGCTACGGCCGCCTCGGGCTGCTGTTCACGGTCTGCTTCATCGTGCTCCTCGGCCGCCTCTTCTACGTGCAGATCATCCGCGGCGACGAGTACCGCGAGGCCGCGCGCACGAGCTTCACCACCACCGAGGTCCTCCCGGCGCGCCGCGGTGAGGTCAAAGACCGGAACGGCGTCGTGCTCGCGCGCAACGTCCCCGCGCACCGCCTGCGCCTCGTCCCCGAGAAGCTCGAGCTGCCCCTCGATCCCAAGGTCAAGAACGGCCCCACGCGCCGCGCCTCGGTGCTCGCGCGCATCACCTCCACCCTCGAGATGACGCGCGAGGAAGAGGAAGCCGTCGACGCCGCCATCACCCGCGCCATGGCGGAGAACCGCGGTGGCGAGCCCCTGCTCGTGCGCGACACCGTCGTCGCCGATCGCTGCCCCTACGACGGCGCCGCCCTCGAGGTCCCCAACGATCCCGCCAAGGATCTCGATGCCGTCGCCCGCCCCGACATCGACGCCGAGCACCAGCTCTTCTGTCGCGAGTGCGGACTGCACTACGAGCCGATCGCCAGTGACGCCGTCTACTGCCCGCACGACAAGGCCAAGCTCGCCTGGGACGGGGAGGGGCCGACCCGCAACGCGACCTGCCCCAAGTGCAAGCGCCACTACGCCACCAGCGTCGCCTGTCCCGTCGATGGGCAGGCCCTGACCGCGGTCCAGCACAACCTGGTCTGCCCGGTGTGCAAGCGCCGCTTCACCAACGAGCTCGCCGTCATGGAGAGCCAGGGCCCCATCGACGGCGTCCTCATCGACACCGTCCTCATGCGCGAGTACACGCAGCCCTTCACGCTCGCCCACACGCTCGGCTACATCAACCGCGTCACCGCCGAGGACCTCGACCAGAACCCCGGCGTCTACGCCAACGACGCCAAGAAGGGACGCTCGGGGGTCGAGGCCGCGCTCGAGGCGATCCTGCGCGGCAAGCCCGGCGAGGTCGAGTACCTCAAGGGGACCAACCGCACCGTCGAGAACTCGCGCCGCCCCTCCGAACCCGGGCTCGACGTGTGGCTCACCATCGACGCGCGCCTCCAGAAAGAGGTCCGCGACATCCTGCGCTACCAACGCTCGGCGGCCGCCGTCGTCATGGAC
>JAEUKJ010000569.1 GCA_016792665.1 Deltaproteobacteria bacterium | reverse complement strand
CGGCTCGGTGGAGGTCGGCGGGGTCGCGGTCGGAGTGCCCGTGGGCTCGGCGGCGTGCGCGGGTGCCTTGACGGGGAAGGGGAGGAGGTCTGCCGTGAGCAGGCCGACAGCGGCCAGGGCCGCCCAACTCATCGCTTTCATCGTTTGCCTTTGAGGCCGTAGAGAAGGAGGTTCGCGATGGGTTCCGCGTCCTCCCGCAAGGCGCCGCCCGCTCCGAGGATGAAGCGGCGCATGAAGAAGCTCTCGATCATCGCGGCCGCGAGGCTCGCGACGGCGTAGGGATCCATGCCGAAGCGCTCGACCCCGAGTCCGCGCCACACGTTGGCCATGTGGGCGTGGATGCGATGGGGGCCGTGGGCATCGTCGGGGTCGGGGGCGTGGCAGTCGGAGGAGCGCAGCTCGGCGATGACCTGCTCGCCGCTCCAGCGCATGCGCAGGAAGAAGGCGAGGATCTCGCGGTGGTCGTCCCCATACGCGACCAGCGCGCCGATGCGGTTCCGGACCTCGACCTCGAGGGCGTCGAAGTCGCCCGGCGCCGCCTCGGGAACCGGGCCGAAGGCCGCGCGCACCCCTTCGACGAAGTGGTCGGCGGCCGCGATGAAGATCTCTTTCTTCCCGGGGAAGTACGTATAGAGCGACGCCGCCGTGTAGCCGGCCTCGGCCGCGATGTCGGTCATCTTGGTGTCGGCGTACCCGCGCCGGGCGAAAGCGCGCAGCGCGGCATCGAGGATGTCGCCCTTGGCCATCGCCTGCGCCCGCTGCCGGCGCGCCTTTGCGCGGTCGACTGAAATCATGGTTCGGCTCCTCCGAATCGCCGTTCGGTGTGTATGGGAACCGATTCGACATGGTCAAGTGAGACTTGGCACAGGTGTGTCATCTGCTCGTATCCACTGCGATATCGAGGCGGTCTCGCGGTGTTTCACCGGTCCCTATCCGTCGTCCGGCGCGACCATTTCGCGAAAAGCGAGCCGCGGCGGGCGAAAACTCGCCCACAGCCGCGACGAAATCACCCACGCGTCCCGGACCGACGGTCGCGGAGGTGACCACTCAACCTCCCGTTTGAAGCCACGGGTTCTCCCCTGCTAACCTGAGGTTCGCATGCGCCGCGCGGCGTCGCGCGCGGCTCGCCGAGAGGCCGGCTGCGTAGTCCTTGGCGCCCCCCTCGAACCGGGTTAGATCGGCCCCATGTCCAAGCCCACTGTCTTCGCCCGCGGTTCGCGACACTCCGCCCCTTGCGCCCTCGGCGCGACCCGCAACGCGTCGCTCCTGGCCGCCCTGATCGGGCTCAGCGGGCTCGGCCTCCAGGCCGGCTGCGGTGACGATGGGGCCGGCACCCCCTCTGACGATGCCGACGTCGCCGACAGCTCCTTCGTGCCGCCCGACACCTATGTCGACCCCGACACCAAGGTCGTCCCCGACACGCTCGAGCCCGAGGAAGACACCAGCCCGCCGAAGGCCAACACCCTCGGCTATGCGACGACGATGGTCGGCTCGGACGGGCTACTGTGCGCATCGAGCTGTGCCCTCCGCCGGGTCGCCGGCGAGGACCTCGACCTCGCCATCGTCTATAAGGACGGCGACGGGCGCCCCCTGGCCGACCGCCAGATCTTCTGGAACCCGGGCGAGGTCCCGACCGACCTCCTGAGCCTCGCCCAGCTCTCGAGCTACACCGACCAGAACGGCGTCGCGAAGGTCCGCGCCCGTTCGGGCGGGCTCGCAGGCAGCGCCGTCGTGACCGCGCGCGCCTCCGGCGACGAGACAGCCGGCACGCGCGAATTCGTCATCACCTTCGACACCCCGCCTCAGCCCGACCTCGCCGCGAGCTTCGAGTACCTCGGCCAGAGCCCGCTGGCGGACTTCGAGCTGCGCCTCTACAAGCAGGTCAACGGCGTCCCGAGCTGCGCCGCCGTCTATCCCGACGCCGGCTACCCCAAGGCCCCGGACCTCGTCGTCGGCCCCCTCGAGCGCGGTCGCCAGGCGCGCGTCCAGACCCTGCCCGGCCTCGCGACCGAGGGCACGCAGCGCTGGGTGGTGCAGTTCGTCGGGCCCTACCTCGGTCAGGGCGGCACGGGCGGGACGGTGCCGCTGGCCTCGGGCTGCGTCGACAACGTCGAGGCCAAGCTCGGCCAGACCGCCACGGCGCTGGTCTATGTCCTCGACCTGCCGAAGAACTTCCGCGGCACCTACCAGACCCTGACCCGCCTCGACGTGCTCTCCGGCGGCGAGGGCACGGCCATCGGCAATATCCTCATCACGCTGTCCGACCTGTTCACGCACCCCGGCCGCCTCCTGGTCGTGTGGGCCTGCGGCAACAACCCGAGCGGCGTCCTCGGCACGGTCTGCTACTGGATCACCAACAGCTCGGGCGAGCCGAACTTCGTCGGAGGCGTCATCGTCAGCGCGGCCGACGCGGCGCTGCTGGCGCTCCTCCAGGCGGCCATCGGCGAGAACGCGCAGACCGCCTCGCAGCTCATCTCCGAGATATTGCGCGACCTGCGCCTGGTCTCGAAGACGACCTTCGCCAACGAGCCCGCGACCCCGCGCCAGGGCTTCGACGGCGCGTTCTTCGCCGCGCAGGACGCGAGCGAGGAGTGGACGCACGTGCGCTTCCGCTGGAAGTTCGACCCGAGCTGCAAGCAGAGCCCGGACCCCAACGACTGCGGCTGGACCCAGATCCCGCTCGAGGAAATCTACGGGCTGCGGCCGACCGCGCGCCTCGACGCGGGCATCGACCCGAGCCTGCGGCTGCACATCCTGCCGCACGACGTGCCGAAGCTGACCTATGGGCCGCTCATCAACGCCATCATCGAGAAGCGCCTCCTCGGACTGCTGTTCGAGGGTGGCGGCGACACGCCCATCCGCTCCTGGGACGACTTCGTGGCGACTCTCTTCGGTGACCGCCAGTGCCTGGACTACGACGACTGCTGCGAGTACTTCGCCGACAAGCTCGAGGACACCACCGCGGGCAACTTCGTCTCGTGGGACAACCGGGTGCTCGCCTGCGAGCTCGCGATTCCGATCATCTCCAACGTCATCCGCAACCAGTTCAAGAACCTCGATGGCACCTTGAACCTCGGGACCTTCGGCTCCGCGCCGTGCCAGGCCCAGGATGCCAACAGCGACCGGTGGATCGACGGCTACGGCTCGACCTCGGCCCCGTGCGACTGGGACCTCTTCTTCCCGGTCGGACAGAGCCGCTTCACGCCGGACAACGACTGGCGCGCGACCCGACAATAAGAGAGGGCGCCGGGTCTCTGGCGTTCTTCCACGGGAGGCGTATCGTCGCCGCGCCGAGCCCCATGGCTTGGCCAAGCACCGGAGGAAGACCCTGTGATCGTTGGCGTTCCCAAGGAAATCAAGGCTCAAGAGAATCGCGTCGGGCTCGTCCCCGGCGGCGTCAAGCAGCTCACGACCCACGGCCACACGGTCTTCGTGCAGCGCGGCGCCGGCCTGGGCTCTGGCGTCCTGGACGAGGCCTACGAGCGCGCGGGCGCGGTCCTCCTCGAGACCGCGGCCGAGGTCTGGGCCCGGGCCGACATGATCGTCAAAGTGAAGGAGCCGATTCCCAGCGAGTACGGGTACTTCCGCGAGGGTCTCATCATCTACACCTACCTCCACCTGGCGGCCGTGCCCGAGCTCGGCCATGAGCTCGTCAGGAAGAGGGTGACCGGAATCGCGTACGAGACCATCGAGGACCGGCACGGCCTCCTGCCGCTTCTCAAGCCGATGAGCGAGATCGCCGGCAAGATGTCGGTGCAGGTCGGGGCCCACTGCCTGGAAAAACACCAGGGTGGCATGGGCCTCCTCCTGGGTGGCGTGCCCGGCACGAAGCCCGGCCACGTCGTCATCCTGGGCGGCGGCACGGTCGGCACGAACGCCGCCAAGATCGCGGTCGGCATGGGCGCGCGCGTGACCATCGTCGACAAGAACCTGGACCGGCTGACCTACCTCGACGACGTCTTCCTCGGCCGCGCCATGACGCTGCACTCGAACCCGGAGACCATCGAGCACGCCGCGCTGCAGGCCGACCTCCTGGTGGGGGCCGTGTTGGTCACCGGCGCGCGCGCGCCGAAGCTCGTCTCGGAGGAGCTCGTGCGCCGTATGAAGCCGGGCTCGGTCGTGGTCGACGTGTCGGTCGACCAGGGGGGCTGCATCGAGACCTGCCGCCCGACCACTCACGAGCACCCGACCTACTTCGTGGGCGACGTCCTGCACTACTGCGTCGCCAACATGCCGGGGGCGGTCGCGCGCACGTCGACGTTCGCGCTCACGAACGCGACCACGGCCTTCGCGCTGAAGCTGGCCGACCTCGGGGTGCGCGCGGCGTCGGCCTCCGATCCCGGCCTGCGCCTCGGCATCAATACGATGGGGGGACACTGCACGCACGCGGCCGTGGCCGAGGCCATCGGTCTGCCCTACGTGGCGCCGGAAGCCGCCTGACCGAAGGCCCGCGGGCGGGGCCGCGGTGATCCCGTCAGGTCAACGGACCGTAAAAGGAATGTCTCGAAGCGGCCGGAAACGGCCGTTTTGCTTTTGGTGTCAGTGAGTTGGGTTGCATTCCCAGCGATGAAACTATTTCGGGCCCAGCGGCGTCGGAAGAGCCATGCCCGCTACGGCGGCCGAGATGACTCGAGGAGGGTGCCGTGCTGGGACGCAACGTCGACAAGAGCGGAAATGGACGTGGACGTGGTGGGGTTGCCGGCCGCCAGACGGCGGCGGCACCCGTGAACGAAACGACCGCCTCGTCCGTTGACGGGGACGAGCTGGACAGCGAGGACGCGATGGTCTTTGGACGCAAGAAGGACGAGGAGACACGGCGGGCTTTCGAGCGCGAGGCGATGCCGCACATGTCGACCCTCTACAATGCGGCCCTCTACATGACCCGCAACCCGGCGGGCGCCGAAGACCTCGTGCAGGAGACCCTGCTCAAGGCCTTCCGCTTCTGGCACCGGTACGAGCAGGGCACCAACTGCAAGGCGTGGCTCTTCCGGATCCTGACGAACACGTTCATCAACCGGAACCGCAAGAAGCAGCACCTGCACGAGTCGCTCGACGCGTCCGAGCGCGAGCTGTCGAGCGCGACCCTGGCCGAGACCTCGTCGTTCTACGAGAACCCCGAGGTGGACTACTTCGGCAAGCTCTTTCCCGAGCACATCAAGGAGGCGATCGAGGCCCTGCCCGAGAACTTCCGGATCCCGGTGATCCTGGCCGACCTCCACGACTTCTCCTACAAGGAGATCGCCGACATCATGGAGTGCCCGGTGGGCACCGTGATGTCGCGTCTCTTCCGCGGTCGCAAGCGCCTCCAGGAGGTCCTCTTCGACTACGCGATCGAGCTCGGGATCATCGATCGGAAGGCCGCCGTGGACGCCTCTGGCGCGATCTCTCTCGATGCGTATCGCGAGCGCAGGAAGGCGGTCGGGCTCGACTGAGTTGTGTGCGTGTCCGACCTGACGGCGCGGAAAGCCGAACGGGTCGGGGCGGAGGTCGCGGATGGTGACCTCCGAGCCCACGACGAAGAGTGCGGTGTTCGCCGCGCTCGCGATTCGCGTTGCCTGTTTGACAGCGGGCCGCGGGTCGCGCGAGACATGAGCTTCGGGTGGACTCGTCATGGGGTGACGAGGACCGCTCGGCTCGACCCGAGGAGAGGCGTGAGGCGCCCTCGGGGTCGGGCTCCCGGGCAGCGTCGCATTGCGAGGCTCTGGGGGTCGGCATCGTCGAGGGCGCTGAACCCGCTCCATCGGTAGAGACCGGTCATGAACTGCGACGACATCCAGAAGGGGATCTACGTCTACCTCGACGGCGAGCTCGCCGAGCCGGACCGCTTGGACTTCGAGCAGCACGTTCGCTCGTGTGCGCGGTGTCGGGGGCGAGTCGAGCGCGAGCGCGGCTTCATCGCGGGGTTCCGGGCGAAGGTGCCGCGCGTGACCGCGCCGCCGGGGCTCGAGGCGCGGATTCGGCAAGCGCTGGCGGAGGCGCCCGCGCCCGAGGAGTCCGGGGTCAAGCCCTTGCGGCCGGCCGCGACGACCTGGGTGCGTCCGTGGATGCTCGCGGCGGCGGCGGTGCTCATCGCGACCCCCGCGGTCCTGGTGTGGCAGATGTCGTCGACACCGGCGCCGCATGGCGAGGAGCGCGTCGCCATGGAGGCGGTGGCGACCCATCGCGATGACCTCCCGATGGAGGTCCGCGGCTCGCAGCGCCAGATCCGGCAGTTCCTCGAGTCGAACGTGCCCTTCAAGGTCGAGCTGCCCGAGTCGGTCTCGGGGGGCGACGCGCCCGAGCTCGTCGGGGCGCGCTTGACGCGCGTCGATGGACGCGAGGCCGTTTTGCTGAACTACGTCGTCGACGGCGAGCGCCTCTCGGTGCTGCAGGTCGCGGCGCCGCCGACCGAGGCGCCGGCCGCGGATCAGGCCCCGACCTACACCAGCCAGGCGGGCTTCGACATCGCGACGTTCCGCAAGCGCGGGGTCATGAGCTCGGTCGTCGGCAACGGCGGCAGTGCCAGCGTCGACCGCCT
>JAEUKJ010000558.1 GCA_016792665.1 Deltaproteobacteria bacterium | reverse complement strand
CAGGCGGATCGATTGGCCCAGGTCCGCATGAATCCTAGGGGCGGACGGTGGCATGGATCATGCCCCAATAGCGCGTAGGACGACGTGTGTGGGCTCTCCGCCCCACCAGCCCGCCAGCACCTCGGGGCGGGGCACGCCGGCCGCACCCCGGCTCGAGAGGTCCCCATGCAGACGGTTTCGATAAAGCACGAGAGTCCCGCTTCGCTCCCGCACCCGGAGGCGAAGGAAGCGCATCATACCGTCCTCGTGTGCGACGACGAGGAGCTCATCCGCTGGTCGCTGTCGGAGCACCTGAAGGGGAGTGGCTATGGGGTCATGGTCGCGAAGAACGGCCAGGAGTGCCTCGAGGCCGCGACGCGCCAGGTCCCCGATGCCATCCTGCTGGACCTGAAGATGCCGGTGATGGACGGGCTGACCGCGCTGCGCAAGTTGCGCGAGGCCGGGATCTTGACCCCGGTCATCGTCATCACGGCCCATGGGGCGGTCGACACGGCCATCGAGGCGACGCGTCTCGGCGCCGTCGCGTACCTGACCAAGCCCTTCGATCTGCGGGAGGTGAGCTTCAAGCTGTCGCAGGCGATCGAGGCCGACCGTCTCGCGACCGAGGTGCGCTACCTGCGCGACCGACGCCGCGCGGACTACCGCAGCATCATCGGCGAGTCGGGCCCGATGCAGGGGGTCTTCGACACCTTGCGTCGCCTGGAGGGCGTGGATGCCCCGACGGTGCTGGTCACGGGTGAGTCGGGCACCGGCAAGGAGCTCGTGGCGCAGGCCATCCACTCGAACGGGCCACGCAAGGACGGACCGTTCGTCGAGATCGACTGCGCGTCGCTGCCCGAGACCCTGATCGAGTCGGAGATCTTCGGGCACGAGCGCGGTGCCTTCACCGATGCGCGCCAGATGAAGCGCGGCCTCTTCGAGGTCGCCCACTCGGGCACGATCTTCCTGGACGAGATCGGCGAGATGTCGCTGGGCACGCAGGCCAAGTTCCTGCGCGCGTTGGAGAATCGGCGCTTCAAGCGGGTCGGCGGCGTGGTCGACATCCCGCTCGAGGCGGGCATCGTCGCGGCGACGCATCGCGACCTGGCGGTCGAGGTCGAGAAAGGCCGCTTCCGTCAGGACCTGTACTACCGCCTCGCGGTCATCCCGATCCTCATGCCGTCGCTGCGGCAGCGCCCGAGCGACATCCCGATCCTCGTGTCGCACTTCCTCGACCACTTCCGCCGCCGCATCCCGAGCAAGCTCGAAGGCATCGAGCCGGAGGCGCTCGGGGCGCTGCAGCGCTACCCGTGGCCGGGCAACGTGCGCGAGCTGAGGAACATCATCGAACGCATCGTGACCCTGCACCGCGAGGAGACGCAGGTGCGCCTCGTCCACTTGCCGAGCGAGGTGCGCTACGCGGGCAAGGTCGAGGTGCAGACGCGCCCCGGCAGCTTCATCCTGCCCGACCAGGGCTGCCACCTGGAGGAGGTCGAGAAGAGCCTGTTGGTGCAGGCGCTCGAGCGCGTGAAGGGCAACCAGACCCAGGCCGCGAAGCTCTTGGGGATCACCCGATACGCGCTGCGCTATCGTATGGAAAAATTCGGCCTCAAGGATTGAACTGAAGGGCGAGGACGCGAGCGAGCCGAGATGACCGCAAGGAGGCGCCCGAAGCGAACGACGAGGCGACCTACAGGTCGCCGCAGGAGTGAGCGAGGGACCGACGCCGCGGGCGCTCGGCGCAGCCGCGTCCTACTTGACCCCGAGGATCTCCTGGGCGGCGCGGATGCCGGACTCGGCGGCACCCTCCATGTAGCCCTGGAAGTCGGCCGAGGTGTGCTCGCCGGCGAAGTGGAGGGTGCCGACGGGCTCGCCCTCGGTGCCGTTCCACGCGGCCTGGCCAGGCAGGTAGCAAGCGTAGCTGCCCTTCATCCACTCGAAGCTGGGCCAGTGCATGCGCACGGCCGAGTCCTTGCGATAGGCGGCCTTGGTGCCGGGATAGATGGCGTCGATCGGGCCGAGATAGGCCTGGGCGCGCGCCTCGGCCGTGCCGTTGCCGACGGCCAGGCCCTCGGCCCCGCCGGTGAAGACGGTGAGGATGCCGCTCTGGCCGGCCTGCCCGCGGGAGGTCTCCCAGAGGGTCTGCGGGCCGTTGTTGCAGAAGGTCGAGCCGGAGCTGCCGTGCTGCGTGCGCCAGACGCGCGTGTTGAACTGCAGCATGAGCTTGGCGTTGGTGCCGTAGCCGAGCTGGGCGATCATCGACGCCTTGTCCGCGGGCAGCGGCGGGTCGAAGGTGACCGCGCGCAGGGTCGTCCACGGCAGCGTGAAGACGACGTGGTCGAAGACCGCCTCGACCGAGGTGCCGCCGCGATCGAAGGTCAGGCGGTGGCGCCCATCGGACAGGGTCTTGACGGCGACGAGGCGGTGGCCGAGCTCGATCGTGCTGGAGAGTGCCGCGGCGACGGCGGTCGGGAACGAGTCGTTGCCGAGGTGGGTGTGGAAGCGCTCGTCGGAGGTGCCGTAGATCGAGAACGCGTCGGTCTCGCCCTCGGCCGCCATCCAGATGAGGTTCAGCGCGGACTGCTGGTCGACCTCGAGGCCGTACTCGCCGACGTAGGCGAGGTCCAGGACCTTGCGGAGCATCGGGTCGAGGCCGTTCACCGCGTCGAGGTAGTCGGCGATGGAGAGCGCGTCGAGGCGCGCGAGCTCGGCTTCGCTGGACTCGGAAGCGAGCGCGTCGGCCCGGATCTTCTGAGCGAGCGGGCCCCACGCAGTGAGCAGCGCCGCGTCGTCGAGGACGTCACCGTCGAAGTAGAGGCGATCGGCGTCGACGTCCTTGTCGACCTCGAGGAAGTCGTCGAGGGTCAGCCCGAGCTCGACCGCGAGCCCGCGGAGGAGGCCGTGCTCGGTGTCGATGAGCTCGCCGCCGAGCTCGATCAACTGCCCGTCGGAGAAGCCCTCGCGCGCGGTCCACATGCGGCCGCCGACGCGGTTCTGTCCCTCGAAGAGGGTCGCGCGCAGGCCGGCCTTCTCGAGCGTGCGGGCACACATGAGCCCGGCCATGCCCGCGCCGACGATGCCGATCGTGAGGTCCTTGGACGTGCTGCCGTCGCCGTCACAGCCCGCGAGCGGGAGGCGCGCACCGAGCGTCAGCGCCGCGCCCGCCATGGCCGTCCGACGCATGAAGTCGCGGCGGCTCTGTCGCCAGAGGGCTTGGGTCTCCTCGGCGTGTGAGACGGGGTCGACCCCGCGACGGGAGGCGCCGAGGGCCAGGAGGAACGAACGACGGAGCGACGAGAAGAGGCGACTACGGGCCAAGAGACTTCCCCGAGCATGGGCGGTTGGGACACGACGACGTTACTCTGGTTGCCATGAGTCGAGACCCGAGGCAACGCGAGCGAGGGGGTCGCCGACGGATGTTCTCCCGACGACGCAGGGCGCTCAAAAATGGCCAGATGCTAGGAGCCGGAAGGTCGAGGAGTGAGGCGTACCTGAAGGTACACGGGACCTGCGGCCCCGCGCCCCGCTTCGAGCCTTCCGGGCGACGACGCAGATGGCCGTTTTTCAGCGCCCTGCGCGCGAGACCGGGGCCTGGTAGGTGCGGTCGAGGCTGACGAGGCGGGTCACCCAGTCGCGGCCGGTGACCCGGATCGCTGCGGTGAGGTGGACCTCGAGGGTGCCGGCCGACTCGATGGCGGGGAGGTCGAGCTGGCTCTGGTCGATGACGACGGACTTCACGCGGCCGTACCAGCTGTGCACGAAGTCGAGGTTCGCGGCGGGCACCTGGATGCGGTAGCTCGGCACGACGACGCGCTTGGCGGACAGGCCCTCGGTGTGGCCCGGGGGGTCGGCCGGCGCGCCGTCGAGGGGCTCTTCGAGGCCGACGAACTCCCAGTGGAGCTCGACCGTGCCCTTGTTGGTGATGGTGGCGGTGAGGTCGCGAACCTCGAGGGTGTCGGGGAAGGCGGCGAAGTCGACGAGGTCGAGGACGCCGTCGCGGTCGAGATCGGCAAAGCCCATCTGGCCCCAGGCGACGCGATCGCCGGGCGCGGGGGCGTCGCCGAAGTAGCTGGTCATGAGCTCGAAGGGGTAGAGCAGCGGGCCGGCGAGATCGAGGTAGAGGTCGGTGGCGCCGAACGAGTGGGCGAGCTCGTGGGCCAACAAGAGCGGCTGGTAGGCGGACTGGACGACGATGTGGCCGTCGCTGTGGTAGAGGCCGCCAAAGCCCATGAGGTCGGCGGACGAGGCCGCGACGATGATCTTGTCGTAGGTGTCCAAGAGCGGGCAGCCGCGGTCCCGGAGCCACGCGTCGAGGTCGTGCGAGAAGCTCGTCCAGTCGTTCGGGCCCTTCAAGAAGTCGGAGGTCTGGACCCCGCCGGTGACGACCCACTCGATGTCCATGGCATCGCGTCCGAGGCGTGCTTGCGAGACCGCGTCGAACCAGGCCTCGACCTGGGTGAGGTCGGACTCGGCGACGAAGTCGGCATAGTGGTTCTCGCAGGGGTCGGCGTACTGAAGGTGCGTGTCGACCAGGACGAGGCGGATCTTCTGGTGGCCGAGAGGCACGCCGTTGGCCGAGCCGAGGGCCGGGACCTCGAAGACACACTTGCCATCGACGCACGCCCCGCCGTTGCAGTCGGGGTCGGCGCAGCAGAGGGCGCCCGGGTAGAAGATGCCGTCGCAGCACATGGCGGTCGCGTAGAGGTCGCTCTGGCCGCCGCAGACGCCGTCGCGGCAGCGCATCGCGGGGAAGCGCTCGCCGCCGCAGAGGATGGGCTCGGAGTCGGCGAAGTGCACGACCGCGCGGGGCTCGTAGCGGTCGTCGCCGAGGATGAAGGTGACGATGATGTCGCCGCCCGAGGACAGGGTCGTCGCGTTCCGCGCGGTGAGCTTCGCGGTCAGCGAGAGGCTCTGGTCGGGGTCGAGGGCGACCTCGGTGAGGGCCTGCCAGGACAGGTCTTCGAGGGTCCAGGTGTCGGGGTTTTTCCAGCCAAAAGGAATGACGATTCGGGAGGTTCCGACGTTGGTCAGGCGCACTTCGAGGTCGGCCGTGTCGCCCACCCGGGCGTCCTCGGGGACCTTCACGGGGGTCACGCGCAGGGTGCCGAAGGTGACCTCTTCGGTGGGCGTGTCGACCGGGGTGATGCTGTGGCAGAGGGAGTGCACGACGACGCCTGGGCAGGTGAGGCGGTCGTCGGTCGAGAAGCAGAGGTCGGGGCAGAGCTCGTCGCCGACGAGGGCGCCCGCGCAGGCTTCGCGCTCGCCACAGGCGACGGGCACGCGCGTGTCGGGCTCGGCGGTGTCGCTCGTGTCGTGCGCATCGGAGAGGTCGGGATCGTCCGTGTCGTGCGCGTCGGGATCGTTCGTGTCGGAGACATCGAGATCGTTCGTGTCGGTCGTGTCGGACGCGTCGGTGTCGGCGCCGTCCTGGGTGTCGGACGTGTCGGTGTCGCGGGCGGGATCGTCTCCGCAGGCGGCGAGGGCGAGGATCGCGAGGACGGTCGGCGTGAGGTGTCGCATGGCCGCGGCGTGTTAGCGGAACGATCGGCTCGAGTCACGCCGAAGTGGGTTCCGGATGACGGGGCCGTGTCGGTTTGATAGGCCGGCGGCTCGGGGCGGATCGGACCGCGCCCGAGCTTCCCTCGGAGTCCACGATGAGGCACCCTCTCCTGCGATCGACACGGCTCACGGCGTCGCTCGCGCTGGCCCTGTTGACAGCCTCCACCGCGGTGGCTGCCCCGCCCGCCGGCCCCAAGCAAGGACGCACGATGCAGTCGTCGATCTTCCCCTTCCCAACGGAGCGCCACACGCTGAAGAACGGGCTCGAGGTGCTCTTCGTCCCGACCAACGCGGGGGCCGGGCTGGTGAGCTACTGGACCATCGTGCGCACCGGCAGCCGCGACGAGGTCGAGGCCGGCGTGACGGGCTTCGCGCACTTCTTCGAGCACATGATGTTCCGCGGGTCCAAGCGCTTCCCGGCGGACGTGTACGATGGGCTCGTCAAGAAGATGGGGGCCGACGCCAATGCGTATACGACCGATGACTACACCGCCTATCACCTGTCGCTGGCCAAGGAAGACCTGCCGACGGTGGTGACGATCGAGGCCGATCGCTTCCAGCACCTCGACTACGACGAGGCGTCCTTCAAGACCGAGGCGGGCGCGGTTTATGGCGAGTTCCGGAAGGGCCGCACCGACCCGTGGGAGGTCTTGATCGAGGCCCTGCAGAACACGGCCTTCGACCACCACACCTACAAGCACACGACCATCGGCTTCGAGGCCGACGTCGAGAAGATGCCGACGCAGTATGCGTACTCGAAGACCTTCTTCGAGCGCTTCTATCGGCCGGAGAACTGCGTCGTGGTCGTCGTCGGCGACTTCGATCGCAAGGCGACGCTGGCCGCCATCGAGAAAGAGTACGGGCCGTGGAAGCGCGGCTACCAGGCGCCGAAGGTCCCGGTCGAGCCGGCCCAGACCGCGCCGCGGCGGGTCGATGTCGCGTTCGAGGGGCAGACCCAGCCGGTGCTGGCGATCATGTGGAAGGGCGATCGCTTCCGTCCGGAGGACCGGACGATGGTCGCGGCGAAGCTGGTCGGTGAGCTGGCGCTGGGTGAGACGAGTCCGCTCTATCGGAAGCTGGTGTTGGACGAGCAGCGCCTCGAGGTGCTGCAGGGGAGCTTCGACTCGCAGCGCGACCCGGGTCTCTGGGGCGCGTTCGCGGTCGTGAAGGACCCGGCCGATGCGGGCAAGATCGAGCGCGAGGTGGTCGACGCGGTGATGGCGCTGGGCGAGGACGGGGTCCCTGCGGACAAGCTCGCGGCGGTGCGCTCGCGCCTGAAGTATGGGTTCCTGTCGGGCCTGGAGAGCCCGAGCGAGGTGGCCGGTGCGGTGGCGCGCATGGTGGCGCTGACCGGCGGGCTGGACGCGATCGACACGTTCTACCGGACGCTGGACGCGGTGACGGTCGACGATCTGAAGGCCGCGGTCCGCACCTACTTCACGCCCGAGCGGCTCACCGTGGCGCGCATCGCGACGCGCGGGGTGGCGCTGCCGGCGGTGCCGGGGCGGGTCGCGAGGGCGGCCGGGGTGTTGCGCGAGCCGGTCATCGAGCTGCCGATCGAGACCGATCCGAACGTGTCGATCCAGGTGTGGGTGAAGGCCGGCACGATGAACGACCCGGTCGGGCAGGAAGGGCTCGCGCTCTTGACGGCGTCGCTCGTCGCCGAGGGCGGCACCGAGGTGATGGGCTACGAGAAGATCCTGGAAGCGCTGTATCCGATGGCGGCGGGGTATGGGGCGTCGGTCGACAAGGAGATGACGGTCTTCGAGGCGCACGCGCACCGCGACTTCGGCGACCAGGTCGCGGGCTACTTCGTCGATGCGCTGACGCGGCCGCAGTTCGCGGCGGCGGACTTCGAGCGTGTGCGTGCGAGCCTCGTGAGCCAGCTCGAGAACACGCTGCGCTTCTCGAGTGACGAGGAGCTCGGCAAGGCGGCGCTCTATCAGAGTGTCTTTGCGGGGACGCGCTACGCGCACGTGAACGAGGGCACGGTCACGAGCTTGAAGAAGCTCACGGTCGAGGACGTGCGGCGCTTCTGGAAGACGCACTACACGCGCGACAATGTCGTCCTGGGGATCGGCGGCCGCTATGCGCCCGAGGTGCTCGCGAAGGTGAAGGCCGGGCTCGGGCGCCTGGACGGTGGGACGCCGGCGCCGGTGAAGGTGGCGCCCAAGGCGGTGGCGGGTCGCAATGTGTTGCTCGTCGAGAAGGAGGGGCCGTCGACGGCGATCTCGTTCGGCTGGCCGATCGAGGTCCGGCGCGGAAGCCGCGAGTTCTACGCGCTGTATCTGGCGGCGTCGTGGCTCGGCGAGCATCGCAACTCGGCGAGTCGGTTGTTCCAGGTCATCCGCGAGGCGCGCGGCATGAACTACGGCGACTATGCCTACATCGAGGCCTTCCCCGATGGCGGGTCGCGCGTCATGCCGCCGACCGGGGTCGGGCGGCAGCAGCAGATCGCCGAGGTGTGGATCCGGCCCGTGCCCGAGGGGCAGGCGGTGTTCGCGCTGAGGGCGGCTCTGCGCGAGGTCGAGCTGCTGGTGAAGAACGGGCTCTCGAAGGAGCAGTTCGAGGAGGCGCGGCACTTCCTCTCGAAGTACGTCCTGCACTACGCCGAGACGACGAGCCGGCGCCTGGCCTACGCGCTGGACGATCGCTACTACGGGCTCGGGGCCGAAGGCCATCTCGCGCGCCTGAGGAACGTGCTGCCGACGCTGACCCTGGAAGAGGTCAACGCGGCCATCAAGAAGCACATGAAGACCGAGGCGATGTGGATCGCGATGGTCACGGCGCACGCCGACGCGATGAAGCAGGCGCTGGTGAGCGGGGCGGCGACGGGTATCACCTACCCGGACGGCGTGGTGAAGGCGCCGGAGCTCCTGGCGGAGGACGCGGTCATCGCGACCTGGCCGCTCGCGATCACAGCCAACAAGGTGTCGGTCCTGCCGGTGACCAAGATGTTCGAGTAGGCCGGTCCTCGGCCGCCTCGACACCGAGAGCAACGCCCAGTCGTCGCCATGACATCACCGACCGAGGCAGGTGATGTCATGGCGCCAGAGATCAGCCGCCGCCCAGGAGCTTGGCCGCGCCGACACCGAGCGCGGCGAGCGAGTCACCGGCGATGAGGCCGCCACCGACCAGCGAGTTGGTCGACATGTCGTCGGGCACGGCGCCCTCGGTCTCGTCCGTCTTGGCCTTGCTCTCGGCCGCGACCGTGTCCGAGTAGGACGAGAAGATGCCGCCGATGCCGAACCACAGCGAGGTCGTGAAGTCGACGAAGCCGCCGAAGCTGGCCGCGTAGGGCGAAGGCAGGAAGATCGCGTCGAGCGCGAAGTCGGTCGCGAAGCCGGCCGTGCCGCTCTCTTTGAAGCGCTTGTAGGCCGCGCGCGACTTGATGATCTTGCGCAGCGCCTCGATGGCGAAGCCGATGCCGATGCCGATGAGCAGGGCCTCGGTCGAGATGCCCTTCTTCTTCTCGCGCTTGGCCTCGAGCAGCGCGCGCGCGTAGTCCTTCTTGGCCTTGGGGGTCGAGAGGTCGGCGGGCAGCGGCAGGAGCGCGGTCTCGGGGTGCGCGATGGCGGCCTCGAGGAGGTCCTTCTGGTGCGGGGTCAGCTCGTCGCCGATGGTCTCGGGCTCGGGGCGGCCGATGAAGTCGTCGAGGGCGCCCGCGAACTTGTAGGTCATGGCCGACTGCCAGCGCTTCATCTCGGCGTCGGCCTTGGCGCGCTCGGCCTCCGGCAGGGTCGCGAGGTACTCGGTCTTGTGGGTCTGATCGACAAGGAGGATGGGGTTGCTGCCCATGAAGAGCGACGCCATGCCGACCGCGAGGACCGCGCCCATCGTCACGCCGACGACCTGGTAGCGGAACTGGATGACGCGGTTGGTGCCGAGGCGCCAGCCGGTCGAGCGGTCCTGCTGCATGTCGCCGCCGATGGACACCGAGATGAGGAGGATGCTCGCGCAGATGAGGCCGGCCGTGGCGCTGACGAGGCCGACGGCCGCGAGCAGGAAGACGGTCAGCACGAAGGCCGAGGAGATCGGGTTCGAGTCGCTGATGCCGAGCGAGATGCCGTTGATCAGCATGAAGACGAACACGAGGCCGATCGAGATGAGGATGTAGAGCGGGTTCTGGTCGAAGACCTGGGTGCCGACGAGGAAGACCGCCGCGCCCCAGAAGATGACCCACGCGAAGAGGCGGCCGAGGTTGACGCGCTTCCAGTCTTCCTGCGGGCCGGCCGGGGCCTGGTCCTTCTCACGCAGCTTCTTGGCGAAGGCAAAACCCACGAGGGTGATGTCGACGATGGCGGCGCCGAGGATCGAGCCGAGCGCGATGATGAAGCCGATCTTGCGGAAGGGCTGCCCCTCGACCAGCCAGCCGGACTGGACGAGCATCGGGACGAGCTCTTCGCCGATGAGCCCGACGATGATGGCCGGGATGCCGATGCGCGCGCCGACGATCATGCCGGCGCCAAACGTCGACATCGAGATGCCGGTGGCCTGGATGGCGGCGATCTTCTCGACCGCGACGCCGCCGAGCACGCCGATGCCGGTACCGGTGGCGAGCTTGCCGATGCTGCGCTTGAGGAGCTCTTTGTCGGTGAGCGCGCGGAGGATGTTCGCGACGGCGAGGCCCGACGGGTAGGTGAGGCGCATCTTGTCGACGAGCAGCGGGGTGTAGAGCATGCCGACGCCGACACCGAACATGCCGATGCACAGGTAGTAGAGCGCGAGCTTCCACCATTCGGGAACGGGGAAGCCGAGCCAGTGCATGGCCTGGATGAGGACCGCCATGCCGGCCATGGACGCCACCGAGGCGGCCAGCGTCTGCATGTAGTTGGCGCCGTGCTTGCCCTCGGCCCCGTAGCCGAAGGTGACGGCCGAGCCGAGGATGCCCGCCAGGACCTGCCCGCCGACGAAGAAGCCGAGCGAGAAGTTCATGTAGGTCGCGGTCACGCCGCCGAGCGGTCCGAGGATGAAGATGGCGACCGCGCCCAGGAGGACGTGGAACTTCCAGCTGCCCATCGGAGGCAGCCACTTGAAGCGTGGCTTGAGGTGATAGGAGTCAGACATGCGGGGGAGCTCCACGGAGGGGCGACTCAGATCGGACCCCGAGGGCGACGCTCGGGACGGGCCGCGCGCGCGGACGCAAAGCGCGCGACGAGACGGGGTGTTAGCAGGCGAAGCGCATTTGCGCTAGCGGTCCAGATCAGAAGCGGATGCGCTTCTTGTCGACGCATTCGTCCCACTCTTTGCCATAGCCGACATACGAGATGCAGAAGCGGCCGTCCTTCTCGCTGTTGACGATGGCGTCGTACCAGCTCCCCTTCCACTCGACCTTGGCCTTCTGTTTCGCGGCGACTTTGGCGGCGTTGGCGTCACGGCGCCCGACCACGCGGTCGGCGGTCACCCACTCGTCCCAGCTCGACTCGTAGCCGGGGTAGGTGATCCACATGAAGCCGTCTTCGACCTTCAAGACCTTGGCCGGGTAGGCCTGGCCGTTCCAGCGCACGTCGAGCTCGGTGCCGACGGGCCAGGTCTCGAAGGTGATGGGCTCGGCCTCGCGCGGGTCGACCCAGATCTGGCGCGCATCCGAGTAGTCGTAGAGCTCGACCAGGAGCTTCTTCTTCGGCAGCGCCTGGGCCTTGGCGCGCGGGTTCCGCGGCGAGGCCGCACCCGGCTCCATGCGGGCGCCGAGGATGCGACCGACGGCGCGGGCACCGGACTTCGGGTCGGGCACCGTGACCCAGCCGCGGCGCGACTCGGGGCCGGTGCCGGGGTCGAGGTCGGCCGGCTCGGGCCCGACGGGGGCCGTGGCCGCCACGAGGAGCTCGGGCCCGGTGCCCGTCGCCACGTAGCCCGAGCGCTGGCGCTCGCGGAAGCGCATGCCGTCTTTGACCTCGGCGGCGAGCTCGCCGAGCGTGAGCTTGCCGTTGTCGTCACGGTCGAGCAGCGCGCGACCCGAGAGGGCGTCCAGCACGGTCTGCGTGAAGGTCCAGTTGCCGGTGGACACGTTCGAGGCCTCGGCCGAGGTGAGCGCGACGGCCTGGAGCTTCTGGCCCGAGAGCGCGCGTGCGACCGCGCCGAGCCCGCCCGAGTAGCAGCAGTCGGCCATGAGGAGGATGCGCTTGCCCTTGAACTTCGAGAGCAGGTCGGGCAGCGCGTTCAGGAGGAGCCCGGTCGAGTCGAGCTTGTCCAGGCGGATGTCCGAGGTCGCAAAGAGGATGTCGCCCTTCTGGTTCTTCACCCCGTGGCCCGCGTAGTAGAAGACCAGTGTCGAGCCGGCCGGGGCCTTGGCGATGGCGTCGCGCAAGGCGGTCGTGACGTTGGTCGCGGTGGCCGCGTTGTCGAGGAAGAGCGTCCGCTGCGACGCGGGCACGCCGAGGCGGCCGAGGGTGTCGAAGAGCTCCTGGTCCTTGCGGTGCTCTTTGGGGAAGGCGCCGAGGCCGGGGTCTTTCCACTCGAGGACGCCGGCCACGACGGCGTAGGTCGAGCGCGGGTCGATGAGACGTTCGGGCAGGACCTCGGCGCGCGCGCTGGAGGCGGCCCCAAGCGCCATCGCGGCGAGCACGAAGACGATGAGGGTGGCGAGCGGCGAGCGCGAGCGGGTCGTCGGGGTGATCCTGTTCATGGGGCCTCTTCGTCGGGCGGGTTCGCGGGATCGGGGACGCGGTGGTCGGGGGTGACGCGGTTTTCGGGGACGCACTCGTCGTCGGTCAGGCTGGCGCCGGGGTAGCGCACGCACACCTTGCCGTTCCAGCGGCCGATGAGGAGCGCCTCGGTCTGCGACCCGCGCTCGTGGACGAGGACGCGCAGGGCCGCTTCGTCGGCGGGGTCGAGGGTGCCGAGGATCTGATCGGGCGTGACGAACTCGTCCTCGGGCAGGTCGCTGGTCGCGTCCGCGCCCTCGATGAGGTCTTCGCCGGACTGGAGGAGGCGCTCGAAGGCGACGAGGTGGAGGCCGTCTTCGACGCGCAAGACCCTGACCGCGTAGGTGTCTTCGTCGACCTCGACCCGGAGCTTGGTGCCGACCGGGTACGAGAGGAAGAGGAGCGGGTCGACCTTGTCCTCGCGCGCCCAGCCGACCGAGCGATCGCTGTAGTCGTAGAACTCGACGCGGAGGCGCACGGGGCGCGGGTCGGGGGACGTGGGATCGGGGCTCTCGGGAGGGTCACCCTGGCGCATCGCGCCCAGCACGCGCGCCACGCCGCGCTCGCCGTCGAGCCGCTTGGCGATGACCCAGTCGCCGCGCCCAAAGAGGTTGCCACGCGCATCGAGGGCGGCCAGGTCGCGCGGCCAGGGCGCGGTCTCGGACAGGGTCAGATCGACGAAGGCCGACGAGGTGCGTCCGCGCTTGGCGGTGGTCGCCTCGAGGTCGCGCTGGCCGGGCCAGTAGCCCATGGTCTGGCCTTCGCGATGGCGCATGGCGGTCTTGGCCTCGGCCGCGACCTCGGAGAGCGCGATGGCGCCGTCGCCGTCCTTGTCGATGAGCGGGCGACCGCGCAGCCCATCGATGACCGACTGGGTGAAGGTCCAGTTCTCGGACGAGGCCGAGAGCTCGGACGCCGAGGTCAGCGCGGCGGCCGGCACACCCGCGAAGCTGAGCGCCGCAGCGACGGCGGCGAGGTGGCCCGAGTAGCACGCATCGCCCATGAGGAGGACGCGATCGGAGGCGCCGCGCAGGGCGAAGATCGGGAAGAGGTCGGCGGCCGCGAGGCCGGTCTCGGCGCTCTCGTCGAGGCGCTTGGTGTCGGTGTCCGAGGTCGCCATGACGAAGCGCTTGTCTTTGTCGAAGACCCCGTGTCCCGCGAAGTAGAAGATGAACGTCGAGCCCGGCGGCGCGGTCACGATGTGGTTCATCAGCGCGGAGACGACGGCCTTGGCGCTGGCCTGGCGATCGAGGAGGAGGCGGCGTTGCTCGGGCGGCACGCCGCGCTCACCGAGGACGTCGAAGAGCTCTTTGTCCTTGCGATGGCGCGCCGAGAACGGGGCCAGCTCGGGGTCGCTCCAGGTGACGAGGCCGGCCACCACCGCATAGGTCCTGGCCGGGTCCCAGGTCGGCGGCGCGGCGCGCGACGGCGACGCGATCGCGAAGAGCACCACGGCGAGACCGAGCATCGCGAAGCGGAGCGTCGGACCCAGCGCAGCGAAGCGGCGCGCGGGTGAAGAGGTCGAGCGCGAAGCGCACATGAAAGTCGTCCGGTCACGGGCCACGGTCGACCATGAAAGGGCTTCTGGGTCGACAACGCAAGGGGCCCAACACCGTGACGTGCTGGGCCCCTTCCTGGGCTCAGGTCTTGAGCTCCAGCTTGCCGAGGCTGGACTCGCCCATGACCACGTGCAGCGTGCCGACGCGGGAGGCGAGGTCCTTGTAGGCCTCGAGCTCCTTCAGACGCACGAGCAGCGGGTTCTCGGACAGGACCTTGGCGGTCTGGGCGAGCGAGCGGGTCGCCGCCGTCTCCTCGCGGCGAGCGATGACGTTGGCCTCGGCGTCCTTCTGCGCCTCGATGACGCGGTTCAGGAGGGTGCGCATCTCACCCGGGAGGATGAGGTCCTTCACCCCGAGGCCGACCACGCCGAGCCCGAGCTCTGCGCCGCGCGTGCTGAGCGCGGGAAGGAGCGCCTGGGCCAGGATGTCGCGCTCGGCGAGCAGCGTATCGAGGGTGTGGCTGGCGATGGCGTCGCGCAGGAGGAGCTGGGTCGCGAGGTAGATCGCGGCCTCGGCGTCCTTGCTGACCGAGACGAGCTTGGTCGGATCGGCGACGCGGTAGGTCACCGACGCGCTCACGCGCAGCGACACGCGGTCCTTGGTCATCACCTCCTGGTTGGAGATCGCGACGATGCGCTCGCGCAGGTCGATGGCCACGAAGCTCACGTCGCGCAGCACGGTCCACGCGGCGTGCAGGCCGGGCGGCAGGACGGCGTCGAGGCGGCCGTTGACGTAGCGCAGGCCGACGGCGCCATCCGGGACGGTGAGCTCCGCGTAGCCCCGACCGAAGAGCAGCGCGCGCCGCTCGCCGCGCAGGGGCTCGCACGCGACGGCGCCAACGTCCAGGACCTCGACGGCGACCTCGTCCATGACCCACACGTCGTGCACACCCGGCTCGAGCACGCGCACCGCACGGCCGCGGCGCGTGACGAGGCCACGCTGATCGTCGGCGACGATCACGCGGCGCAGTGCGTGCTCGGGGACCATGCGGCGCAGCTCGGGGGCCAGCGTGACGACGAGCTCGTCGAGCGTCATGCGGTGCACCGAGACGTCGCCGCGCGACCAGAAGCTGACCGAGCCGACGTCGAGGAAGCGCTGCGGGACCTGGTCGACGAGGACGATGGCGCGCTCGCCGACGGGGACCTGGATGCGGTGATAGAAGACCATGGCGACCTCTCGAGAAACAGAAGACAAGTGCTTGAAAGAAGAAGCGAAGAGCGCGAGCCATCCTCGAGGTGCGGACACGCCGAGCCCACCGCGGACGGGCCGCGGGGCACTCGGACCTGGGGGCTCCGTCTCGAGCGGTGGCCCCGCCTGACGACCGCGTGCAGCGACCCTCGGACGAGACGCGAACGGGCGCCAGGCCGTGACCGGGGTCAGGGCCGAGCGATGGCTCGCGCTTGGTCGTTCGGGTGGCAGCCCGCGTGCGTCACTTCGATGTGCTCGTCTCTTCGCGCTCCAGCGAGCCGCTTTCGCGGCGGAGGGAGTCGAACCCCTTGGCGTTGCTTGGACGCCGTGCCGATGGGCAGTGCTCTTCCACTGAGCTACCTGGCTCGCGCCAGGGCGGGATTCGAACCCGCGACCGCTGCGTCGACGCGCCTCCGGACCACCTTCGGCAGAGCCTCGATGGCGGCATGCCCCCCTGAGTGACCGGGCGGGAAGGGCGGCGCGTCAGGATCCCCGCCGGCGGTCCGGCGGGTCGTTGCCCGGTCACGGTAGGGCCATAGAGCAGGACGCGTGCCAAGGCTGAGCGCGGCGGCAGGTCCAGGCAACGTCGCGCCCGCACGTGGTGGGGTCGTCTGCAGGGCTTGGGCGAGGTTATCCCCCAAGATAACTTCTTATCTGCTTGGCGCGCGAACCGAGCGATGCCGAGCGTCGACCAGGCCCGCGAGGCGCTGCCGCGGGTCGGGTTTCGCGGGGCGGGGCGGCGTGATAGGGTGCTCCGGCGCGCGCCGCTGGGATGCTTCGCTGGGCGAGGCTCTCGACGGAAGCGGATGCCCGTCTGCCGTCCGAGGTCGTATGTCCGAGCCCACCCTGCCGAAGTCGTACCCCGTCCCCGAGCGCGTGAGCGCCGGCTCGCCGAGCCCCGTGCCCGACCTCGCCCGCTACCACGAGGCGTGCTTTCGCGCCGCCAACGACCCCGACCGCTTCTGGCTCGACATCACGAAGGAGCGCATCGCGTGGCACGAGGCGCCGACGCTCGGGCTCGCGGGGAGCTACCACGAGATCGATTCGGGCCCCTTCACGTGGTTCGCCGACGGGACGCTCAACGCGACCGTGAGCTGTCTCGACCGACACCTCGCGACGCGCGGCGACAAGACCGCCATCCTCTGGGAAGGCGACGAGCCCGGCGACAACCGGCGCATCAGCTACCGCGAGCTGCACGACGAGGTCTGTCGCGTGGCCAACGGCCTGCAAGCGCTCGGCGTGCACAAGGGCGACCGCGTCATCATCTACATGGGCATGGTGCCCGAGGCCGCTGTCGCGATGCTTGCGTGCGCGCGCGTCGGCGCCATCCACTCGGTCGTGTTCGGCGGCTTCTCGGCCGAGTCGGTGCGCGATCGCGTGCGCGACTCGATGGCCGAGTGGGTCATCACGCAGGACGAAGGGCTCCGCGGCGGGCGCAAGATCCCGCTGAAGCACGTGGTC
>JAEUKJ010000729.1 GCA_016792665.1 Deltaproteobacteria bacterium | reverse complement strand
CGCGGCGAGGTCACTCGAGGCGTCGCGGCGCAAGGTCACGCGAGCCTTGGCGACGTAAGGACGGGCGGGGGTGCGGCAAGGCGAACGGCGCCCGCCACCCTCGGCCGGCGGGCGTGCGGGAGCGCCCGGTCCGGGCCCGGCCGGTCACGTTCGGTTTTGGGCTGGCGTCCGCCGTCAGAGCGAGTAACCTTGCGCCCCGCAACGTGGAGGATCCGATGGGGCGCGCATTCGAAAACCGCAAACATTCCATGATGGCCCGCTGGGACAAGATGGCCAAGGCCTTCACCCGCATCGGCAAGGACATCGCCATTGCGGTCAAGGCCTCCGGCCCGAGCCCAGACGCCAACCCCGCGCTGCGTCGTGCCATCCAGAACGCGCGCGCCGTCAACATGCCGAAGGACAAGGTCGAGTCGGCGATCAAGAAGGCCGCCGGCGGTGGCGTCGAGAGCTACGAGGAAATCCTCTACGAGGGCTACGCGCCTCACGGCGTGGCGGTCCTCGTCGAGACCGCGACCGACAACCCGACGCGAACCGTCGCCAACGTGCGCATGCACTTCAACAAGAAGAACGGCAACCTCGGCAACAGCGGCGCGGTCAGCTACCTCTTCAAGAAGATGGGCGTCATCAAGCTCCTGCGCCAGGGCGTCGACCGCGACACCCTCGAGCTCGAGCTCATCGACCACGGCCTCGAGGACTTCCTCGACGACGAGAACGACAAGGGCCCGATCTACGTCCTGCGCTCGAGCTTCAACGACTTCGGGGCGCTGCAGCGCGCGGTCGAAGAGCGGAAGCTGCAGGCCCTCTCGGCCGAGGTCGAGTACGTGCCGCAAACCCTGGTCGAGCTCGGCGATGACGAGATCACGGCGGTCCTCGAGCTGGTCGACCGACTCGAGCAGGATGACGACGTCCAGCGCGTCTTCCACAACCTCGCCTGAGTCGCCGTTCGCGTTGCCTGCGTGGTTCGCGTCGTAGGGGCGGGGCTTGCTTCGCCCGCGCTTCGGCTCGATAACCTCGACATGGACAACCCGCTTCGAGTCCTCATCTTCGGTGCGAGCGGCATGGTCGGCGCGGCCGTGCTCGACACGTGCCTCGACGATCCGCGGGTGACCTCGGTCCTCGTCGTCGGGCGCAGCCCGGTCGGGCGCACCCACGAGAAGCTCACCGAGATCCAGCACGCCGATCTCTTCGACCTGGTGCCGATCTCCAGCCACTTCACGGACGTGGACGCCTGCTTCTTCACGGCTGGAGTCTCGGCCGCGGGCATGAAGGAAGCGGACTACACGCGCGTGACCTACGACCTCACCCTTGCGGTCGCCAAGGTCCTGGTCGTCGTGAACCCGGCCATGGCCTTCCTCTACGTCTCGGGCGCGGGCACCGACGAGACCGAGAAGGGCCGGTCCATGTGGGCGCGGGTCAAGGGCCGCACCGAGAACGCGCTGCTGGCGCTCGGCTTCAGGCGCGCCGTGATGGTGCGCCTGGCGGGCCTCATCCCGCTCAAGGGGACGCGCTCGAAGGTGGCCCTGTACCGGTGGAGCTACCGCCTCGCGTGGCCGGTCCTGCCGCTCGTCTCGAAGCTCGCGCCGAGCCTCGTCACGACCCCGAAGAAGCTCGGCCGCGCGATGATCGCCGCCGCGCTCGGCGAGGGGCCGGTGCACATGAACCCGAAGGACATCGAGCGCCTCGGCCGCAGCTGACAGGGTCGCCCCTTCAGGTGAAGCCCGAGAAGGCCTTGAGCGCGAGCGCATCCGACGTCTGGGCGCCGGCCCGATCGCGCAGCGTCATCGTCGACGTGATGACGCCCTTGTCGACCTTCGGGTCGTCGTCGCGCACGAGGGTCCACACCGAGAACAGGGTCGGCTGCCGCTCGCGCGGGATGACCTCGAGACGTCGGATGGCGCGGAGGCGGACCTTGCGTGCGGCGTCCATGACGCGCGGCTCGGCCTCGTGGTCGCCGCACAGGACGAAGACCCCATCCTCGCCCATGAGGCGCGCCGCGGCTGCGAGGTAGGCCTCGACCCCGCCGCGGTACTCGATGCGGGCATAGGCGCGCTGCTCGTCCTCGGCGTCGAGTGCGGTGCTCGGCGGGAAGTAGGGTGGGGTGCCGGTGATCAGGTCGAAGGGTCCCGCGCTCTCGAGCGTCGCGAGCATCGCCTCGTCGCGGAGGTCGCCATGGTGGACCGCGACCCGCGCCGAGACGGCGTTGCGGTCGACGTTGCGCGTCAGCAACGCGTACGAGATCGCCTGGGCCTCGACCCCGACGAGGCGCGCCTCGGGCAGTGACCACGCGAGCTGCAAGAGCACCGAGCCGAGGCCGCAGCCGAGGTCGCAGATCGTGCGCGCCGTGGGGCGGGCCTCGACGGCGACCTTGGCCGTCACCATGTCGTCGGCCGAGAAGCGGTGACCACCGACGCGCTGCCACACACGGAAGTCGCGAGTGAGTCGGTCGTCGGTCAGTGGGCCGAGCTCGGGATCGACCATCGCAGGAGTCTTGCGCGCGTTGGGCATGGGGCGAGGTCGCTTCGGGCTCGGGAGCCGGGGCTCAGAGGTTGCTCGTCTGGTTGAGGAAGCGGCGCACGACGAAGGTGTTCGCGCCCGAGACGAGATAAGAGCTCGACCCACCGACGAAGTCGATGACGATGTCCGAGGCATGCCACTGCACCGCCTGCGACATGCGGAAGGTGAGGTAGCCGCCGCTCAGCCCGCCGCCCTCGGTCGCGCAATAGCTGGTCAGGGTGATGCCGCCACCGATGACGGCCGTGATGTTGTTCTTGGTGTGGCCGTTCGCGCCGTACATGTAGCCGACGGCCGCGAAGTCGAAGGGCGTGCCGTTGTTGAAGTTGTAGCCGCGGATCCGCAGGTGGTACATGACCCCGTCGGTGACGCCGCAGCGCCAAGCGGTCTGGATGTGCAGGGGGTCGCTGCTGTAGCCGGAGTCGGTCGTGGGCATACGGCCGCTATAGGCCGCGACGATGGTGTTGCCGATGCGCGTGCCTGCCGGCATCGTGACCGGGCCCGTGAAGGACGCCGCGCCGCTGACCAGCAGGTCGCCGTCGAGCAACGCGTCGCCGCCGACGAGCAGGTCGCGCTCGATCGTGAGGTCGCGTCCGACGCTTGCGTCGTTGGTCACGGCCAGGGTCGTGAGGTTCGGGTGCTCGTGGTCCGAGCGCGCGACTGTGGTCGCCACTCCGCTATTGCCAAAGACGATGCGCAGCGGATCGAGCACCGAGCCGAGCCCGGCCAACCCCGCGTCGACGGCGACGACGGGCAGGGGCCCCGGTGCACCCGTGTCTCCCTTCTCGCCCTGAAGGCCGCGCGGGCCTTCGGGACCGATAGGCCCGATGGGGCCAATGGGACCGACGAGACCTTGGACGCCTGCCGGGCCTTGGGCACCGACCTCGCCCTGGACACCTTGCAGGCCTTGGGCCCCCGTATCGCCCTTGTCGCCTTTCTCTCCCTTCTCACCTTGGACTCCGCGCGGTCCTTCGGGGCCTGGGCTTCCGGTGTCGCCCTTGACGCCCTGGAGGCCGCGCGGCCCCTCGGGTCCCTGGGCGCCGGTGTCGCCCTTGACGCCCGGGATCCCTTGAGCGCCAGTATCGCCCTTGACGCCCTGGATCCCTTGAGCACCGGTGTCGCCCTTGATGCCCTGGATCCCCTGAGCACCGGTGTCGCCCTTGATGCCCTGGATCCCTTGAGCGCCGGTATCGCCCTTTTCGCCCTTGAGTCCCTGAGCGCCGGGCTCGCCCGCAAGCCCCTGCGGTCCGCGCTCGCCTGGGTCGCCCTTGGGTCCCTGAGCCCCGACGTCGCCTGGGTCGCCCTTGGGTCCCTGAGCCCCCGCGTCGCCCGGGTCACCCTTGGGTCCCTGAGCCCCGACCTCACCGGGGAGTCCTTGCTCTCCCTTCACGCCCTGGGGGCCGATCGGCCCCTGCTTCCCCTGCTTGGCGCAACCGACCAGGACCACTGCCGACAGGACGACCCAGAACCGCATGATGCCTCCGTGCACCGCGGTGAGGAGCGCGACGCGCGACGACGTTGCCAGAGCAGGCGCGCTACAATCAAGCGCCGGGTCCACGGCATTGCCATCCCAAGGCGTGGGCGGTCGCACCGACGCACGACACCTCAGGGCTTCGTCCCCCGACCCGCACCCGAGTCGCCGCGCTCGTCGTCCTCGAGCTTGCCGTCCTCGCGCTCGTCGTCCTCGCGCTCGTCGCCCTCGTCGTCCTCGGGCAGCTCACTCGGCGCGTAGTCGGGCAGCTCCTCCTCGGCCGCGAGCCGCTGGTTCGCGTGCGCGATGGTTCCACGCAGCGTCCCGCCGCACTTTGGGCAGCGCACGGCGTCCTGCGGCAAGGCCCCGCCGCAGCTCGGCTCCGAACACGTGTCCGCACGGCGCATCATGCCGAGCATGACCCCGATGATTGCGCCGCCGCCCAATGCCGCCGCAAACAGGGCCGGCGAGCCCAGCGCACGCTCGAGCCCGAACCCACTCACGAGCCCGAGCCCCGCCCCGAAAAGCAAGCCCGTCCCCGCCCGGGTCCCGATCACTCGAAACACCGGAGCCCGTGGCCCCTCGAACTCGCTCAGGATCGGGTCCAGGAGTGCCTTTGCCCGCGCCGCATCTGGCGCGCGCGTCACCACCTTCACCCCGCGAATCGCGATGGCCAGCAGCGGATCGGCCGAGATCAGGTTCGCATCCCAGACCTCGGCCTCGATCCCTTCGCTGGCCAGGTGGCTCTTGGCCAGCTCGGCCTCGTGCACCGCTCGGAAGGTCGCGACGACGACCGGCTCACCGGGTCCGGCAGGCCCCTTCGAGCCCACCGAACCAGGTCCGTCATTCTGGCTCATCGCCGAAGGCCTGGCGAAGCCAGGCTGCCCAACGGAGCGCTCATCGCCGAAGGCCTGGCGCAGCCAGGCTGCCCAACGGAGCGCTCATCGCCGAATGCCTGGCGCAGCCAGGCTGCCCAACGGAGCGCTCATCGCCAACGACCTGGCGACGCCAGGCCCGACGGCCTGAACGTCGCCGACGGCCTGGCGAAGCCGCTCAAGACCGGCGCCGGCGCAGCCCGATGACCGCGAGGCCGACGAACAGCCCGAGCCCGAGCCCGAGCGGTCCGCCCTCGCAGCCACCGCCCTCGGCGATGAACCCGCTGCCCCCCGTCGTCGGCACGTCGTCCTCACCGAAGTTCGGATCGATCTCGCCTTCGTCGATGCGCCCGTTGTGGTTCACGTCCTCGACGCCGTCCGACACACTGCCGTCATCGGTGTCGCTGTCGCGCGGGTCGGTCGTGGTGTTCGGGTCGAGGTCCGGCTGGAACTGGTCCAGCTGGGTGCCGGTGCCCTGCGGCTCGGTCAGCCCGAGCTCGGTCCCGTCCTGGATCCCGTCACCATCGGTGTCGTTGTTGTTCGGGTCGGTCTCACCGCTGCCCTGGCTGCCGGTGTGACCCACCGTCCCGTCGTAACGGCCGTTGCCGTTCTTGTCCTCGTTGCCGTCGATGATGCCGTCGTCGTCGGTGTCGTCGTCGTTGGGATCGGTCGTCTCGGTCGGATCGGCATCCGGGATCCAGAGGCTCGTGTCCGTCCCCTCGAACGGCACCCCATGCTCGGTCACGCCACCCGGCACCGGCTCGGTCACGCCCACCTCGACGCCATCGCCGATCTTGTCGCCGTCGGTGTCGGGGTTGGTCGGATCGGTCGGCCCGAAGTCCTCGAGCGGCCCGGTGCCGTTGACCTCGTCGCCGTCCTTGATGCCGTCGTCGTCGGTGTCGGCATCGATCGGGCTCGTGTCCTTGCCCGGCTCGTGGCGCAGCGGATCATCGCCGCCCGAGACCTCGTCGCCGTCCCAAATCCCATCGTCGTCCGTGTCGGGATCGTCCGGATCGCTCTTGGTGACCGTGACCTCCCACTCGTTGCACAGGCGATCGCCGTCCCGGTCGTCGACCCTCACCACGACCAGCGCCGTGTCGGTCTCGCCCCTGCCGTCGGTCATCGTGTAGCTGAACACGTCCGGCCCGCAGTAGCTCGGGTCCGGGGTGTAGACGAGCTCGCCGTTGGGCGAGATGCGCACGATGCCGTGCTCGGGCTGGACCACGTCGCTCACCTCGAGCGGATCGCCGTCCTCATCGGTGTCGTTGACGAGCACCGTGAGCGCCGAGCTGCGCGTGGCAGGCACGTCGTACTCGTCGTCGTTGGCGACCGGAGGATGGTTCGGGCCCGGCGTCACCCACACGGTCACGAGGCTCGTGTCGAAGCCGTCCTGCCCGTCGGTGATCGTCACGTAGAACGCATCCGGCCCGACGTAGCCCGGGTCGGGCGTGTACGTCACCGTCCCGTCGGCGTTGACCTTCGAGGTCCCGTGCTCGGGGTTGGTCGCCGACGCGGCCTTCAGGTCGTCGCCGTCCGGATCGATGTCGTTCACGGTCGGGTCGAAGGTCAGCGCCGTATCGCGCGGCGTCGAGATCGTGTCGTCCACCGCCACCGGGCTGCCGTTGACGATGTTGGCGACCTCGACCACCACGAAGCCCACGCCGCACGCCCCGGTCGGGTCGCACGCGCTGTACGAGAAGAGCTCGGTCCCGATGAAGTCCGGGTCCGGCACGTACGTGATGGTGCCGTCGCCGTTGATCGTCGCGCTGCCGTGGCGCGGGTCCTCGACCTGCCCGACGACCAGCGTGTCCCCGTCGGGGTCGACGTCGTTGTCGAGCACGTCGATGACGACGGCCTGGCCCTCGTCGGTCTCGGCCTCGTCATCGGTCGCCACCGGCGTGTGGTTGCCGCTGCCCACGTCGACCGTCACCTTGGCGGTCGCGCACGCGCCCTGCGGGTCGCAGATGCGGTACGTGAAGGTGTCGACACCCACGAAGCCCGTCGGCGGCTGGTAGGTCACCGTGCCGTCCGGGTTCACGAACGCGAGCCCGCGCGCCGGCGGCGTCACGATCCCCTGGAGGTCGATGAGGTCGCCGTCGCGGTCGTAGTCGTTCCACAGGACGTCGATCTGGACGACCTCGTCCTTCTCGATCGAGATCGAGTCATCCTGGGCCGTCGGCGGGTCGTTCATCGGCGTCACCGTGACCACGACATACGCCTGGTCGCAGAGGCCGCGATCGTCGCACGCGCGGTACGCGAAGACGTCGGTCCCGATGTAGTCGCTGCCCGGCTCGTACAGGATGGTGTTGTCGGGCAAGAGCGTCGCCGTGCCGTGGCGCGGCTCGGAGAAGATCGCGGCGACCGTCAGCGGATCGCCATCGGCGTCCTCGTCGTTGATGAGCACGGCGACCAGGACGGCGGTGTCCTCGGGCGTCGTCGCGACATCGTCACGCGCGACCGGCCGGCGGTTCTCCTTCGGGAAGGTCAGCGTCACGACCGTGGTCGCATAGCCACCGCGCCCGTCGCTCACCGTGTAGGCAAAGCGCGTCGTCGGGAACCCGGTCGCCGGGTCCACCGGCGGCAGCACCGCGCGCGGGTCCGGCGTGAAGACGAGGTTGCCGTTGGGCGCGATCGACACCGGCCCCTCGGGCGGCTGCGTCACGTCGACGATCTGCAGCGTGTCCCCGTCGGGGTCGCTGTCGTTGGCCAGCACGTTGAGCGGCCACACGCCGGTCAGGTCCACCGTGTAGGCGTCGGCCTCCGCGATGGGCGAGCGGTTCTGGCCTTCCAACACGTAGACCGTCACCGACGAGGTGTCGCGCCCGCCATGGCCATCGTCGATCTCGACGAGGAAGGTGTCGAGCCCGGCGAAGTCCGGCGCCGACGTGTAGGTCACGGCGCCATCCGGGCTCACGACCAACGTGCCATGCTTCGGCGGCTCGACGATGCCGACCAGCGACACCGCGTCCCCGTCCGGGTCGTAGTCGTTCTCGGTCGGGTCGAAGGTCACCGGCGTCCCGCTGAGGGTCGTCAGCACGTCGTCGACAGCCACCGGCGGCTCGTTGCCAACCCGCGTCACCGTGACGCGAACCTCGGCCGAGGCGCACGCGCCGGCCTCGTCGCACACGGTGTAGACGAAGGACTCGACGCCCACGAAGCCTGGGTCCGGCGTGTAGGTAACCTTGCCGTCGAACTCGACGTTGGTCGTGCCGTGCGACGGATAGCCCGCGAAGGTCACCGTCAGGGGCTTGCCCTCGGGGTCGCTGTCGTTGGCCAGGACGTCGATACGGATCCCGGTGCCAGCCGTGGTCGTGGCCTGGTCGTCACGCGCGTTGGGCGGCCCGTTGACCACACCCACGCCGATCGTGACCAGCGCCGTCGCGCAGCCGCCCTGGCCGTCGCAGACCTCGTAGACCATCGTGTCGGTCCCGGTGAAGCCCGGGTCGGGGCGGTAGATGATGTTGCCGTTCGAGTCGATCTCGAAGCTGCCGTGATCGGGCGCGTCGGTGAGGCGCGTGACCGTCAGCGGGTCGCCGTCGACGTCGCCGTCGTTGTCGAGCACGGGGATCGAGACCGAGCGGTCCGTGCGCGTGGTGGCGCCGTCCGGACCCGCGAAGGGCGGGTCGTTGACGGGCGTCACCTCGACCACGATGCGCGCCGTCGAGCAGGCCTCGAAGGTGTCGCACACCTCGTAGATGAGGCTGTCGGGCCCGTTGTAGTCACTGAACGGCGTGTAGAGGATCGCGCCGTCGTCGCGCAGCGTCGCGCGCCCATGCGACGGGTTCGACAGGATGCGCGTCACGGTGATCGAGTCGCCATCGGGGTCGAAGTCATTGGCCGCGACCACCACCAGGACGGCGATGTCCTCGGGGGTCTCGACCTCGTCGTCGATCGCCCACGGCGGCCGGTTGCCGCTGCCGACGTCGATGGTCACGGTCCCGATCGCGCACGCCGCGAACGAGTCGCACACCTGGTAGGTGAACGCGTCCGTGCCGGTCGTGCCCGGGTCGGGGATGTAGGTCGCGACGCCGTTCAGGAAGAAGGCCTGCCCGAACTCGGGCGGGTCGATGACGCCGGTCACCGTGAGCTGGTCGCCCTCGGGGTCGGAGTCGTTCGCCAGCACGCGCACCTGCACCGGCTGGCCGTCCTCGACGAGCCCGGTGTCGTCACGCGCGATGGGGCGCCCGTTGACGATGATGGTCGCGATCGCCTCGGAGGGCAGGCCCGTCGACGGGCTCAGTCGATACGTGAAGGTCACCGTCCCGAAGTAGGTCGCGACCGGCGTGAAGGTGAACGTACCGTCGGCGTTGACCGACAGCGACCCGACCGTGCTCGGGTTCGGGGTCGTCCCCGCGACCACCGACACCGTCCCGGTGGCGCCCGGCGGCAGGATGTCATTGCCCTTCAGGCCCAGACCGACCGCGGTCACGCTCAGGGTCTCACCCTGGTTCACGCGGTAGGTGTCGGCGACCGCGACGCTCTGGTCGGGGGCCACGCACACATGCCCCGGCAGCGAGCAGTTCAGACCCTGCGCGCAGTCGGCATCGTTGCGGCACTCCCAGCACTCGCGCGCGTCGGCCGAGGCCGACTCGCAGAACGGCTTCTGCGTCGTGCAGCCCGCATCGACCGCGCTTCCGGTCTGCGTGTCCTGGCACGGCGTGCAGCGCTCGCCGTTCTCGCAGATCGGGTTCTGCACCGTGCAGCCCTGGTCGCGCGCACCACCGGCGGCGGTGTCGACGCAGGGCACGCAGTTGCGATCCGCCGAGCACACACGCCCATCGCGGCAGTCGAGGTCGTTCAAGCACTCGAAGCAGTCCGGCCCACCCGGGGCAACCTGGTCGCAGGCCGGCGTCGCGACGTTGCAGCCGCTGTCGGTGAAGCCTGGGCCCTTGTCGTCCTGGCACTCGACGCAGGTCCCGCCCGCGACGTTTTCGAGGCACATCGGCTTGTCGTTCTCGCAGCCCGCGTCCAGGAGCCCGCCGCTGGCGGTGTCGAGGCAGGGCACGCAGGTCTTCGTCGCGGTCTTGCACACGTCACCGACCGAGCAGTCCGGCGTCGTCTGGCAGTCGACGCACGTCGGCTCGCCGCCACCGCTGGAGTCGCAAGCATTCAGGCGCTGCTCGCAGCCCTTGTCGATCCCGCCGGCAGGCGCGTCGTCGCGGCACGGCTCGCAGGTGTGGCTCGTGCCGTTGCAGACCTCGCCGTTCTTGCAGTCGCCGTCGACCTGGCACTGCACGCAGATGCCCGAGATGGCGCTGATGGTGTCGCAGGCAGGGAAGAGCGCGCTGCACCCCGTGTCGATTTCGGCCACCGGCTTGTCATCGAGACACGTCACGCAGCGATCGGGGTCGAGAGCCACGTTGCAGATCGGGCTCGCCACCGCGCAACCATCGTCGAGGCCAGCCCCCGTCGCCGTGTCGCGGCAGGGCACGCAGGTCGAGGTCGCCAGGTTGCAGACGCCACCGCTGCAGTCGAGGTTGTCGCGGCACTCGACGCAGATCGGTCCGCCGACCGCGGTCGCGTAGCACGCCGGCACCCCGGTGAGGCAGCCGGTGTCGGTCTGGCCCGCCGGCTTGTCGTCCTGGCACGGGACGCAGATCGCGTCCTGGCCCACGCCCTTGCAGATCGGCGCGCCGACCGTGCAGCCCGCGTCACGTCCGTTGCCGGCCGCGGTGTCGCGGCAGGGCACGCAGATCTGCGCCGCGAGGTCGCAGACGTTGGTGCCCTGGCAGTCGAGATCGCTCTGGCAGTCGACGCAGCGCGCGCCACCGATCGCGATGGCATCGCACGCATTCAGGATGGCGTTGCAGCCTTCGTCGACCCCGCCCGCCGGGCTCGTGTCCTCGCACCCGACGCAGCGACGATTGACCTCGTCGCACACCGAGCCACCCTTGCAGTCGTTGTTGGTCAGGCACTCGACGCAGTCCGGCGCGAGCGGGTTCAGCGTGTCGCAGACCGGGGTGCCGCTGTTGCAGCCGGTGTCCACGTTCGGCGCGGCCTTGTCGTCCTGGCACTCCACGCAGCGGTCCGGGTCGAGCAGCGTCTGGCACAGCGGGGTCGCCGCGCCGCAGCCGTCGTCGATGGAGGCACCGCTGGCCGAGTCGAGGCAGGGCACGCACGCGTGGCGCGCCTCGTCGCAGATCTTGCCGCTGCCGCAGTCGGCATCGACGATGCACTCCCAGCAGCGCGGTCCGCCGACCGCCGTCTCGTCGCAGGCCGGGGTGGCGATGACGCAGCCCGTGTCCTGCAGACCCGGCGCCTTGTCGTCCACGCAGCCCACGCACACCGGCGTCACCGAGCGCGTGTCGCAGATCGGGCTCTGCGCCTGGCAGCCCTTGTCGACGGCCGGCAGGGTCGCCGTGTCGAGGCAGGGCTGGCACTTGTTGCGCGGGGTGTCGCACACCGTGCCGGCGCCGCAGTCGGGGTCGGTCTGGCAGTCGACGCAGGTCCCGTTGCTGATGTTCGGCAAGCACGCGTTGTCGATCGACTGGCAGCCCGTGTCGATGAGCCCCGCGCCCTTGTCGTCCACGCAGCCCACGCAGATCTTCCGAGCCACGTCGCAGACCTGACCGGCGCCGCACTGGTTGTTGTTGTTGCACTCGACGCAGACCGGCGCGGTCGGGGTCGCGGTGTCGCACACCGGCTTCACCGCAGAGCAGCCCGTGTCGGTCTGGGCGAGCGGCTTGTCGTCGACGCAGCTCACGCACTGGTCGGGGTTGAGTGCCAGGTCGCAGATCGGCACCGAGGTATTGCACCCATCATCGACGGACGCGCCACTCCCGGAGTCGAGGCACGGCACGCAGATGTTGCGCGTCTCGTCGCAGATGCGCGCGATCCCGACCGAGCCCGGAGGGGCCGCGCAGTCGACGTCCGCCACGCACTCGACGCAGACCGGCGCGCTGCCACCAGGACGCGTGCAGGCCGGAAGCGAAGCGCTGCAGCCCGTGTCGCGCTGCCCGATCGGCTTGTCGTCGACGCAGGCCACGCACTGGTCCGGGTTGAAGGTCACATCGCAGATCGGCACCTGCACGGTGCAGCCACGGTCCTGGCCCGCGCCCGTCTGGGTGTCGAGGCAGGGCACGCAGGTGCGGCTCGGCGTATCGCAGACGTTGCCAGCCGAGCAGTCCGCATCGACCAGGCAGTCGACGCAGGTGTTGCTGCCAACGACGCCGGTGTCGCACGCGTTCAGAACCGCGGCGCAGCCCGTGTCGATCTGTCCGGCCGGCTTGTCGTCGAGGCACGCCGTGCAGCGATTGGGGTTCGGCGCGGTGTCGCAGAGCGGGATCTGCACGGTGCAGCCCGAGTCCTGGCTCGAGCCTCCGCGGTCGTCCTCGCACGGCTCGCAGAACGGGACGGTGGTCGTGTTGCAC
>JAEUKJ010000532.1 GCA_016792665.1 Deltaproteobacteria bacterium | reverse complement strand
GCCGAGGGCAAGGCCCACGCCGCGCTCGCCACCGGTGCGACCCCACCGTCCTTGCCGCCGCCCGCGCCGTCCTCGCCCGCCTCCCGCGCCGACACGACACGCTCGCCGCGACCCAGCGACCCCGCCCGCCCGATGCCCGCGCCGGTCCCCAAGGCCGCGCCAGCCGCCAAGGCCGCTGCTCCCAAGGCGCCCGACGCGCCGCTTGCCGTGCGCGAACCGATCACCCTGCCCCCCTCGTTCGAAGGCGACGACAAGCCCGCCGCCCGCCCCAAGGTCGCCAACCCGAACCTGAAGCCGCTGGTCGACAGCAAGGGCAAGAGCACGAGCCCCGACCCGGTCACCATCCAGAGCGAAGCCCCGCGCCGCGGCCCGCCGCTCGCGATGGTCCTCGTCATCGGCGTCGGCATGATCGGCATCGGCGTCCTGCTGGCCGTCCTCCTGAAGTAGCGCCGGGCTCCGGACACGAAAGAGCCCGGGCGCTCTCACGACCCGGGCTCCGAACACGAAAGAGCCCGGGCGCTCTCACGACCCGGGCTCCATCGCGCTCGCCGGCAGCTTGGCTCCGCCAGGCCTTGTGCGAACCGTCACGGACGCGCGCCGAGGTCACCCCGGCGCGGCCGCACGAACATCACTCGCCGACGGTGATCATCGTGTTCTTGTTACCAGCGACCTCGAGGGTCTCCATCATGCACGATGCGGTCGCCGCGACGCACGCGTCGGCGCCCGGGGCGCTGTAGTCCGAGTACGCCGTGACGCCTTCCTTGGCACCCTCGCCCGCGCCGTTCTTGTACTCGACGCCGCCCAGCACGTAGATGAACTCGGGCTTGTCGCCGACCTTCAGGAGGCCGTTGTGCTTGCCCAGGTTCTCCGACAGGACGAACGTGTACTTGCCGTCGGCCGCGGTCTTGTCGCCGGCGGTGCCGTCGTCCTTGCACGCGATCTCGGTCCAGCCCCACGCGCTGCCCTTCACCTTGACGTCGGTGAAGGCGCTCTGGAAGCCGGTCGCCAGGTTCGCGCCGTTGTTCGACACGTCGATGACGAGGCGGAAGTCGATGGTCCCGAAGGCCGCGATGGTGAGACCCGCCGCGGTGATCGACGAGAGCTGCCCCTCGGTCACGGCGAAGGTTCCGTTGCTGCCGGTCCAGATCCACTCGCCGTCGGCACCCGCGACCGAGCCACGGATCGCGCCGTACTCGAAGGTGTCCGCCGCGTTCGAGACCCACGCCGAGATGCCCCACTTGTGGTCACCCGCGACCGCACCGGCCGGCTCGTGGCCGCCCGCGTTCCACGGACCATCGTCGTAGAGGATGACGAAGGGGCCGCCCCAGCTGCCGTTCTTGGTCAGCGTGTTGGTCGCCGCGTCGTACGAGAACGAGCCCTTCCACGCCAGGCCGTCGGCGGCCTCGTAGGTCTTGTTGACCGAGTCGTCGATGGTGAAGTTCACGCGCACCTTGGTCGGGACCTCGACGTACGTGTTCTTGTCACCGGCCTCCTGGTTCTTGACCTCGGCGTCCACCCACGCGGTGCCGTCGTAGAGCGAGGCGTCGACGCCGTCGGTCGGGGGCGCGCCACCGGCCTTGTACTCGACGCCGCCCAGCACGAACACGAACTGCGCCTGCGCGCCCGGCTTCAAGAGGCCGTCGTGCTTGCCGAGGTTGTCCGAGAGGCGGAACGAGTAGATCTTGTCGTTGGCGGTCGCGTCACCCTTGGTGCCGTCGTCGACCATCGCGATCTCGTTCCAGCCCCACGCGCTGCCCTTCACCTTCACGTCGGTGAAGGCGCTCTGGAAGCCGGTCGCGAGGTTCGCGCCGTTGTTCGACACGTCGATCGTCAGCAGCAGATCGACGGTGCCGTGCTTGGCGATGACCAGGCCGGTCGCGTCCACGCGCGCGGTCGAGCCGGCCGGGACAGTGACCGTGCCGTTGGTGCCGGACCAGATCCACGAACCGTCCGAGCCATCGGTCGAGCCCGAGATCGCGCCGTACTCGAAGACCTCGTCGGCGGCCGGGGTCGCGACCTTGACCGCGATGCTCCAGATGTTGTCGTTGGCGGTGGCGCCGTCGGGCTCATGCCCGCCCGGGGCCGGACCGTCGTCGTACAGGTTGACGAAGGGACCCGACCACGACGAGTTCTTGGTCAGCGTGTTGGTCGCCTTGTCGTACGAGAACGAGCCCTTCCAGGCGAGGCCGTCGGCCGCCTCGTAGGTCTTGTTCGCGCGATCGTCGATCGAGAAGGTCAACGTCGCAAAGGTCGGCGTCACCGTGTCGGGTGAGGTGTCCTCCGAGTCCTCGGTCGAGTCGCCGGCAGAGTCGCCGGTCGAGTCCGCCGTGTCGGTGGTGTCGACAGTGTCCGTCGTGTCGGCGGTGTCCGTCGTATCGGTCTTGGGGTCGTTGTCGTCGCCGCAAGCCGCGAACGTCGCCGCGAGTCCAACCGCGGACACGAGCCCGATGCGTCGCATGAAGAGTTGCATCTTCCTTCTCCTGATTACGGGCGTCCCGAGACGTGGCGCCTTTTGCCCAGTGTCGCCCATCATCGCTGCGCCACTGATTTTGTCCCCGCACCACCCGGCGCGGAGACGTTGTCGCGAGCTCCCGTGAGCCCGCCTCAGCTCAGCGCGATCCGCCATCCGACGGAGTCGCCTGCCGCTGCAGTTTCCAGATTCGACCTTCGTGTCGAGCCCAAGCCGCCCCTGTCGCGACCTGGCCGGGCTCGATCGGTTGAGGCGGAGACACCGCCCCGAGCACGGGAGATATGTACCAAGTTCCCGTCCCCGATGCCAAATTCGCCGCAAGGTCCAGCGTCGTGGCCGGCACCTCCTCGTTCGACACATTGACCACCACGAGCAGGAGCTCGTCCGCCGTCTTCCTCAGCATCGCGAAGAGGCGCGCGTCACTCGGGCTCAGCACCGTGAGTTCTCCGCTGGTCAACGCCGGGTGGGCCTTGCGCGTCCGGACGAGGGTCTGCGTGAGGTGCAGGAGGCTCGTCGGATCGGCCAGCGCGGTCGCCACGTTGCGCGTGTCGCTCTCGGGGGCGAAGGCGAGCCACGGCGTCCCACTCGTGAAGCCGTGCGGCGCCGTCGCGGTCCAGGCCATCGGCCCGCGCTTGGCCGGGTCGCCCGAGGTGATGACCGAGCGCATGGCGAGCTCGTCGCCGTAGTAGAGGTACGGCGTGCCAGGCAGGGTCAGGAGCAGGAAGGTCGTCGCGCGGATCTCGCTCGGCGACAGCTTGAAGCTCGCGCGGTCGAGGTCGTGGTTGCCGAGGAAGGTCGCCTCGAAAGTCCACGGTGCACCCGCGGCCTTCTGCGCCCCGAGCTCGGATCGCAGCCACGAGGCCTGCGCCTTCGACACGGTCTGCAAGACCGCGTTCTGCAAGTCGAAGTCGAAGGCCTGATGCAGCTCCGTGCCGCCGCTGTAGTACGTCGTCACCGCCGGACGCGAGGTCCACACCTCGCCGACGAGGTAGGGTGCCTCGAGCGAAGACGCCGCCGCGTGCGCCTCGAGCTCGGCGCGGAAGGACTTCCAGAAGGCGTGTGTCTCCGGCTGTTCGGCGAGCCCACCGGTGGCACTCTCGACCAGATAGCGCGCCGCATCGAGGCGGAAGCCCGCCGCGCCGCGATCGAGCCAGCCCTTCGCGATGCGCGTCATCTCGGCCACCACCGCGGGCTCGCGGTAGTTCAGGTCGGGCATGCCGCTCGTGAAGATGCCGTAGTAGTACTGGTCGTTCCAGCGGTGCCAGACGGCGTCGCTGCCAAAGGGCTGCTTCCACCCGGGGTCGTCACCGCGCCACACGTACCAGCCGCGCTTCGGGTCGCTGGTGTTCTGTCGGGCCCCGAGAAACCAAGGGTGGTCACGCCCGGTGTGGTTCATGACCAGGTCCAGGACGACCTTGATGCCGCGCGCCTCGCAGGCCGCGATGAGCGCCTCGAAGTCGGCCATCGTCCCGTAGTCGGGGTCGATCGCTTCGTAGTCGGTCGTGTCGTAGCCGTGATAGCTCGGCGACGTGAAGATCGGCATGAGCCAGAGCGCGTCGACCTCGAGGTCATCGCCCGATCCCGCCACCCCATCGTTCAGGTAGTCCAGCCGATCGATGAGGCCGCGCAGGTCGCCGATGCCGTCCCCGTCCGAGTCCTGAAAGGACCGCACGAAGACCTCGTAGAAGACCGCGTGCTCGAACCAGGGCGCGGTCGGGCCACTCGTGTCGACGTCGCTCGTGTCCGCGTCACTAGCGCTGTCGCCTTCGATCGCGTCGGCATCGCTGGCGCTGTCGTCGCCCGTGTCGACGTCGCTGATCGTGTCGGGCGTGTCGACGTCGCTGATCGTGTCGGAGGTGTCGACGTCGCCGCCGCCACTGTCCCCGCATGCACCGAGAGCGAGCGCTCCCACGAGCACCACCCACGCCCTCCAAGCCTGGTGCACGGCCCGCATCAGCGCTTGTCCTTCGGGACGAAGACGACCGAGCTCGCGGCCTCGAGCGCCCCCTTGCCGACGATCTCCATCGACGCCGTGTCGCCCACCACGTCCAGGACGATCGCCGTGCCGAGAGCCACGCCCGCGCGATCGAAGACCGTCGCCAGGTCACCCTTGGCGACGTCCCGCGCATCGACCGGCGCCGCTCCGAGCAATGCCGCGCGCGAGAAGACCACCGGGATCCCATCGGCCCTCGGACGCTGCCCCTCGGGGTAGAGCATCGCCACCGGGCGCTGCCCGATCACATCCACCGAAAGCGCATCGACGATCGCCGAGCCCTCACCGATGAGCTGGCAGCGCTGCTCGTCCCACACCTGGCAATCACTGCCGCTGGACGTCACGCCGCGCACGCGCCCTTCGCCCTCGGGCGCGGTCGCCAGCACCACCACCAGCACACCGCGGACCCCGCTCGCCGGGATCGCATCGCGCGGAAAGACCGCCACCAGGCGCCGCCCCTGCGCGGTCACGCGCTTGGCATAGACCGCGTCGTCGAACGACGTGTCGGGCATCGAGGTCGCGACCAGCACCCGGTCCCAGGCCTCGGTGCTCGGGAAGCGGAAGCCGCGCCCGGGCAGGGCCTCGACGTGCCCGCCGTCGCCCAGGTCGAGGTAGACATCGATCGTCTGCGGCACGATCTCGACCACCCGATCGCGCGAAGCGCGGACCTCTTTCAGGGTCGGGATCGGCTTGGCAAAGGTCGCCTCGAGGCGCCAGCCCTCGGCACTCGGCGCAAGCGTCACGCGCTCGAGGTCGAAGTGCGCGGTCGTGACCTGCGCATGCGTCGGGTGCACGAGCCGCGTGTCGCCGATCGGATCGACGGCATCGAGCGGCAACACATCGACCGCCACGACGCCCTCGATCAGCCTCGCACCCGAGCTCGCACAACCCGTGCCCCACAGAGGCGCGAGCAGCAGTGCCAGCGGCGAGAGCACACGCCCCACCAGGACGAGATCCCTTCGGCCACCGCGCTCAGCGAGGCATTCGGCGGGAGGGCCCGCGTCTGGCGAGCGCCGACCCACCCTCACTCCTCGCAGGGCACGGTGATCGGGGCCGCCGAGAAGTCACTCGGCCAGCTGTCGAGCGTGCAGTCCCCGTTGGTATCGATCTGCGACTCGAGTGTGTCGTCGACGCAGTTCGGGTTGCGACCTTCCTTCGGCAGGTCGCTCTGCCAGAGGACCGTGCCGCAGCCGCCATTGCCCGGCGATCGCAGGTTCGACTTGTCCTTGTTCGAGGTCTCGTCCCCGTAGAGGTCCTGGCGCGTGATGATGCGGTCGCCGTTGATGTCGCGCAGCTCGAGGATGCGCTGGTTGCCCGGCCACTCCTCGCTGCCCGTCCACAAGGCGCCCTGCGAGCCCCACGTGTACTTGTACGCGATGCGCACCCAGCGCGCGTTCGGCGCGCCGGCGTCGAACCACGGCAGGTCGAAGGTGATGGTCCAGAGGTTGTCGCCGGCGACCTTGTCGCCGTGCGTGCCGTCGTCGTACATCGGGATCGTGTTCGGGCTCCAGTTGCCCATCTGCTGGCTGGCCGCGTCGAAGACCGTGTTCTCGAGGCACGGCGCCGGGTCGGCCGTGCAGTTCGGGGTCGAGGCGTGCAGGGACCCCGTGATGAACATGTGCTTGTCGGGCGCGTCGATGGTCCACTTCCAGAGGTTGATGGCGTTGCAGTTGCCGTCCTTGCCGCCTTCGCGGAAGTCGACCACCAGCACCACACGGATCACATCGGTCGCGTAGCAGACGTCGAACTGGAGGGACGCCATCGCGCGCTCGAGGGCCTCGTCGAAGGCCGCGGTCGAGGTGTCGGCCGTGCCGTCGCCGTCGTAGTCCGCGCCGGCCTTCAGCGCCGCGAGATCGAGGTAGCTCTGCCCCGTCGTCGGGAACGGACGCAGCGCCGGTCGCGTCGTGATGCCGCCGCCCACGATGCGCGCGACCATCTCGCGCACCGGCGTCAGGCGGATGTCGTCGTCCTCGAAGAGGGCCTGGATCTCGGCCAGCGAGTCGATGACCGCGTCGGGCGTGAGCGAGGCCAGCGTCGACTCGGGCTGGCTCAGGTGCGCTTTCGCGAGCAGCAAGAGCGTGGCGGCGGTCGCGTCCTCGTCGAGGTCCGCCATGAAGGTGACGGCCGCGGCCTGACCTTCGGCGTTCGGCACGTCGGTGCCCATCGCGATGGTGAGGCTCGGGTCGTAGACCGTCGCCTTCTTCGGCACGCGCGGCACGAGGCCCCAGGTCGCCGTCGCGGCGTTGGCCGAGACGACCACGGTGTTCTCGAACGCGGCCGTCGCCGGGAAGGTCGTCGTGAAGGCGCCGTCGGTGGTCGTGGTGGTCGACTGCGTCGTCAGCGCCACGCCGCCCGGGGTGAAGAAGGCGACCGTGCCGCCCGTGCCGATGAGGCTCGCGACGCCGGTGACCGTCTGGACGCCGGCCGGTGGCGGCGTGTCATAGTCGCTGGACGTGAGGTTGCCCCAGATGCGCGGGTCGATGCCGCAGCCGCTCGCCGCGACGGACGAGGCGACACTGGCCCCGAGCAGCAGTCGAGAGATCGTCGTGAGCCGCTTCACCACCCCACCTCCACGCTCGCCTTCGAGCGGATGACGTCGAAGAGCCGATCGGTGTCGCGCTCGCGCTGGGCATCCTTGTGGAAGTACTCGAGCCGGTAGCGCAGCGTGAGCCCCTCGTAGCTGTAGTTGAGATCGAACCACGGCCGGACCTTCAAAGTCGTGTCGTCGCCGTAGCCCTGCTCGAGCGTGCCGCGGCGATTCTCCTCGTCCCACCAGTCGAACTGCGTGCCGACCGTGAGCTTCAGGCCGTCGGCCGGGACCATGCTCACCCAGAGGCGGTTGGTCGAGATGAGGCCGAGGTAGTCGTCGTCCGACGTCGTCGTCGAGCGCTTGTCCTTGTCGTAGATGAACTTGACCTTGAAGCCGATGTCGAGCTCCTTGCCGAAGCCCGTGTGCCAGAGGCCCGACAGCACCGCGATGGCGGACATGCGGTCCTGGTCCTTGCGGTAGACCGAGCGCGGGTCGCGGCCGCGGTCGTACACGTTGGCGTAGTCGTAGAGGTCGGTGTCCGTGTAGCCCTCGCTGTGGAGGAAGTCGGGGAACTTCGTCTCGACGTCGCGGTTCTGCTTGTTCGTGTTGTAGGTGATGAACGTGCCCTCGAGGGACAGCTCGAGGTCGCTCTTGTAGGCGAGGATGGCCGTCCCGCCGTGCCACCCGATGATGGTCTCGTACCAGGCCTCGTCGAAGTCGACGAACTCGTTGGCCGAGTTCAGCGTGGGGATCTGACCGCCCTCGATGAAGCCGTCGGTCAAGAGCACGTCGGTCTCGCGCCGCGCGCCGAAGATCGTCTGGAAGGTCTCGCCGATGTTGAAGTATTCGAGCTGCAGGTTGAGGTTCTCCGAGATGTCGAAGAACTCGGCGCGGGCGCGCGCGAAGTAGCCGAACATGCTCGGGTCGTACACCATCGGGAAGACGCCGTTGTTCAGCAGCACGCCGTTGCCGGTGACCTTCTCGTTGATGCTCTGGTAGCTGAGTCCACCGATGAAGTTGAACGAGCCGCCGTCCCACGAGTCGATCTGCCCTTCGAGGGTCGTGACCGAGTTCGTATAGCGGTTGGTCCAGTCGACGGCCCCGTTCTTCGCGCAGCCCGGGATGGGGTTGCCGAGCTCGTCGGTGCAGGTCGGGTTCTCGGAGCCGACCGCGTCCGGATCGGTGAGGTCGATCTCCGCGTCCGCCGTCACCGTGCTGATGAGCGTCAGCGTGAAGCCATCGAGCGGGCGGCTCGTGAGCTTCAGCGCATAGGCCCAGTCCTGCGAGTAGAACGGCAGCCGCACGAGCGGGTCGCCGACGCCCGTCGACCAGTTCGGACCGACCCACAGCTTCGGCAGCGCGATGACCGCCGCGGTGTACTTCAGGTACTCCTCGTCGATGGTGCCGTTGACGAAGATGCCCTTGCCGTTGTCGCGGTCGATGTAGCGCACCTTGCCGATGGTCCACGCGTTGAACATGCCGAAGTCCGAGGCGCCGATGAGCACGTCATCGACGAAACAGATCGGCAGCTCGGCGTGGATCCAATAGCCGCGCAGCTTCATGTAGGTCGCGCGGTTCATGCCCAGCGACTCGCCCGAGGTGTTCTCGGCGTCGTAGGCGATGTCGCCGTTCTCCCACCAATCCTGCCACACGCCGCCGAAGCGGCTCTGCACGCGCGCACCCGCCTGGATGTGCTCACCGACCTTGCCGAGGATGTTCAGCTCGAGCTCGCTCGCCACCCCGTTGTCGCCCGAGATGTTGTCGGGCCAGAAGGGGTTGCCGAGCGAGACCACGCCGGCCTTGTCGTTGTTCCGATAGAGCCACTTCGAGTAGATCTTGCCGGAGACGGTGAAGTTGCCGTTGTCCGCGCGAGCGCCCCCTGAAACGAGGGACCCGGCGGACGTGGCGAAGAGGGCCGCGCATGCTGTGACGGCAAGCGAGAGCGGGGCGCGCTGCATGATGACTTACTCCGGGTAGACCATCTGGAGCACCGCGCGCTTGCCGCCACCCTTGGCGTCACACGTGAAGGTGCCGAGCATGTCGAACTGGGCCTTGGCCTCGGTCGCCTCGCCCTTGGCCTTGCCGGCCAGGATGTCGATGGCGTGCGGGTCGCAGTCGTAGTCGTTGCCGCCGCCGAAGCGGTGCTGGCCGCCGTACTCGTTGACCTTGCGGGTCAGGAGGTCGGTCTTGTCGGGGAAGCCCTCGTTGCTCTGCACGACGACCTGGTAGCCGAAGCCCGCGGCGAGGGCGCCGACCTTCGACTTCGGGAAGCGCGCCACGAGCTTCTTGCCCTGCGCCTTCACGGCCGAGGGAAGCACGATGTCGGCCTTCACGGCCGCGGCCTTGGCGTTGACCTCGCTCTGCACGCGGGCATTGCCCTGCGCCGAGATGATGAGCGCCTTGTCCCACGCCGACTCGGGCGCGAACTTGATGTTGAGGCCCGCGAGCCCGTCCTCGTGGCCGCTGCCGGCCTTGTGGTCGGTGTCGATGAAGATGAAGACCATCTGCGTCGAGAAGCCATTGCCACCCCAAGCCTTCGAGTCCCACGGGTCCTCGATCTTGGCGTTGAGCTCGACGGTCACTTTGATCGAGTCGCCGTCCTCTTCGAGCTTGGCCTCGGTGAGGTCGAACGAGCCCTTCGTGTACACGGCGTCGGTCGGGTAGGTGTAGGTGCCGGGGCCCTTGTCGTCGCCCTTGGGGTCCTTCAGGACGACCTCGGCGGCGAGGGCGGGAACGGCGACGGTGACGAGGGCGCCCGCAAGGGCTGAGGTCAGTGAACGCTTCATGGTGACTCCTTTTCGAGACCCGCAAGGCCTCGGCTCGGTGGAACCCAACTCGAACAGCATCGTTCGACTCGCGGATTCCGTCGGCCCTCTGCGGCGACGCAGGGAGGAGTAACTCACGAAGCGTGCCAGCTCGTGAGGTCGCCCTCCACGCGGCATCATGCCGACGAACGCCCACAGGTCAATGCGCGGACCGTGCCTTTCTCCACACGCAGTGGGTGAGTTCGCATGGCTCGGCTCGCCGCAATCGGATGACGCCGCGCGTCATGAACGGCGTTCGTCGATCGCGGAAAAAGTGCATGCGGGTGGATAGCCTTGCACGCCCTGCCGGAGTAAGTATCGCGTCCGGACACCGCTCTCACCGAGCGCGACGCAGTCACGCGCGCGAGCGGGCCCACGCGGCACCCGCGGCACCGCGCCGCGAGGAAAGTCCATCCCAGAGTCGGAGGGGACGGTCATGAGGCAGAGGATTCGGCTCGTCGCGGCATCGCTGCTCGCGACGCTCGGTGGGGCCTGCGGCGACGAGACCTCGAGCCCCGACACCAACGACACGACGGACACGATCGAGGTCGCCGACGGGGACACCGGCGACACGACCGACACGACCGACACGACGGACAGCGTCGACGATGTCGAGGTCGGCGACACCGACACAAGCGCTCCGACCTTCGCGGCGGTGCACGTCTGGTCGGCCGACGGCGCCACTGTGCACGCGCGCTTCGACACGGCCCTGGACCTCCTCACCTCGGCCTCGGCCTTCGCTCTCGTCGGGGCGGACGCCTCGCGCGCGACCATCACTGGGCTCACGCTCGACGGCGCGAGCGTGACGCTCACCGTCTCGCCGCCGCTCGCGACGACCCAGACCTGGGACCTCGTCGTGACCGGGCTGCGCGCGCTCGACGGCAAGACGCTGACGGCGACGGTGCCGGTGAAGTCGACCCTGTTCTTGAACATGGTCTGGCACCAGCACCAGCCGAGCTACCTCGACCCCATGAAGGACGAGCTGCAGGGGCCGTGGGTCCGGAAGCACGCGACCAAGGACTACTTCGACATGACCGCCATGCTCGCGCGGTACCCGAAGATCCACGTCAACGTGAACCTCACCTCGAGTCTCCTGACGCAGCTCCAGCGCTACGTCGACGCGCTCGGTCCCTTCGTCGACACCGCCACCGACACGGTCGACGAGGCCGGCTTCCTCGCAGCGTGGGAAGGCCACACCGACCCCTGGGTCGACCTCCTGCTGAAGGACACGCCGAAGCCCAACACCGCGACCGAGCTCGAGCAGGACCGCTATTGGAAGGGCGTCTGGTCGTTGAAGTCGATCGCCGAGCCGCTGCGCGACTTCTTCCCCGAGTACAAGACGCTGCTCGCCAAGGCCGGCGCGACCTACACGCAGGTGGACCTGGCGCTCTTGAAGGTGTGGTTCGAGCTCGCATGGATGGACCCCGACTTCCTGCGCGGCCCGGTCACGGTCTATCGCGACAACGGCCAGGACGTGGTCGTCGATCTGAGCGACGTCGTGGTGCGCGACGAGACCGGCCACTTCACGCTGGCCTTGCGCTACACCGATCCCGAGGTCGCCGAGAGCGAGCGCCTCCTCCGCCTCGAGGCCCTCGCGAACCGGCTCGTGGCCGAGAGCTACGAGATCATGCGCGGGGTCTTCGAGGTGCACAAGACGATGGGCTGGACGGGGACGAATGGGCAGGTCGAGGTGCTGACCACGCCGTTCTTCCACCCGATCCTGCCGCTCTTGTTCGACACCGATCTCGCCAAGGTCGGCCAGCCCGCCGACCCGATGCCGAGCCCTGCGTTCAAGCGCCCGGGCGACGCGGCGCTGCAGATCGCGATGGCGGTCGAGTACTACACCAGCGTCTTTGGGCGCGCGCCGCGCGGCATGTGGCCGTCCGAGGGGGCCGTGGCCGAGCAGATCGTGCCGGCCCTGGTCGACAACGGCATCGACTGGATCGCCACGGACCGGCAGGTGCTTGACCGCGGCAAGCCCGGCGCGACGCACCTCGAAGGCTACAAGGTCGACAAGGACCTCGTGGTCGGTGACGGCGGGGCAACCGACGACGAGCTCATGATCGTGTTCCGCGACACCGAGATCTCGGACAAGGTCGGCTTCTTCTACCAGTCGAACCCGCCGGCCGCGAACGTCGCCGACTTCGTGACCTCGGTCCTCGGCAAGGCGCCGCGCTTCGGCGAGCGCGGGCGCTTGCTGTCGGTCATCCTCGACGGCGAGAACGCGTGGGAGTGGTACCTCCAGGACCACGACGCCAAGGTCTTCTTGAACGGGCTCTACGCGGCCCTGGAAGGCGCCTACGACAACGGGTCGATCATCACGGTGACCGGCAGCGAGCACCTGGACGGCAACGCGGCACGCCACGTGCCCGCGCATCCGGTGAACGCGATGCCCGAGTACGAGGGGCTCATCCCCGGGTCGTGGATCGGCGGGCGCCTCGACACGTGGATCGGCGAGGCCGAAGAGAACCTCGCCTGGATCTACCTGCGCACGGCGCGAGACGAGCTCGAGGCGGCCAAGGCGGCGCTCGTGCCGAAGATCGGGATGCCCGCGAGCTATCTGACGCCGCCGGCCGATGACGGTGGCAACGGCGCGAAGCTGCACTGGTGGAAGGCGTGGCGCAACGTGCTCTCGGCCGAGGGCAGCGACTGGTTCTGGTGGTACGGCAGCGACCAGACGGCGGCCGGCGGCGACGACTCGCCGTTCGACGAGATCTTCCGCGCGCAGCTCACCGCGGCTTACACCGAGCTGAACCTGGCGCTCATCGCCGAGGGGCTGGCGCCCGTGGCGGTGCCGGCCTTCCCGCCGATCTTGCAGCCCGAGCCAGTGCGCCTGTCGGGGCCGTTCACCAAGGCGCCGGTGCTGGACGGACTCATCTCGCCGGACAACGAGTGGGTGCCGCCCGGCGGCATCTTCTTCGACGGCGACTCGAGCGGGGCCATGGCCGACCCGAACGACGACATCGCGCGGGTGCTGTTCGGCTATGACGCGGCCGGCAAGGTGTACCTCGGGATCGATCTGCGCGAGGACCTCTCGGCGAAAATCGAGAGTGACTATCAGATCGTGATCTACACGAGCCAGGGACACATGAGCGGCACCGAGCTCGTGCAGGACCCGTTCAACACGCAGACGAAAGAGGGCACGAACGTCGTGTTCGCCTCGGGCGGGCCGGCGCGGCGCATCGCGATCGACTTCAGCGGGGCGGTCCCGGTGGCGACCGTGCAGAAGGCCGATGGCAGCGGTGGCTGGGGCGGGGTCGAGGCGACGGTCGCGCTGGGCGGGCCGGTGGCCGGCGGGACCCTCCTCGAGCTGAGCTTCCTGCTCGCGGACTTCGGCATGGTGGTCGGCGATCCGCTGGAGATCGCGGTGCTCGCGGTGGACGGTGGCCAGGTGGTCGACACGGCGCCGAACCTCGGGACGCAGGTGGTCTTCGCCGATCCGACCAAGCTCGTGACCGTCATCCTGGAGCTCGACGCGACCGGCGTGTCGATCCCGCTGAACCAGTTCATCACGCTGACCGACCCGCCGCCGCCCACCGGCGCGGGTGAGCCGTCGATCGTCGGCAACCAGGAGGCCTTCGCCAACTGGGCCCCGAACACGATCATGATGAAGGACGACGGCGTGGCGCCAGACAAGACCGCGGGCGACCACGTCTACACGCTCGCGTCGACCTTCGTGCCGGGCACGGGCCTCCAGTACAAGTACACCATCGGGCACGCTGGGCTCGGCTGGGGCGGGACCGAGGAGTACCCGCTCACCAACCGCGGCTACACGGTGCCCGTCGACGGGACGCGGCGCGTGCGCGTGCGCGATATCTTCGCCGATCGGCCGGACCCGTCGGGTTCCATGGCGAAGCTCACCACCGTGACGATCGAGGAGTAGGGCGTGACTCTCACGGGAAACACAAGGGCGACCCCACCTGACCTTCGCCCATCGAGGGCGGCAGCTGACGTCGTCCTCGAGAAGGTCTGGAAGCGCTATCCGGGCGGCATGGAGGCGGTGAAGGGCATCGACCTCTCCATCGCGAGCGGCGAGTTCGTGGTGCTGGTCGGGCCCTCGGGGTGCGGCAAGACGACGACGTTGCGGATGATCGCGGGGCTCGAGGACATCACCTCGGGCACGCTGAAGATCGGCGGGCGCGTGGTCAACAACGTGCCGCCGCGCGACCGCGACATCGCCATGGTCTTCCAGAGCTACGCGCTCTACCCGCACATGACCGTGCGCGAGAACATGGCCTTCGGGCTCGAGCTGCGAAAGACCAGCAAGGAGGAGATCCGGACGCGCGTGGACGCCGCGGCGCAGATGCTCGGGCTCGCCGAGTCGGGCATCCTCGATCGCAAGCCCAAGGCGCTCTCGGGTGGGCAGCGCCAGCGCGTCGCCATGGGGCGCGCCATCGTGCGGCAACCCGCGGTCTTCCTGTTCGACGAGCCGCTCTCGAACCTCGACGCCAAGCTGCGCGTGCAGATGCGCCTCGAGATTGCCGCGCTGCATCGGCGCGTCGGCGCGACCATGGTCTACGTGACGCACGACCAGGTCGAGGCCATGACGCTCGCCGACCGCATCGCGGTCATGTCGATGGGCGAGGTCCAGCAGTTCGCGTCGCCGATGGAGGTCTATCTGCGGCCGAAGAACCGCTTCGTCGCGGGCTTCATCGGCAGCCCGGCGATGAACTTCATCGATGGGCGTCTCAATGGCGTCGGCGACGTCCTGCACTTCGTGGCGCCCGGACTGGATGTGCCGCTGGCTCCCGAGCACGCCGAGCGCTTGAAGGCGGCAGGTGCGCTGGAACGGCCGGTCACGCTGGGCGTGAGGCCGCAGGGTCTGGCGTCCGCCGCAGATGGGCGCAGCTCAGGTGCCGCGGCCGCAGATGGGCGCAGCTCAGGTGCGGGTGCCGCAGATGGGCGCAGCTCAGGTACGGGTGCCGCCAACGAGGGCTCGATCGGCAGCGGCCGCGTGATCCACGTCGAGCTCATGGGCTCCGAGATCTTCGCGCACGTCGAGGTCGGCGGCCCCGAGTCCAAGATCACGCTGGTCGTGCGGTTGCCGGGCGACCAGCCGGTCGGCGTCGGCGACACGCTGCCGCTCGGTGTCGACACCCAGAAGCTCCACGTCTTCGACGCGTCCGGGGTGAACCTGACCCTCGACCCCCACCCTGCCCCCATCGGGCACAGCACCCGAGGATAGTCATGCGTAAATCGATCGTCATCATGTGCAGCGCGCTCGCGTTCGTCGCGTGCGGCAAGTCCGAGCCCAAGCCCGGCGCCCCGGACGCAGCGACGCCGGCTCCCGCCGCGGACGCAGCGCCCCCGACCCCCGCAGGCGATGTGGCGGCCCCTGCGGCAGACGCGGCCAAGACCCCGGCGCCCGACGCGGGCGCGGCCCCGGCGGCGGATGCGGCGGCAGCCCCGGCCGGCGATGCGAGCGCGGGCGAGACCACCGAGGTCGTGCTCTGGCACTCGTACCGCGCGGGCGAGCTCGAGGCCTTCGACAAGGTCGTCGACACCTTCAACAACTCGCAGAAGCGCGTCCGCATCCGCTCGCAGGCGATCCCCTACGACCCCTTCGTCGACAAGGTTACCATCACCGTGCCGCGCGGCCAGGGGCCGGACCTCTTCGTGTTCGCCCACAACATGATCGGCAACTGGGTCGAGAAGGGCGTCCTCGAGCCGCTCTCCGGCAAGGTCGACGGCGAGTATCTCAAGCAGTTCCTGCCCGAGTCGGTCAAAGCGCTGGTCTACCGCAAGAACCTCTACGGGCTGCCGCTGGCGATGAAGTCGCTGGTGATGTTCTACAACAAGAAGCTCCTGCCCGAGGCGCCCACGACGATGGAAGAGCTCGTCGAGAAGGTGAAGCCGCTGCAGAAGCCGGACGAGCGCTACGGCATCGTCTATCAGGCCGGTGGCCTCTACTTCCACGCGATGTGGATCCACGCCTTCGGCGGGGTCATCTTCGACGACAACCACGTGCCGGCCTTCGACTCGCCCGGCCACCTCGCGGCGTTGGAATACGTGCGCGGCCTGCACATGAAAGAAAAGGTCCTGCCCAAGGGCATCTCGGGCTTCATGGTGACGTCGCTGTTCAACGAAGGGAACGCGGCGGTCGTCTTCAACGGCCCGTGGTTCCGCGCCGAGATCGAGAACGTCGACTACGGCATGGCCACCATCCCGACCGTGCAGGGCAAGACCCCCAAGCCGATGCTCGGCATCGAGGCGGTCTTCGTGACCAAGACCTCGACCAAGAAGGAAGCGGCCCTCGAGGCGGCGCTCTACCTGGCCGGGGCCGACTCGGCGCGCGTGCGCATGAACCTCGGCAAGCAGCCGGTCTGTCAGGCCGCGGTGCTGGCCGAGGGCGCGGCCGCCGACCCGGCGATGAAGGTCTTCATGGACCAGGCCCAGAACGCGGTGCTCATGGACTCCTCGCCCGAGATGCAGCTCCTCTGGACGCCGGGTGACACGGCCATCTCGGCGGGCATCTTCGTCGAAGATCGCAAGCCGGCGGACGAGCTCAAGCGCGCGCAGGCCAAGATGGTGGGCGACATCGGCAAGGCCGAAAAGCCGCAGTGAGGTCAGCGTGATGGTCCCCGAATCGACGCCACGGCCCTCGCGACGCCCCTACGAACGCATCGCCGATGCGGTGACGACCGCGCTGTTGGTCGTCGCCATCGGCGGCGCGGCGGTCGGCCTCACGCGCTGGGATGATGCGCGCGGGTTCCGACGGCTGGTCGAGACCCGGGTCGGAGAGCGCGTGGATGCGCTGGCGAAGGCGGTCGCCAACGGCGCGCCCGAGGCGGTGAACACGCTGACCGACGGGCTCGCCTCGGTGCACGTCGTGACCGCGGGCGGGACCGACGACTTCGGGATCTCGGTGGGATCGAAGGTCGCGGTCGACAAGGTGCTGGACGCGATCGCGAAGCCGGCCGACGCGGCGGCGTTCGCGCAGGACCTCTTGAACCGCAGCGCCGAGCTCGACGACTACCACGCGAAGAAGCAGCCGATCCCGGCGGACCGGCGCTTCGCGGCGGCCGAGCTGGGCGACGACGGGCAGGCGCTCTTTGCGGCGTTCGCACCGGTGGTGAAGGGCTCGGAGTACCTCGGACTGGTGCGGATCTCCGAGCGCGTGACGACGCCGCCGCCCTCGGTCCCAGGCACGATGGTGTGGCTCGGGCTGCTGCTGGCGGTGGTCTTCGGGCTCGGCGTGAGCTTCCTGCCGAAGCGCGCACCAGTAAGCGATGAGATCGTTCCGAAGCGAACGACCTCGAAAGTGAAGCAGTCACTTGGCAAGGCGATCAGCCGTGGGCAGCCTGGCTCCGCCAGGCCTTCGGCGTTGATCAATGCGACGTTGGGTCGCTGGGCCGCCGGGCTGCAGAAGGCCTTTGGCAATCCCGAGCGCCTGGGCTTCGCGGCGGCGGCCGGTTTGGCCTTGCTCATCGCGCTCGGGCCGGGGCTCGCGGGCAGCTCGACCGGGCTCTGGCTTTGGTCGTCGTTGGTCGCGGCGCTGTGCGGGTTCGCGGCCGGGCCGGGTATGGCGTCGGTGGCGCGCGGCGTGCGCGAGCAGCCCGGCACGTACCTCTACGTCTTCCCGGCGATGATCGGGATGATCGTGCTCGTCTTCATCCCGTTCGTGATGGGCGTGGCGCTGGCCTTTTTCTCGAACGGCGAGTTCACGGGGCTCTCGAACTTCACCGAGATCTTGGCGCCCTCCGCGACCGCGCACACGACGTTCTACTCGACGACCGGGTTCACGATCCTCTGGACGCTGAGCAACGTCGTCCTGCACGTGGTCATCGGCGTGTCGCTGGCGCTCGTCCTGAACCGCAAGCACCTCACGTTCAAGGGGCTCTATCGGGTCTTGTTGGTGGTGCCGTGGGCGGTGCCGAACTACATCACCGCGCTCATCTGGAAGTCGATGTTCAACCCGCAGTTCGGCGCGGTGAACGGGCTCCTCGACGTCTTCGGCATCGAGCCGGTCAATTGGCTCGGCGCGGGCTCGAGCTTCGCCAGCAACTACATCGCGGCGCTGACGACGAACACGTGGCTCGGCTTCCCGTTCATGATGGTCGTGACGCTCGGCGCCCTGCAGTCGATCCCGACGGACCTCTACGAGGCGGCCGACATCGACGGCGCGACGCGCTGGCAGAAGTTCAGGAAGGTCACGCTGCCGCTGTTGAAGCCGGCCCTGGTGCCGGCCATCATCCTTGGCGTCATCTGGACCTTCAACATGTTCAACGTCATCTACCTCGTGAGTGGCGGCGCCCCCGAGAACGAGACGAACATCCTCGTGACCGAGGCCTACTACGCCTTCAAGGTGCTGAACCGCTTCGGCCTGGCGGCGGCCTACTCGCTGCTCATCTTCGTCATCCTGCTCTTGTATGGGTGGATGCAGAACCGCATCACGCGCGCCACGGAAGGAGCCTTCGAATGAGCGGCGAGTCCGAGTCGACCTCGCAGAAGGGCACGCTCTGGGGGACCATCGCGACCCACGGCACCCTCATCATGGTGACCCTGGTCACGCTCTACCCGCTCTTCATCGTGCTGCGCATCGCGCTGTCGCCGGGGAACTCGGGGGCGAGTGCGTCGCTGAATCCGTTTCCGAAGGAGTGGAGCCTCGACAACTTCTACGCGGTGGTGTCGGCGACGAACGCGCGCGGCGACTGGCTCTTCGGGAGGCAGCTCCTGAACTCGGTGGTGATCTCGGTGGCCACGACCATCCTCGGGATCTTCCTCGCGACGACGGCGGCCTACGCATTCTCGCGCTTCCGCTTCGCGGGGCGCAAGGCGGGGTTGATGGCCTTCCTCGTGAGCCAGATGTTCCCGGGTGTCTTGATGATGGTGCCGCTGTATCTGATCCTGCAGTCGCTCGGCCTCTTGAACGCGTCGTTGGGCCTCATCATCGTGTATGCGACGACGGCCATCCCGTTCTCGGTGTGGATGCTGAAGGGCTACTTCGACACCATCCCGAAGGACCTGGAAGAGAGCGCCATCATGGACGGCGCGAGCCAGTTCACGATCTTCTGGCGCATCATCCTGCCGCTCTCGATGCCGGCCGTGGCGGTGACCGCGCTGTTCTCGTTCATGACGGCGTGGAACGAGTTCGTGCTCGCGTTCACGCTCATGGAAGAGCCGACGTCATTCACGCTGCCGGTCACGATCTACGCGTACGTCGGTGAGCAGTCGGTCGAGTGGGGCAAGTTCGCGGCGGCATCGATCATCGTGTCGGTGCCGGTGATGGCGCTGTTCTTCGCGCTGCAGAAGAACCTGGTCGGCGGGCTCACCGCGGGTGGGGTGAAGGGATGAGGCTCGATCGCGGTGCGCTCTTCGGGGTCTTGGCGGTCGCGGCGCTGAGCCTCGGCACGGGGTGCAAGTCGAAGGTCGAGGGCGACGCCAAGGTCCTGGACGACGCCGGGGCCAAGGTCGAAGCGCCGAGCGATGCTGGTGGCAAGGCCGAGGCGCCGAGCGATGCTGGCAGCAAGGCCGAGGCTGCTGTCGATGGCGGTGCCAAGGTCGAGGGCGATGGCGCGGCCAAGGTCGAGGGCGATGCTGCGGCCAAGGTCGAGGGCGATGCCGCGGCCAAGGTCGCGACGCCCACGCCGTGGTGGCACGACTCGGTCGGCTATCAGATCTTCGTGCGCTCGTTCCAGGACACCAACGGGGACGGCATCGGCGACTTCAAGGGGATCGTGCAGCGGCTCGACCACCTGAAGACGCTCGGCACCGACCTCGTGTGGTTGATGCCGATCCACCCGTCGCCGAGCTACCACGGCTACGACGTCATCGATTACCGCGACGTGAACCCCGAGTACGGGACGATGGCCGACCTCGATGCGCTGGTCGCGGCCGGCAAAGAGCGCGGCATCAAGATCATCATCGACCTGCTCTTGAACCACAGCTCGGATCGGAACCCCTGGTTCTTGGAGTCGAGGAAGGGTCCGGGCAACCCGAAGCGCAACTGGTACCTCTGGAGCGACAAGGCCCTCGACGGTTGGTCGCGCCCCTGGGACGGCGGCCCGCTTTGGCACTCGCTCGGAAACGAGTTCTATTACGGGCTCTTCTGGAGCGGGATGCCCGACCTGAACATGGCTAACCCCGAGGTCCAGCACGAGATGGAGGACATCATGTCCTTCTGGGTTGGCAAGGGCCTGGCCGGGTTCCGCATCGACGCGATCCGCTATCTCATCGAGAAGCCGACCGAGAACGGCGGCGAGACCGCGGACACGGCCGAGACGCATGCGTACCTGAAGGGCCTGAGGAAGCGCATCGACGCGAAGCACCCAGGGACCTTGCTGCTCGGCGAGGCGTGGACCTCGGTCGAGGACCAGTCGGCCTATGCCGGCGACGGCGACGAGCTGCACCTGGCGTTCTCGTTCGACATGGCCGCAGGCATTGTCGAGACGGCCCGCGACGGGGTGCGTTCGCGCTTGAACCAGATGCTCGACCGCAGCGCCGATGTGGTCAAAGACCGCGGCTTCGAGGCGCCGTTCCTCACCAACCACGACATGCCGCGGGTCGCGCGCGAGATGATGAAAGACCCGCTCAAGCTGCGCGTGGCGGCGGCGATCATGCTCGCGTCGCCGGGCACGCCCTTCGTGTACTACGGCGAGGAGATCGGGATGATCGGTGGGGCCGCTCGCGAGGACGAGAACAAGCGCACGCCGATGCGGTGGACGGCCGAGGCGCCGACCCACGGGTTCACGACGGGCACGCCATGGTGGTCGATGGATGACGAGGGCGCCGGCGTCGATGTCGCGACGCAGGCTGCTGATCCCGGGTCGCTCATGAACCTGTACGCGAAGCTGATTGCGGCGCGGAAGGGGAGCGAGGTCATGCGTCGCGGCGACCAGACGCGGTTGGACGTCAAGGGTGGCAAGGGCGTGGTCGTGTTCGTCCGCAGCCTGAAGGGCGCTGACGGCAAGGCTTCGCGGGTCCTCGTCTTGGTGAACGTCGACAAGGAGCCGGTGCCTGCTTTTGCGGTACCGGTCAGTGCGACGTCGGTGCCGCGAGTGCTCGTGAGCGAGGGTCTCGACGGGGCGTTGGTGAGCGACGACACGACGATCACGGTGCCTGGGCTCGGGGCTCGCGCTTTCGCCTGGGTGGCGATCGACTGAGTTTGGGGCGCTCGGAGGGCGGACGGCGGAGGGCGGGGAGCGCTCGATGCCCCGAGCTTTGCTCTGGGCATCGGGCTTGGTGGGCGAACGATGGCGGCGTCGTGCGCGGGTTGGATGGTGCGGTCACCGGGCGCGCCCGGGTCGGCGCCTCCGCCTCGGTCCTCGGGCGGCCCCGAGCGTTGCTCGAGGCCGGCCTGCGGAGGTCGGCGGAGGCATCCGACTCCGGACGCTTCCTGTTGGGTCGCCTTGCCTCGTTGTCGTGGGCCGCCT
>JAEUKJ010000470.1 GCA_016792665.1 Deltaproteobacteria bacterium | reverse complement strand
GTCTCCCGCGCGCGCATCCGTCTCGCGCGAGGGGTCGAGCTCGACCGGGCTATAGTAGCCGGGCAGCCGCTCTTCGGGGCATCCCCCGAGGATCAGCGGGAGGAGGGCCGATACGCCCACGAGTCCACGCGCGAGACCACGCGGAACGCGCAGCCCGTGCCCGCTCGAAACGCGCAGCTCGTGCCCATCGCGGCCGCCGCCGCGCATCGTTCAGGAGGACTTCGACGCCTCGAACCAGGCGAGGCGCGACTGATAGAGGAGGCCGCGAAGGAGGTCGTCCTCTTCACGCGTGAGGTTGCCGGCGGTCTTCTGCTCGAGCATCGCGAGGATGTCGATCGTCTGCTTGGCAAGCGCGAGATCGAAAGCTCCACCGGCCGGGTCCATCTGCAGCGCGGCGTTGCTGCCGAGCGAGATGACGAAGGTCGAGAAGTCGATGTCGCCGAGCGCCGTCGTCTTGCCGTCGGGCGTGCTCAAGGCTCAGCCCTCGTCGTCTTCGTCGTCGTCCGCGCCGTCATCAGCCGCGTCGAGCCCGTCGATCGAGCGCCAGTCACCCTTGTCGGCGACGTCGGGCAGATCCTTGTTGATCTTGTCGGCGGCGGCCCGCGAGAGGAAGCCCTTGGCGAGATTCCGCTCGATGAGGCGAATGTCTTTCTGGATGTCGGCGGTGAGCGTGCTCATCAGACCCTCGTTTGCGACCGCGTCAAACGACACGGAGGTCCGCCTTTATAAGAAAGGCGCCCGCATGGCAAGCTCGAGGATGCGCGGGGGGCCCTGCCTAACAGCGAGCGGCTTCCCGGACCCACGAGATGTAGCTGCGCGACCCGTCGACCACATCGAGGGAGAGGACCTCGGGCACCTGATACGGGTGAATCTCGATGAGCCGCTTCTCGAGCTCGGCGTAGCGGTCGGTCGGGGTCTTGATGACCAGGAGGGTCTCCGAGTCGTCCTGGATCTCGCCCTTCCACCAGTAGAGGCTCTTCACGCCCGACACCACGTTGACGCACGCGACCAGCCGCTCCTCGAGCACGGTCCGCGCGATGCGCTCCGCGTGATCGGGCGGGCAGCTGCAGAGGACGACGCGGACGTCGGGGGGCGGGTTGTCGCTCATGGGGGATCGGCTCCGGTTCACGCGAGAAGCGCGGGCTGCTCGAGAAGGGTCAGATGCAAGCAGCCGGAAAGACGAAGGCGTGAGGCGGGCTGGTGGCCCGCGGCAACGACGCCTCGTCCCGAGCGACGCCGCAGATGACCCTTTTCAGCAGCTCGGCGCGCAGCGTTTAGGGGCTGCCCGCCGAGACGTCAAGCATGGGGTCTTGCCCACGTCGGGGAAGCTCCCTATATAGCCCGCGCCGCTCGCGAGAGCGGGGAATGGACTTCGAGCGGGGCGCGGTTGTCGGCCCCGCGTCGCTCTCCGCGGGATGGCGGAAGGGCGGCGATGAGAACCGTGGGGGTCGCGACGGACGCGACGGGCAGTTCGCACCTGGCGGGGCCAGGTTGCCGGCGAACTCACCCACGTGACAGGACTTTTGCGCTCCTTGCCCCAGAGCAGGAGCGCACGGAGAGGGTCGCATGCGTCAGGACATCGGTGTCGTCAATGACCTCGTGAAGGCCGAGAGCGCGTTCGTCGACGAGGTCACCTCCGAGGTGCAGAAGGTGATCGTCGGCCAGCAGGCCATGGTCGAGCGCATCCTCATCGGCATCCTCACGGGCGGCCACGTGCTGCTCGAAGGCGTGCCCGGCCTCGCCAAGACGACGGCCATCAACACCGTCGCCCAGACCATCGCGGCGCGCTTCCAGCGCATCCAGTTCACCCCGGATCTGCTGCCGGCCGACCTCATCGGCACGATGATCTACAACCAGCAGACCGGCGGCTTCGCGACCCGCAAGGGCCCGATCTTCGCCAACATCGTCCTCGCCGACGAGATCAACCGCGCCCCCGCCAAGGTGCAGTCGGCGCTGCTCGAGGCCATGCAGGAGCGTCAGGTCACCATCGGCGACACGACCTTCAAGCTCGACGATCCGTTCCTCGTGCTGGCGACCCAGAACCCGATCGAGCAGGAGGGCACCTATCCCCTGCCCGAGGCGCAGACCGACCGCTTCATGCTGAAGGTCGTCGTCCCCTACCCGACCCGCGACGAAGAGCGGAAGATCCTCGACCTCATGACCGGCGACACCTTCCGCGAGCCGCGCTCGGTCGTCACGCTGGACCGCCTCGCGAAGGCCAAGAACGTGGTCTCGCAGGTCTACCTCGACGAGCGCATCAAGCAGTACATCGTCGACCTCGTCTTCGCCACGCGCGAGCCCGGCACCGTCGGCAAGGGGCAGTTGAAAGGCCTCATCGAGTTCGGCGCCTCGCCGCGCGCGACCATCTTCCTCGCCCGCGCCGCCCGCGCCCATGCCTTCCTGAAGCACCGCGGCTTCGTCCTGCCCGAGGACGTGAAGTCGATTGGGCTGGATGTGCTGCGCCACCGCGTCATCCCGACCTACGAGGCCGAAGCCGAGAACCTCGGCTCCGACGATCTCGTGCGTCGCCTCTTCGAGCTGGTCGAGGTCCCCTGAGAGGCGCGCCGTGGCCAACGTTCGCACAACGCGCGCTCGACCGAGCGACGACATCTTCGAGCCCGACGACACCGGCTCGGCGATCGATCATCGCGAGCTCATGGCGCGCATCCGCAAGATCGAGATCGTCACCAGCCGCAAGGTGAACGAGCAGCTCGCCGGCCAGTACCACTCGGTCTTCAAGGGCCGTGGCATGAGCTTCGACGAGGTGCGCCCCTACCAGCCGGGCGACGAGATCCGCTTCATCGACTGGAACGTGACGGCCCGCTCGAACGAGCCGTTCGTGAAGCGCTTCGTGGAAGAGCGCGAGCTCACCGTGATGCTGCTGGTCGATGCCTCGGCGTCCCTGCGCTTCGGGTCCAACCTGCAGATGAAGCGCGAGGTCGCGGCCGAGCTGGCGGCCCTCCTGGCGTTCTCGGCGACGAAGAACAACGATCGCGTCGGGCTCGCCATGTTCACCGAGACGGTCGAGCACATCGTGACCCCGAAGAAGGGCAAGAAGCACGTCCTGCGCCTCATCTCGGACGTGCTCACGTGGAAGCCGCAGGCGCGCGGCACGCGTCTCGACGAGGCGCTGGGCTGGATGACGCGCATCGGATCGCGCAAGGCCATCGTCTTCGTGGTGTCCGACTTCCTCGCGCCGCCGGCCTCGTTCGAGAAGGCGCTGACCATCGTGTCGCGCCGTCACGACGTCGTGCCGATCGTCGTGCGTGACAAGATGGAGCGCGAGCTCCCCCGGATGGGGCTCGTCCTGGCTCAAGACCTGGAGAGCGGGCAGGAAGTGTGGGTCGACACCGACTCGCGCCGCTTCCGCGAGCGCTACGCGGCCAACGCCGATCAGCAGCGGAAAGACCTCCGCGACCTCTTCCGGAAGCAGAAGCTCGACGCCATCGAGGTCGAGACCGGTGGCAGCTACGCCAAGGCGCTGGTCCAGTTCTTCGAGCTCCGCGCGAGGAGGCACTGATGGGCGCGCTCCCGCTGCTGATGGCGCTGCTCGTCGGCGCCGCACCCGATCCGGTCGTCCCGACACCGGTCGCACCAGCCCCGGCCCCTTCGCCGAGCCCCGCGCCCGACGCGGGCCTGGCGATCCCCGCCGCCCCGGCGGTCGACCTCACCGTGCGCGTGGTCCCCAAGGCGACCCTCGATCCCGCGGGCGCCGCCGCGCCGTCGGCCGGTCCCGCGACGCCCGACGGCAGGCCGCTCGAGGTGAAGCTCGGGGAGCCGCTGGTCCTGGAGATCACCGCCATCGCCGAGCGCGACACGGTGCTCTTCCCGCCCATGTTGCCAGCCGTCGGCACCTTCGAGCTCGGGCCGGTGCTGCCGGGTCGCGAGGAGGTCAACGGGCCCCAGAAGCGGGTGACCTGGCGCTGGACCATCGTGCCGGTGCGCATGGGAATCGAGAAGGTCCCGGGCATCGAGATCCCCTACCGCACGCCGAGCAACGTCGAGGGCAGCGTCAAGACCGCGCCGGTGCGTGTCATGATCCGCGGCTTCCTCGAGAACGAGGCCGACCCCGCGCTCGGCAAGGCGCCGCTGCCGGTCGACGTCATCACGACCAACTGGGCGCTGGTGTGGGCGCTGTCGGTCGGCGGGGCGCTGGTCTTCGCGGCGTTGGCGACGTGGATCATCCTCCTCGCCCTGCGCTCGCGCTTCGACAAACTGCGCCCGGCCCCGCCGCCGCGCCCCGCGATCGAGGTCGCCATCGAGCGCCTGGATGCCATCGACCGTGCTTCGGGCGCCGAGCTCGACGGGGCCCTGCGCCTCGCTCGGACGATCGACGCGCTGCGCGAGTACCTGTCGGGCCGCTACAGCATCGACGCCCTCGAGATGACCTCGCGCGAGCTCATCGCGACCCTGCCGAGCCTCGATCTCAAGACGGTCGCGCCGCGCGAGATCGAGGCCCTGCTCGACGACGCCGACCTCGTGAAGTTCGCGCGCCTCATGCCGGCCGAGGACGACGCGCGCCAGAAGTCGCCGGTCGTCCGGAAGATCGTGACCGACACCTGGGAGCCGCCCAAGCGCGAAGAGACCGAGGAGGTCGTGCGCCTCGAGGCGGCGTCCTCGCGACAGCGCGTGATGGCCGGGGTCATCGACGGGTTCCTGGCCGGGGCCCTCGGTCTCCTCCTCATGGGCTTCCTCTGGGTGACCGGGCACATCGAGCTCGGCTTCCTGGCGCTCATCCTCATCGGGCTCCTGCTCGCGTTCCGCGACGCGCTCGGCGCGAGCCCGGGCAAGAAGCTCTTGCGTCTCCGGGTCGCGATGCGCGACGTGCGACAGACCACGCCGCCTTTGGACCTGCGGGTACGCCGCAACCTCCTCTTCCTGGTCTGGCCGCTCACGCTCCCTCTGGAGTGGCTCGTCCTGCGCCAACACCCGCTGACCTTGCGACTCGGTGACATGTGGGCCGACACCGAGGTCGTGCGCGCGCCGGAGGCCGTCCGATGACGCTTGGCGCACCCTGGTTCCTCCTCGTCCTGCTCATCGTGCCGTTCCTCGTGTGGCGCGTGGTCTCGCGGCGCGGCAAGGGGCGCATCCCGGTGCCGTCGGCCGCGCCGTTCGTCGCGGTGCCGAGCCTGCGCACGGCCCTCTGGTGGGTGCCCGACGCGCTGCGCATCCTGGCCGTCGTGGCGGTGTCCCTGGCCCTGGCGCGGCCGCGCGTGCCGGGCGAAGAGGTCCGCACCGGCGAGGGGGTCGGCATCCTCCTGCTCCTCGACATGTCGCGCTCGATGTACGCGGTCGACATGCCGGCCAAGGATCTGTCGAGCCTCCTCGAGAAGGGCGAGACCCCGAAGAACCGCTTCGAGACGGCGCGCGAGGTGCTGAAGCAGTTCATCGTCGAGCGCAACAAGTCGAGCGCCGATCAGATCGGCCTCATCATCTTCGGGCAGGAGGCCTGGGTCCGCTATCCGATGACCCACGACCACGCGCGCCTCATCCGGAGTCTCAACGAGCTCGTCCTCGACAAGGGCCCGCGGACGTCGGACGGCCGCTGCAGCAATGGCTGCACGGTCGACGGCAGCGGCACGGCCATCGGGGACGCGCTGCGCCGCGCGTACTCGCAGCTCTCGAAGAAGAAGGACGTCGACTCGAAGATCATCGTCCTCATCACCGACGGCAAAGAGATGGGCGGCACCACGCCGGCCGCGTCGATCGCCCGGCACCTCCGCGACCTGCCCCCGGACGAGCGCATGCGCGTCTACACCTTCCAGGTCGGCGGCAAGGGCGAGATGTACGTGCCGCGCCTGGACGCGCTGGGGCGCCAGCTCATCACCGCCCAGGGCGTGCCGATCTACGAGGCCCCCGACGAGCCCTTCGCGACCGACCCCGACCTCTTGAAAGAGATCGCCGGGTCGACCGGCGGGAAGTACTACGAGAGCTACAGCGGCGAGAAGTTCAAGGAAGACATCGCGGATCTGGCGCGCACGGCCTTCGAGTCGAAGATCGAGCAGCCCAAGGTCGACGTCTTCGAGTGGCCGCTCTACATCGCGCTCGGCCTCCTCGGGTTGGAGTGGCTCCTCCGCCTGAGCCTCTTCAGGAGCGTCATGTCATGAGCGCGCCTGCCCTCGTCGACTATTTCGATGGCCATCTAACGAACGCGCTCGCGCAGCTCTCCGGCGCCGACACGCTGAGCTGGGGCGCGTCGGGGATCCCGCTGGTCGCGGTGGGCGTCCTGGTGCTCCTGCTGGGCCTCATCTTCTGGGTGCAGTGGCGCGCGGCGCGACGCCGTGACCTCGCGCGGTTGGGTCCGCTGGGGCGCGTCTCGGACGTGGCGCCGATCGCGCGCGACGTGGTGCGTGCCGGGCTCGTGGTGCTGTCGGCGACGTTGTTGGTGGTCGCCATCGCACGGCCGCGCTGGGGCACGTCGGAGGAATCGGTGAAGGCGCTCGGCATCGATGTCGCCTTCGTCCTCGACGCCAGCAAGTCGATGAAGCTGAACGACGTGGTGCCGGACCGACTCGGCGCGGCGCGCTTCGAGATCGAACGCACGCTGGACGCGCTGCACGGCGGGCGCGCGGCCTTCATCCCGTTCGCGGGTCTGGCCTTCGAGCAGACCGGGCTGACGGGCGACACCGCGGTCCTGAAGTCCGATCTCGACAACTTCAAGGTCGAGGACATGCCGCGCGGCGGTACCGCCATCGGGCGCGGGCTGGCGCAGGCGCTGGCGACCCTCTCGCCCGAGGAGAGGCCGGCCAACGCCGCACCGGCCGACACGTACGAGAAGGCCGTGACCCCGTTCGAAGGTGCCAAGCACAAGGCCATCGTGCTGTTCACCGATGGCGAGGACCACGAGGGCGATGCCATTGCGGCGGCCGAAGAAGCCAACAAGCGGGGCATCAAGGTCTTCACGGTCGGGGTCGGGACGCCGCAGGGGCGGCCGGTGCTGGAGATCGACGACGAGGGGCGCGTCACCGGGACCGTGAAGGGGCCCGACGGGACGACACCCCTGTTCTCGAGCTTGAACGTGAAGCTCTTGAAGGACATCGCGGCCAAGACCGGCGGCGACTACTTCCTGCTCGGGCCCGATGGGCTCGGCGATGGGCTGGTGAAGGCGCTGGGCGCCCTCGAGAAGGCCGAGTACTCGACCGTCTACCAGGACCTCGGCGAGGAGCGCTTCGAGTGGGCGGCGGTGCCGGCCCTGGCGCTGCTCGGCATCGAGCTGTGGCTCAGCGGACGTCGGAAGCGGAGGCGGTCATGAGGCATCCTTCGATGGCCATCGAAATAACGCGGCGGCCGCACGGGCGCGCGCTGGGCTGGGTCGTCGCGGCGCTGTCGGTCGGCTCGATCGCGGGTTGCTCGTTCGACACGACGGCCGGCGAGGTCGAGCGCGGCAACACAGCGTTGCTCGAGGGCAAGGTCGACGAGGCCAAGACCGCCTACGACGAGGCCGCGCAGAACCTGCCCGAGAGCCCCGAGCTGAACCTCGACCGCGGCCTCGCGGCGAGCCTGGCAGGCGACCACGCTGGGGCGGCGAGCCTCTTGCTGCAGGCGCTCGCCACCAAGGACAAGGTACTCGAGCAAAAGGTGAAGGCCGCGCTCGGAACGGCCTATGCGCGCGAGGCGCTGGTGCTCGAGAGGACACCCGCGCCCGACCCGAAGGGCGATCCGAGCGCGCCACCGACGACCCCGCCGGACGCGGCCGACGCCAAGTCCAACGCGCCCAAGGTGCCCGAGGCCGCGATGGCCAAGTGGAAGCTCGCGGTCGAGTTCCTGGACGACGCGCTCGTCCTGGACCCGAACGACGCCGAGTCGCGACACACCCTCGAGGTCGCGCTGCTGCGGGTCGATCCTCCGTGCGCCACGCGTGACGACCACTACGAGGACAACGACTCGCAGGGCAGCGCCAAGCCGATAGAGGTCAAGGCCGAGGAGGCGAACCAGTCGCAGCTCGACCCGCAGACCGGGCAGCCCGTCGACCCCAACGCCGCGCAGAGCGGCCCCAAGGACGTCTTGCGGGCGCGCGAGCAGCTGTTCTCGTGCCCCGATGACGACGACTGGTACGTGCTCGAGCTCGCGGGCGGCGACCGGCTCGAGCTCGCGCCTACGGTCCCGAAGGACGCGGGGCACCTGGCCTTCGACCTCTTGTCGCCGACCGGCCAGAAAGTCTGGAGCTGGACCTCCAACCAGGAGGGCGCCCCGCCGCGCTTCAAGGCGACCATCGCCGAGGCGGACCAGGGCAAGTGGCTCGTGCACGTGCGCAACGTCGAGTTCGACGAGGTCTCCTACGGCCTGGAGGTCGTCGTGAAGCCGGCGTGCGCTAAGACCGAAGACCGCTTCGAGGACAACGACACGGCCGAGACGGCCAAGACCGTGACGCCCGGCCCGGTGCCGGATCTCAAGCTCTGCCCCGCCGACGACGACTGGTACTCGGTCACGCTGGCCGAAGGCGAGAGCCTGTTCCTCTACCTGCAGACCGACAAGAAGGAGGACGAGGACGAGAAGCGGCCCGAGGGCGCGCCCGCGCCGCCGCCGCCCGTCGCGGTGACCGTCTACGACGAGACCGGCAAGGAGCGCGCGAGCGGCGCCCCGGCCGAGCAGGCGCGCATCTCGACCTTGCTGATGCCGGGCGCGGGCCGCTACCTCATCAAGGTCTCGCAGCTCCCGGGGGTCGCGCCCGAGGCCGCCTTCGAGGGGCGCTACCACCTCCAGGTCGAGGTCGTCCCACCCTGCCCCGAGGGCGACGACCGGTTCGAGGACAATGACCGCGTCGAAGACGCGACCGACTTGCTGGAGGCGTCGAAGCCTGCGGCCGGAGCGGGCGGCGCGCAGCCTCAGCAGCAGGGACCGCCGGTGGTCTTCGCGCGCGTGTGCCCGGGCGATGTCGACTGGTGGAAGGTCACGAGCGACGGCAAGACCCCGCAGATCGCGAGCCTGGTCTTCGACCACGGCCAGGGCGACCTCGCGCTGACCCTCTATGACGAGACCGGCACGACCTCGCTCGCGAGCTCGGACCAGTCGGCGCCCGACAAGAACGGCGAGGCGGTGGCCCTGCCGCTCGAGCCAGCCCCTGATCCCAATGCCCCCAACGCCCCCAACGCCAAGCCCGCCGCGGGCACGCCCCCCGATCCCAACGCGCCACCAGGCGCGGCGAGCGCCCCCAAGGCCGAGCCCAAGCCCAGGACCTTCACGCTGCAGGTGACCGCGAAAGACGGCCAGCAGAACTTCTACCTCCTGCGTCTCGACAAGCCGTCCGGTGGCGGCGGCGACAAGAACAAGGACGACAAGAAGGACAAGGACGACAAGGACCAGGACAAGAAGGACCCGGGCGACAAGGGTGACAAGGACAAGAAAGACCAGCAAGATCCCAAAGACCCGAACGACAAGAAGGATCCGAAGGACGACGCGAAGAAGGACGAGGCCAATCCGCTCCAGGACGCCCTCGACAACCTCGACCGTAATCCCGAGAATCTGCAGGCTCGCGACGCGGCGAAGAAGTCCCCGCTCGCGAACCAGAAGCCGCTCAAGGACTGGTGAGCCTCCGGTGATCTCCCTTCCCCCGATTCCGAACCCGCGCGCGTCCTTCGCGCTGGTCCTGTGCGTGCTTGCGGGCCTCGTCGCCGCACCGCTCGCGGCACGCGCGCAGCCCCAACCCAGCGTCACCATCGAGGTCGACAAGACCAGGGTCGGCATGGACGGCGAGCTGCAAGTCACCGTGTCCGTGCGCGGCAACGCCGACCGCCTGGTGCCGCCGCCGCTCGACGACTTCAACGTCGCCGAGTCGCGCACCGAGCGCCGCATCGACTACGGGCGCAGCGCGACCTTCTCGCAGATCTATGTGCTGACCCCGAAGAAGGCCGGCACCTTCAAGATCGGGCCGGCCCAGGCGACCGTGAACGGACAGGTCGTCGCCGAGGCGGCTGCGGTCACGGTCACGGTGGAGGAAGCCAAGGCCCCCGAGCCGGTCTCTCCTGAAGACGCGATGAACCTCGAGCGGCTCGCCAAGGACGCGGCGTTCATCCGCTGGGAGGTCCCACGCACGTCGTTCTATGTGGGCGAGCCCTTCCCGCTGACACTGCAGCTCTGGGTGCGCAACGATCTCCATGCGAGCAACCCCGAGCTCGTGCAGAACCCGAAGCTTGACGGCCTCCTGGTCGAGGACCTGCGCATCGACCCGGCGCGCAACGGCGAGCGCCGCACGGTGGGACGCCAGAGCTTCGACGTCTATCCGCTCTCGACCCAGCTCGCGACCCCGCTCAAGGCGGGCAAGCTCCTCCTCGAAGCGACCAGCCTGCGCCTCGGCCTCGGGCAAGGCGGCTTCCTCAGCTCGGGGCGACGCGTGACCCTGACCACCGATCCCTACCACCTCGACATCCTCGAGGTGCCCACCGCGGGCCGACCCGCCGGCTTCTCGGCGCGCAACGTCGGGCAGCTCAAGCTCGCCGCGCGCCTCATCGACGAGCGTGGCGCCGAGCCGACGCGCATCCGCACCGGCCAGCGCCTCATCCTCCGCGCCGAGGTCTCGGGCACCGGCAACCTGGTCGCGCTCGAGGCGCCGACCCTCGCCTCGGGCACGAAGGACTTCGAGCTCTCGCCGCTCTCGGGCACCGCCGACGACCGCCTCGAAAAAACCAAGAGCGGCATGTCGGGCGTGCGGGTCTTCCAGTGGATCGTGTCCGCGTTGAACCCCGGCAACCTCACGACGCCGACCCTGAGCCTCGACGTGTGGAACCCGATGGCCGCGCGCTTCGAGCACCTCGAGGTCCCGGGGCGCAACCTCGAGGTCACCGGCGCGTCCGTCTCGCGCGAGGCCGATCAGGCGACGGCACTCGGCGAGGACGTCGGCCCCATCATCGAGGTCGCGACGCTGTCGCGCTCGGCCCCCTCCCCGCTCGCGCGCGCGCCGCTCTACTGGGCGGCGCTGGCCCTGCCGCTGCTCGGCTGGGTGCTCATCGAGTGGCGCCATCGCCGGGGCCAATCCGACCGCAAGCACCCGGGGCTCCGCGCCTCGCGCGAGGCGGCGCACAACGCCAAGAAGCGGCTCCGCGCGGCCGAGCGAGCAATGAAGGACGGGCTCGTCAAAGACTTCTACGGGCACCTCGCGCGGACCTTGTCGAGCTACCTCGAAGAGCGCGCCAACATCCCCGCGACCGGCATGACGCACGTCGAGGTGCGGCAGGCGGCGCGCGCCGCGGGCTATCCGGCCGACCTCATCGACGCCTGGGTGGTCGAGATGGAGAACTGCGACTTCGCGCGCTTCGCCCCGTCGGGGTCCGCGTCAGACCGCATGCGTGAGGCCGCGGGCCGCGTCGCGCAGCTCGTCGACAAGCTGGACCAGGTCCAGCCGGAGCGCCGTCCATGAGCACGCTCACCTCATCGTCGCGACGCGCCCTCGGCCGCTGGGCGAGCCTCGGCGTCGCGGGTCTCATCGGCTTCGTCTTCGCCGTTGCGCCTGCGGCTCACGCGGCGCCCGATCCGGCCACACCCGCGACACCAGCCGCGCAAGCCGCGCCGCAGGGAGCGACGGCAGACAGCCCCGAGGCGCTGTTCGCGCAGGCCAACCGACTCTACTTCGCCGGCGACTGGCGGGGGTCGGCCGAGGCCTACGCCAAGATCGTCGAGCGCTTCGAGATCGAGGACCCGGCCCTCTACCACAACCTCGGCAACGCCTACTTCCGCAGCGGGGCCTACGGCTCGGCCATCCTCTACTACAAGCGCGCCCTGCGCCTCGAGCCGGACAAGGCGACGTCCGAGGCCATCGCGCAGAACCTGGACGCCGCGCGCCGCATCCTCCAGGCGCGCTACCGCGCGAGCTCGGACGCGAGCCTCGTCTACGGCGACCCGAGCGGCATCGTGTACCAGGTGACCCACCTCGTCGGGGACACGGTGCTGGCGATCGTCTTCGGCGTCCTGTGGCTGAGTCTCTTTTTGCTACTCAGCCTCCGACGCCTGCGCCCGCCGTCCACCGGAGTGCTGTGGCCGGGTCGCCTGGCCGTACCGGTCGCGGTGTTGGTGGGTCTGGCGGGCTTCCTCCTCTGGGGCCGCCTCTCGACCGACGCCAGCCAGCGCATCGGCGTGGTGATCGCGTCCGACGCGAAGCTGCGCGATGGCAAGCACGAGGTCGCGCAGGGGCGTGACCTGCCCGAGGGGCTCGAGGTGCGGATCCTGGACGGCGACGAGGCCTGGACCCAGGTCGAGCTGGCGGGGGGGCGGCGAGGTTGGGTTACCCTCAAAGACGTCAAACAAATCTAGTTGGGTGCTTGGCGTAAGCGGCACGCGGCTACGCCGGGCGTCTCCGTCGTCGGTCGGTCGGTCGGTTGTGCGGCGACCGTGAGGTCGCCTCCGCCCTCCCTTCCCTTCCTCCTAGGATCCGTCCCGGCTCGCTCGCGTGCTTGCTCTCGTGGGTGCTTGGCGTAGGCGGCACGCGGCCTCGTCGCTCGCTTCGGGCGCCTCCTGGCCGGCATCTCGGCTCGCTCGCGTGCTTGCGCTCCGGGGCCGAGGTCGACGCGGGCACCGCGTCGATCGCGCCGTGAAGGGCTCAGCCTTCGGAGGCCGGGCCCTTGCCCTTGCCGCGGCGGCGACGGCGCTTGCGCTGACCGTCGTCCTGCTCGTCGTTGCGGCCCTCGCGCGGATCGGGCAGGGCCGGACGCTGGCTGCGCTTGGGCACCAGCTCGACCGCGAAGCCACGGGCCTTGGCGATCGCCTGGACGATGCGCTGCCCGAAGAGGGCCAGGTCCCCGTCCTTCGCGTCGACCGGCAACAGCGTCGCGTAGTGACCGACGTCCTCGAGCTGTGCGAACGGCCCGCTCGCCCCGTAGATCGGACGCTCGGCGATGGCCGCGTCCTCGAGGTCGAGGTCGCGTCCGAGGTGGCTCCCCGCCTTGGCCAGTACGATGACCGGCTTCGGCTCGGGTGCGAGCTGCGGCGTTGCGCGTGCCACCTCGCCCCCCTGGGCCTGACGCGGTGCCACGGCGAGGGCCAGGCCCCCGAGCTCGGCGACCGCAGCCTGGACGAGCCGCGCATCCCCGGTCGCCTCGATCGACTCGAGGTTGACCTCGTGCCCGGGCGGCAGAAACACGATGAAACGATACCCCGGTCCGGAGACCATGGTCGCCGTCAGGACGCGCGGACCGTCGGGCGAGATCGCCGCCATCGCCTCGGCGTTCGGAAGCTCGAACGCCTCCTCCGCCACGACCACGATGGCGTCGAGACCGACCTCCGCGGCGCGCTTCTGGAGCGCCTCGGCGGGCCCCAGGCGGGCCGGGACGTAGAGGTCGACAAGGGTATGGGTGCGCGTCGCGCGCGTCGTTCGCGTCGGAGACATCGCGGGCGACCTAGCACCTTTGCTTCGCTTCTGCTAGGGTCCCTCGCTCGTCGGGCCCCGCACGTGGATGATGGCTCCGACGAGACCGTCCCGGACGTTCTGGCACCCAGACCAATCGCGGGTCGGGTGGCGTTGCGCCCCAGCGTAGGGGCCAGGCGCAAGGGTTAGTACGGTGGGCAGGCTCACCAGGATTTGGAGACAAGATTTGAAGACGTACATGAGCACTCGCCTCATCGCGACCCTCGGCCTCGTTGCCGGGCTCGCGGCCTGCGGCGACAGCGGAACCAACGGCAACACGGACACCGCCGACACGACGACGGACACGACCGACACCACGGACACGACCGACAC
>JAEUKJ010000451.1 GCA_016792665.1 Deltaproteobacteria bacterium | reverse complement strand
CCCTCGGCGACCGCCCGGCTGCCGCCAAGGTCCTGGCCGACGTGCTCGTCGCCGACCCCGCCCACGCCGAGGCACGCCGCAACCTCGAGCGCCTCGTCGGGGCCGAGCGCGTCCCCCTGACACTCACGCTCGACGAGGTCGCCGGCGCTCCGATCCTCGATCCCGACCAGAGCTTCGAGGTCCTCGGCGAGGAGCTCTTCGTCCAGCTCCGCCCCGACGGCAGCGCGACCCGCTGGACCCGCCGCATCCTACGCGCGCAGTCCGTCCCCGAGCAGCGCGACGCCAAGACCCTGCGCATCCGCTTCGACCCCACCCAGGAGTCGGTGCGCGTGTTGGGAGCCTACGTCCACCGCCCCGTCCCGGGTGCGATCCCGACCTTCGACACGCGCCCCGTGCCCGACCGCCTCCTCCAATCGATCAGCGAAGACTGGTACGGCCTCTACTATGACCTTCGTCAGCTCGCCGTCCCCTTCGACCACATCCAGCGCGGCGATGTGCTCGAGGTCACCTGGCGCAGCGACGCCGTTGGCCAGCTCTTCCCGGGCGTCGTCGACCTCTTCGAGGTCCTCTCCGACCGCGTCCCAAAGCACCTCCAGCGGATCATCGTCGACGCCCCGCCCGGCCTATCCTTGACGACCCGCCTCTCGCGCCCGCCTGGCGCGCGCTTCGCCGCCGAAGAGACCGCCGTCCCGCGCCCGGGAGGCGGCATCCGCCACACGTTCGCGGCGCGCGATCTCCCCGCCCTCCCGGCCGAAGGCGCCGCCCCCGGTGCCGCCGAGGTCGCCCCGGTGTGGCAGGCGACCACCTTCCGCTCCTGGCGCGAGGTCGCCCTCTGGTACCGTCGCCTCATCGAGCCCCAGCGCGTCCTCTCCCCCGCGATGAAGGCCTTCGTCGCCACGGCTACCGCCGGCACCCCGGCCTCGCCGGGCGGACGGACCCTCACGACCAGGGCCACCCCCGGCGAGATCCTGACCCGCCTCTACGACTACGTCACGCGCGAGGTGCGCTACGTCGGCCTCGAGTTCGGCATCCACGGCGTGAAGCCCTATCGTTCGGACCTGGTCTGGTCGCGGCGCTTCGGCGATTGCAAGGACAAGGCGACGCTCTTGTCGGTGCTGCTCGCCGAGGCCGGACTCCGCGGCGAGGTCACGCTGGTCCGCACCCGCAAGCAGGGGCGGCTGGACGGCGCCTTGCCTTCGCTGTCGCTCTTCGATCACGCGGTCGTCTGGCTGCCGACCCGCGACGAGCTCGTCGACCCGACCGCGCTCCACTTCGGCCTCGGCGAGCTGCCTCGCGACGACCAGGGTGCCCAGATCCTCGTCCTCGGCCGCCCCGAGGACCCGCTCGACCTCGCCATCTCGAAGGTGGATCCCCCGGCCCGGAACGGCGTCGTCGGCACCTGGATCGTCACCGTCGACCCGCGCGGTCGCGCCGGCATCCAGGGCACCGTCTCTTTCCTCGGCACTCAGGCGCCCTACTACCGCGCCCTCCTCCTCGACCCCGCCGCCCAGGCCCAGCGCTTGGCCGAGCTCATGAACCGCCGCTATCCCGGCCTGTCGCTCCGCGACTTCCGCGTCTCGGCGCCGACCGATCGGTCCCGCCCCTTCGACCTCGTCTTCCACGCCGAGGTCCCGGTCCTCGCGCAGGTCGATGGTCGCCGCCTCACCATCCCACGGCCGACCGGCCTCGACGGCCAGGTCGACCGCTTCGCCACCGAGGAAGCCCGCTCCCTGCCGATCGTCATGGGCCCACCGATGCGCTTCGCGGTGACCTATCGCTACGTGCTCCC
>JAEUKJ010000399.1 GCA_016792665.1 Deltaproteobacteria bacterium | reverse complement strand
AGTCCTTTTCGAGGGAATGTGCCATTTTTTCGGTGAGGCGCGCGGGGAGCGCGGCGGCCGCGAGCCGGTCGACATGGAGGGCCAGGCGAGGGCCGGCGAGGCGCATCAGGCGCGCCGCGGGCAGGGTGCAGCGTGGGTCGGTGAGGACCTCGGCCAGCCGCGCGGCCTTGGCCTGGCCGGTGACGAGGACCAAGAGGTGGCGCGCGTGGGTGAGCGTCTCCAATGTAAGGCTCACGCGGGCGTGCGGGGCGATCGGGCTGGTCGTGGCGATGACCGGCGAGGCGTCCGAGGCGGGCGGGGAGTCCGGGAAGATCGAGGCGACGTGGCCGTCGTCGCCCATGCCGAGGAGGACGGCATCGAAAGGGGGCCCGATGAGTGGCGTCAGCGTTGCGGCGTAGCTCGCGGCGGCGTGCTCGGCGCCGAGCTCGCCCGGGATCCGATAGACGACGGGGACCTGGCCGCGCGCGGCGAGAGGCCCGAGAAGGGCGGCCTGGACCATCGCAAAGTTGCTGGCAGGGTCGTCGGGCGGGACGGCGCGCTCGTCGCCGAACACGAGGGCGACGCGGGACCACGCCAGGTCGAGGTTCGCGAGGTGGGCGTAGACCCCGCGCGGGGTGCGACCGCCGGCGAGCACCAGAGTGGCGCGGACGGTTGGGGCGGACGCGGTGAGTGCGAGGTCGAGGTGATCCGCGATGGCGAGGGCGACCGCGCGCTCGAGGGTCGAGGCGTCAGCGTGGACGACGAGGTCCGCGTTCATGAGTCGGATCCTCTCCTGGGCTCGGCGAAGCGCTCTTGCCACAGCTCGCGCTCGGGCAGGGCCAGGGCGTCGGCCTCGGGTGGGCCCCAAGACCCCGCGGGATAGGGGGCTGGGGCGGGCGGGTTGGCGATGAGCTCCGAGTAGAAGCGCCACGAGTGGTCGACCTCGTCGCTGTGGACGAAGAGGGTCTGGTCCCCCGACATCACGTCGAGCAGCAGCGTCTCGTACGCCTCGGGGACTTCCTCGAAGAGCTCGCGATAGCGGAATCCGAGCGGGATTCGCACCATGCGGAACTCGGCGCCTGGCACTTTCACGTCGAAATGGAGCGAGAATCCCGGGTCGGGCTGGAGGGTCACCAGCAGAACGTCGGCGGTCTCGCGCGGCTCGTCATAGGAGGCGAAGAGGCTCGTCGGGGTGTCGCGGAGGCGGACGGCGATCTGACTCAGCGACTTGCCCATGCGCTTGCCGGTGCGCAGATAAAATGGCACTCCCGACCAGCGCCAATTGTCGACAAAGACGCGCATGCCGACGAAGGTCTCGGTGGTGGAGGTCGGCGGGATACCGGCCTCGTCGAGGTAGCCGGGTACAGGGGCGCCGTGAGACTCGCCGGCGGCATATTGACCAAAGACGACGTCGCCGAGGTCGAGGCGGCGCAGCGAGCGGAGCACCTTGATTTTTTCGTAGCGGATGGCGTCGGCCTCGTAGGCGGACGGGATCTCCATCGCGATGAGGGTCAGGAGCTGGGTCAGGTGGTTCTGCACCATGTCGCGCAGGGCGCCCGAGCGGTCGTAGTAGCCGGCGCGGGTGCCGACGCCGAGGTCCTCGGCGACGGTGATCTGGACGGCCTCGATACGGTCGCGGTTCCAGATCGACTCGAAGATCGTGTTGGCGAACCGGAGGACCAGGAGGTTCTGGACGGTGTCTTTACCGAGGTAGTGATCGATGCGGTAGACCTGGGACTCGTCGTACCAGGCGTGGACGACGCGATTCAGGGCGGCGGCCGAGGCGTGGTCATGGCCGAAGGGCTTCTCGACGACGACGCGCGTCCAGCCACGGCTCTTGTTCAGGCCGGCGCCGCCGAGGCCGTCGATGGTCGGGACGAAGGCCTGGGGCGGGAGCGCGAGGTAGAACGCGCGGTTGCCGGGGAGGCCGTGCTCGGCCTCGAGCAGGGTGAGTCGGGTGGCGAGGGCTTGGAACTCGGCCGAGGTCGCGGGGCCGTCCGCGCGGCCGATGGTCTGGTAGTGGAGGCGGGGGAGGAGGGCCGCGATGTCGGCGTCGGGGAGGCCGGCCTCGGTGAGCGCGGTGCGGGCGAAGGCGCGGTAGGCGTCGTCGTCGAGGTTCGTCTCGATGGCGACCGCGACGATGCGGGACTCGGGGCCGAGGCGGACGTCGTGGAGGAGGTTGGCGAGGGCGGGCAGGAGCTTTCGCCGCGCCAGGTCGCCGGTGCCGCCGAAGATCACGAAGAGGCTGGGATCGGGGATGCGCTTCATGGCGACCTCGCGGGCGGACGATGCGGGCAGACTCGCATGAAAGCGAGGGAGTGTCCCGTCCCCACGAGAAAGCTCCGCGCGGCGCGGGGTTCGTGGTAGTCGGCGGCGCGACGCGCTGGAGAACGATGATGCACGAGACCGAAGCCCCGAAGAAGACCGCTGTGATCGCTGCGGTGCAGCTGCCCAACACCGGCGACGACGAGCACAAGGGCAACATCGCCGAGCTGCGGCGTCTCCTGGAGACGTTGGGCTACGAGGTCGTGGGGTTCGTGAGCCAGAAGCGCCACGGCCTCGGGGCGGGTGCGATCTTCGGGGCGGGCAAGCTCGTCGAGCTGGCGGCCTACACCGGTGGGACCGGCATCGTGCCGTCGTCGGCGCCCAATGCCGGCAAGAAGGGCAAGGACGCCGAGGACGACGAGGACGAGGGCGACGAGGGCGAGGGCGAGGCCGTCGACGAGGCCGATGCCGCCGAGGATCGCGCCGACGATCGCGCGATCGTTGCCCCGCCGCATCCCGATGGGGCCTACCCGCATGCGGACGTGGTCGTCATCGATCACGAGATCAGCCCGCGGCAGGCGCGCAACCTCGAGAAGGCGACCGAGGCCGAGGTCATCGATCGCACCGGCGTCATCGTCGAGATATTCCACCGCCACGCCAACACGCGTGAGGCGCGCCTGCAGGTCGAGATCGCGCGGCTGAGCTACGTCGTGCCGCGCTTGAGGGCGGGCGTCAGAGGCAGCGACCGGCAGCGCGGAGGCATCGGCGGCAAGGGCGCGGGCGAGAGCTCGCTCGAGCTGGATCGGCGCAAGGTCCGCGACCGCGTGGCCGAGCTGAAGGCCGAGCTCGCGAGCATCGCGCGCGAGGAGGACACGCGCCGCAGTCGGCGTCAGGGCGTGCGGCGCGTGGCGCTGGTCGGGTACACCAACGCCGGGAAGTCGTCGCTCATGCGCGCGCTCACCGGCAGTGAGGTGCTGGTCGAGGACAAGCTGTTCGCGACGTTGGGCACGACGGTGCGGGCGCTGAACCCCGAGGTGGTGCCGCGCATCCTCGTGTCGGACACGGTCGGGTTCATCAAGAAGCTGCCGCACGATCTGGTGGCGTCGTTCCGGTCCACGCTGGAGGAAGCGAAGGAGGCGTCGCTGCTCCTCCATGTGGTCGATGCGTCCGACCCCGAGATGCGGCGTCAGCTCGAGGTGACGCGCACGGTGCTGGGGGAGATCGGGGCGGACCAGGCGCCTTCGCGCCTCATCCTGAACAAGGTCGACAAGGTCGACGAGGCCGGGCGGGCGGCGCTGGCGGTCGAGTTCCCGGACGCGATCCAGCTCTCGGCGAAGGACCCGGACGATGTCGGGCGGCTGCACGAGGCGATCGTCGGCTTCTTCGAGGCCGACTTCGACGAGGTGACGCTGGTCGTGCCGTACGCGCAGGGCGCGCTCACCGGGGTCATTCGGCAGAGCGTGCGCGTGCTCGCGGAGAAGTTCGAGGAGGACGGGACGCACCTCCTGGTGCGGGCGCCGCGGGCCGAGATCGCGCGCCTCCAGGGGTTGCTCGACGCGAACTGAGGGCGGCTCGAGTGCGCCGCCCTGGGCGAGTTTCTGGACGGCGTGGGTGTCGCGGATAACGTCCGCCCGTGATCGCCTTTCTGCGCAGCGTCTGGGGACTGATCGTCAAGCGGCCGAGGCCGCCGACGGCGCCGATGCGTGCGGTGCCGCGCGGGGTGGCGATGACGCCTCATGGGCGGCGGCGGGTCGCGGCTTTCGCGCTGGACGTGAGGCCGGTGAGCAACGCGGAGTGGCTCGCATTCGCGCAGGCGACGGGGCGCGAGACACCGCCGTGGATGTTCAGGCCGGGGTTCGATGCGCCCGAGCAGCCCGTGGTCGGGGTCACCCAGAGCGAGGCCCGGGCGTTCGCGCGCTGGGCCGGCAAGCGCTTGCCGAGCGAGGCGGAGTGGATCCGAGCCGCGGGGGCGGCGCGCTATCCGTGGGGAGAGCGGGCGCCGGATGCGAGCCGTGCGGTCTTCGGGAGGGCACCTGGAGGAAAGTCGGCGCGGCGCGGACGTGCGGGCGAGGCGGCTCCGGAAGCGGGCGTGAGGACCGCGGGGGCTGGGCCCTTCGGGCACCTGGATCTCGTCGGCAACTGCTGGGAGCGCCTCGAAGGGGGCGTGGCGCGCGGTGGGTTCTGGGGGTCGAGCGACCCGTGCTCGAGCGAGCGTCTGGTGATGGACGATGAGCTGCGCTCGGCGGGGATCGGGGTGCGCTGCGCGCGCTGAGGTGCGGGCTGCGGTCGGGGCCGGGCGGGTGCCTCGACGGGGATCGTCAGGCGTGGGAGAGTGCCCACGAGGAGGTGTCCCCATGGCAGACGTGATCGTCATCGGCGATGGCCCGGCGGGGCTTGCGGCCGCTCTGTTCCTGGCGAAGAACGGCATGAGCGTCGAGGTCTACGGCAAGAACGAGAGCTGGGTGCACAAGGCGCTCTTGAAGAACTATCTCGGCTTCCAGCGCATCCCGGGGCCCGAGCTCTTGCGGCTCGCGCGGGAGCAGGTCGAGCAGCTCGGGGCGATCCTCGTCGACGCCGAGATCACGACCATCAAGAAGGTCGAGGAGGGCTTCCAGATCGACGCGGCCGACGGGCAGGGCTCGACGGCCGACTACCTCATCCTCACGGCCGGGCCGAAGACGTCGCTCGTCGAGGGGCTCGGGCTGACGCTCGACGAGAAGGGCTATGTGCTCGGCGACCGGAACGGGCGCACCAACGTCGACAAGCTGTACGTCGCGGGGTGGTCGACGCGGCCCGACAAGATCCAGGCGCAGATCTCGGCGGGCGACGGTGCGGCCGCCGCGCTCGACATCCTGAGTCGCGAAAAGGGGAAGGAGTTCCACGACTTCGACAACCTCGAGGACGACCCCGACCTCGGGTGAGGCGCGACGGACTCTCATCAGCGGCTTGCTAGCGGTGCCAGCCCGCGGGGTGTGGCCCGAAGTGGGTGTGATAGGCCTCGAGGTAGCGGGCACCGTCCTGGTGCCGACCCGCGTGGAAGCAGGCGTCGACCAGCAGGCGGAGCGACTGCTCGCGGCTCGCGAGGTCCCCGTCGAGGGCGCGGAAGAGCGGCGTCACCGCATCCACCCAGCGACCCTGGGTGACGTAGGCGATGCCGAGGTTCTCCCAGAGACCCGGGCGCCACTCGCCCGGGGCGAGGCGGAGGCTCGCGTCCTCGAAATAGGCGGTCGCGCGGCGCACGGCCTCGGGGTCTTCGCCGTCCCAGAGCTCGGCCCCGAGCTCGTCGAGCTCTTCGGCGGTCGGGGTGTGGGTGTCGGTGCCGAGGCCCTCGGGGGTGCGGAAGCGTGAGGTCGCGGGGGTGGCGCGCCGGGCCGCATCGATCGGGTCCGACGGCTCGGCCGGCTCGGTGGGCTCGGAGGTCCCGGTCGGTCGGGTCTCGGGGGCGTGAGGTGCAAGGTCGTGGCCGAGGTCGAAGGTCGCCACGGTCTCGCCGCGGCGGACGAGGCGGCCGGTGCGCGACCAGTGCGACAGCTTCGGGATGGCGAGGCGCACCTGCACGTGCAGCTCGTCGCCGGCCTCCACCTCGAGCGGGGGGAGCGGCAGGATGAGCTGGTTCCAGTGCGACTCGACGCCGGGGCGCGTGTCGAGGACGACGTCGTCGGCGAGCTCGGCCGAGAACCAGCCGGCGAGGCCGCGGAGGCGTCCGGGCTGGGTCAGCGTGAAGGTGAGATGGCCATCGAAGGAAGGCAGGGGACCGGGCAGGTGCCAGGTCGCGAAGGCCTGAACCGGAGCGAGCAGCGCATTGTCGGCGACCGATGCGGCCCAGGTGAGCTCGGAGGCGAGGCGGGCGGCGGGGGCGAAGTCGAGGCCGAGGATCGGGGAAAGGAAGCCATCCAGGACGCCGAAGTGGCCGAGCGAGACCGGCGCGAGCATGAGGGTCACGGCGCGCGGGGCGACGCGGCCGCCGGGGCGGAGCCAGCGGAAGGCGCCGCTCATCGCGTCGAGCATGTGGTCGTCGACCAGGAAGCGGCCGAGGCAGTCGCTCACGATGAGGTCGACCTCGGCCATGGGCGGGAGGTCGCGCAGATCGGCGCGGATGACCTGGACGCGGTCGGCGAGCCCGTTGTGGTGGACGAGCTCGCGGGCGAGGTCGATGACGGCCATGGACTCGACCGCGTAGACGCGCGAGGCCCCAGCGCGGGCGGCCAGCATGGAGAGGAGGCCGGTGCCCGCGCCGGCGTCGAGGACGACGTCGCCGGGGCGGACCAGGCGTTCGATGGCGCGGTGATAGGCGACCACCCGGTGGGGGTCGGAGATCATGCGGTGGTGGTAGTCGAGGGTGCTGTCGTGGCCGGCACCAGGGTCGGAATCGCTCGATGACATGGGGGCTCGCTGGACGCAGCGTGCAAGGGAGAGCGCTGGTCGGGAGGCGGTGTAGCACGAAGCGCGGGTTGCGTGGGCGCCTGACGGGGCTCGACGTGTCCGCCGTCTTGGCGGAGACTTCGCGGGTCGTTCGTCCCTCTCGGAGCCTCTCATGCGATCCTTGCGAACCAGCTCGATCCTCGCCCTGGCGCTTGTCCCCGGCCTCTCTCTCGCGGCGCGCGCGGACGAGGGCAGCCCGGGGATCCCACATCCGGGGTTCTATCTCGGGATCTATGGCGGCTACGATCTCGTGCTCGGCGATTGGGATCTGAACGAGGTCTCCGACGCGGGCGTGGCCCCGAAGAGCTCGCTCATGGGCGGCGTGCGGCTGGGCTTACAGCCCAACGCGTGGCTCGCCATCGAGCTCGGCGTGGCGGTCATCCCGTTCGCGGCCGACACGACCGAGGACCTCTCGGGGGTCGCGCTCGGCCTGCGCGGGGACGTCCTGATCTCGCCGATCGACGCGGCCTGGTCGCCGCATCTCCTGGTCGGTGGCGGCGCCTTCATGCTCGCTTCGGGCGATCTCGGGTCGGACTCGGATTGGGAGATGCACTACGGCCTCGGGCTCCGCGGCATGCTCACCGACTTCATGAACCTGCGCGTCGAGGCGCGTCACGTCTTCAATGACAGCTTCTCGAGCGGGCTCGCCAGCAACGTCGAGCTGCAGCTCGGGCTGGACTTCTGGCTCTGGGAGGACAGCGTCCGCCCGCCGCCGCCCGACTCGGATGCGGATGGGATCCCGGACAACGAAGACGCCTGCCCGCTGCAGAAGGGCGTCGAGACCGCGCGCGGCTGCCCCGACCAGGACCGCGATGGGCTCTCCGACTCGTTCGACGCGTGCCCCGATCGGCCCGGCCCGCAGAACCAGCGCGGCTGCCCCGACACCGACGGGGACGGCGTGGCCGATGACCTCGACCAGTGCTTCCAGGTGCCGGGGGTGGTCGAGCGCCAGGGGTGCCCGCCGCCGCCGCCGGACGCCGACGGGGATGGCGTCCTCGATGCCGACGACTTCTGCCCTGAGGACCCCGGGCCCGTGTTCGCCGGGGGATGCCCCGATCGCGACGGCGACGGCGTGGTCGACGCCAGCGACAAGTGCCCCGATCAGCCGGGCGTCGCGGAGGAGGCGGGGTGCTTGCCCAAGGCCATCCTGAAGAAGTTCAGCGGGTCGGTGAAGGGGATCAACTTCGAGACCGGCTCAGCCAAGATCAAGAAGTCCTCGTTCAAGCTCCTCGACGAGGCCGTCGCGCTGTTCAAGCAGTACGGCAACCTGCGCGTCGAGATCAGCGGGCACACCGACGACCAGGGCCCCGACGACATGAACCTCAAGCTGTCGCAGGACCGCGCCGAGGCGGTGCGCGCGTACCTGGTCGAGAAGGGGCTCGACGTGGCGCGCTTCGGGGCGCTGGGCTACGGCGAGACGAGGCCCGTCGCCACCAACAAGACCGGGGCCGGGCGGGCCCAGAACCGGCGCATCGAGTTCAAGATCATGGGGCAGAACTGACGGCCGCTTCGTCGTCGTGTACTCGGGCAACCTCGGTTTGAACCCGCGCGCGGCGTGCGGGTCGCGGGGATGGGCTGCGAAACGAAAAAGCCGCACCCGGAGGTGCGGCTCGCATGTGGTTCCAAGGTCGCGCTGCGCTCAGAAGTGGAACTTGAGGTCACCACCGTAGGTGAGCGCCGAGAGCCACGTGCTCTCGGTCGGGAACTGCGACCAGGTCGACTCGGCGTTGTCGAGGTAGGCGCCGCGATAGAGGACCTTGGCGCCGATCGAGACGTAGCGGGAGAGGTAGAAGTCGACGCCGCCGCCGAGCTGGAAGCCCGCGCCGGTGAGGGCGTTGAAGTCCCAGCTGTCGGTCCCGAGGATGTAGGCGCCGACCCCGAGCTGCACGTACGGCTGGGTCTGGCGGCTGCGGTCGACCAGGAAGAAGCGTCCGTCCACCGAGAGCGACGTGAGCGCCGCTTCGGGGCCTGCCGCGCCGACGGCCGCGTCGTGGAAGCTCATGAGCCAGGTGAAGTCGAGCGAGAAGCGGGGGGCGAGGCGCCAGCCGAAGCTCATCTCGAAGCCCGCGCCGCTGTCGAGCCCGTCCGTGAGCTGCGAGCCGTCGGCCGAGAGGACCGAGGTGCCGTTCACGCCGACGCCGAAGTGGAACATCGGGTTGTAGGCGATCTCGGCGACGCGGCGCGGACGAGGCGCGTAGGTCGGGACGACGTACACGCGACGCGGGGCGGGGCGGTACGGGCGGACGGGGCGATAGGCGGGAGGACCGGGCCGATAGGCGGGAGGAGGACGACGCTCGGCGAGCTCGGTCTGAGCGTCACCACCTTCTTCGGCCGAGGCCGTGGCGGGGGCGAGGACCGCCAGCCCGAGCACGAAGACCAAGGCCGGGCGGGCCAGGCGCGAGGTGCGAGGGGTGGGCGAGTCGGCGAGCTTGAGAGGGGGAGTCCGCATCGGTGTCTCCTTGCGTAGCGGTATCACAGCGGCCCGGGACGGGGCTCAGGGGGCGGGTATTCACACCCGTGCGATCGGTGGCCGCGCCGTTGGCCGCGCTGAGGTGGATGGCCGCGCAAACGGAGGCTGCCCGCGCGCTGCGATTGGCGCTATCCTGCGTGCGGTCTCGGCCTCCGGAGCGATCATGCGGCACGTCATCCTCGTCCCATTGTGCGCACTCGCAGGGCTCCTGACTACGGTCTCGTGTCGCGGCGGGGGCGAGTCGGCGCCTGGCGGGCCGGCCTGGCGCCCGGGTTACGTGCGCCCGACTGTCATCGACTTCCACGGGCACATCTACCCCGATGGGCTCGCGCGGCTCGAGACAGCCATGGTCGACAACGGGCTCTCGCTGATGGTGAACCTGTCGGGCGGGACCCTCGAGGAGGCGCCGGACGCGGCCAAGCTGGCCGCCGCCTTTCCGCGCATGGTGCCGTTCTTCAACGTCGACTGGCGACGCCGCGGCGAGGTCGGCTTCGGGGCGGCGATGGCGGCCGACCTCGAGGTCGCGGTGAAGCGCTATGGGTTCCGGGGGCTGAAGATCCCCAAGGTCCTCGGCCTCTATCTGCGGGACCGCGACGGCAAGCGCGTGCCGGTCGACTGGCCCGAGCTCGATCCCCTCTGGAAGAAGGCCGGAGAGCTCGGCGTGCCGGTGGCCATCCACACGGCGGACCCGCGCGCCTTCTGGTTGCCGCCGACGCCCGAGAACGAGCGCTACGAGGAGCTGGCGCTGCACCCGCGCTGGTCGTTCTACGGGCCCGAGTGGCCCGACCGGATGGCGTTGCTCGGCGAGCTCGAGAACGTGTTCCGCAAGCACCCGGAGACGACCTTCGTGTCGGTTCATTTCGGCAATAATGCCGAGGACCTGGACTACGTCGATCGGATCCTCGGGACCTATCCCAACGTGTGCGTCGACACGGCGGCGCGCCTCGGGGAGATCGGGCGCCACCCGCCCGAGAAGGTGCGGGCCCTGTTCGTGAAGTACGCGGACCGGATCGTGTTCGGCACCGACATCGGGATCTCGGCGCAGGGGATCATGCTCGGCTCGCAGGGGGCCGAGATGCCGACGCCAGCCGATATCCAGCCCTTCTATGCGGCGCACTGGCGCTTCTTCGAGGGCACCGAGAAGAGCATCGCCCACCCCACGCCGGTCCAGGGGCGCTGGACCATCGACGCCATCGGCCTGCCGGACGAGGTGCTCGAGAAAGTCTACTGGCGCAACGCGGCGCGACTCCTCAAGGTCGACCCGAAGACGCTCGGTCGCTGAAGATCAGAGGCGCTGTGCGTGGGCGAGCATCGCCTCGCCGACCAGGGCCGGGTGGGTCAGCGGGGCCATGTGGCCGGTGCGCGGCAGCTCGACGACGCGCGCCCGCGGCGACAGGCGGGCCAGCGTGCGGGTCATCTCGCGCGAGGCGGCGGTGGTGCGCTCGCCGAGGGCGAGGGTGACGTTGGGGTAGGGGTCGAGCGTGAAGTCGGCGAAGCGGTCGTTGTCGTAGAAGCAGGCGCGGACCTCCTGGAACATCTTCCAGCCGGCGGCGCGGTTGTAGGCCTGCATCGGGGCGGGCATGCGGTCCCACGAGCCGGGGCGGTTCCAGTAGTCGATGAAGTGGGCGAGCCAGGCGTCACCGCCGCCCTGGTCCTCATCGTCGAGGAAGCTCGGGTTGGAGGCGAAGTGCGCGGCCTCGGCCAGGGCGCCTGGGTCCGCGTCGGGCTGGGGATCGCGCGCGAGGGCGCCGAAGAGGACCGGCTCGAACAAGAAGAGAGAGCGGATGCGCGGGCGCAGGAGGCGGGCGATGGCGATGGCGACGGTCGCGCCGTAGGAGTGCGCGTAGAGGTCGAGGGGGAGGTCGCCCTCCGGGTCGTCGGGGCCGGTGGGGAGGAGGGCGACGAGGTGGGCGACCTCGTCGCGGAGGGAGATGTGCTGGCCGCGCGGGAGTGGTGCGTGCGGTGCGTAGCCGAGGTTGGCGGGGGCGAGCTTCTTGCCGCGGCCGATGACCTCGGCGGGGACGTGGTCCCAGAGGAAGGGGCCCGTGCCGGTGGAGTGCAGGAAGACGGCGAGGTGGGTCGTCATGCGGGAAGCCTGGCACGCTGAGTTGCAAAAGACAACTCAGGAGGGGTAGGCTGGCGGCATGACCATCAGCAACGAGTGGCGACGCGACGACTGTTCGGTCCAGCGGGCGCTGGCGATCCTGGGTGAGCGCTGGACGATCCTCGTCCTGCGCGAGGCGTTCTTCGGAAAGCGACGCTTCGACGAGATCCTCGATGGGGTCGGCTGCGCGCGGAACCTCTTGACCGACCGCCTCGCGACGCTGGTCGAACACGCGGTCCTCGAGCGCCTGCCGTACCGCGACGAGGGGCAGCGCGAGCGCTTCGAGTATCGCCTCACCGAGCGGGGGCGCGAGCTCTTCCCGATCCTCATCGCGCTCATGCAGTGGGGCGACCGGTGGGTGCCGGCCCCGAGCGGGCCGCCCATCGTCGTCGAGCATCGGGACTGTGGCGCGCGCGTCGTCGCGGAGCTGCGCTGTGCCGACGGGCATGGGGCCCTCACCGCACGCGACACCCTGGCGCGTGGCAAGGCTGCGCGTCGGGGCACGAAGCGGGCGGTCTAGCGCGCGCACCGGAGCGACCCACCCGCGGGCGATGACTCGGCCGGCGGTCACTCACCCGCGAGCGGTCGAACGTCGTCTCAGCGCTTGCGCGCGGCCGTGCCGGTGTCACCGACGCGGCGCTGGCCGGAGATGAGGAGGGTCTCGGTGAGGGTGGCGCGTCGCGTGGCGTCGCCCTGCCAGTTGCGCTGCTCGAGGAGGGACTTGAGCGTCGTCACGGCCTGGGCGTCTTCCGCGTTGGTCTCGCTGGCAGCGGCGGCGGCGGCGCCGAGGCTCGTCCACGCGGAGCCGTAGTCGTTGCGATAGACGGCGTCCGAGGCGGCCTGGAGGCTCTCGGCGAGCTCGAAGCCGCGGGCGTTCCGGGCCACCAGGACCTGCTCGCGCGTCGGCGGCTGCGGCCGCGTGCCGAGGCGGACGCTGGTGCGCGCGGTCGCGTTGTCGAGGTTGACCATGTCCTTGTAGCGGACCGTCACGTCGGCCACGACGCCCGGGCCTTCGACCCAGAGCTCGACGAGGATGACGTGCGAGTCGTCGCCGTAGAAGTAGGGAATGACGGTCTGGATACCGTCATCGTCCTCGCCCCGGTCGGAGACGATGCCGAGGGACTTCGAGAGGTTGAGATCGGTCGCGAGCTCGCGGGCCTTCACGTCCTCGACCTCGCGCTGCTCGAGCACGCGCGTGCCGAGGACGCGGATCGCCTTGGTGTCCTTGCCGAGGCGGACGTTCACCCGGACCAGGCGAGCGACGACGCGCGCGATGCTCGAGAGCTCCTCGCCGATGGCGTTCGCGAAGCTGCGCGTGCGCGCCCCGAGGTCGGCAGGCTCGCCCAGGTGGTGGAGGTTGCCGTAGCCCGCGTTGGCGACCTGCCACCACTCGCCGGCTTCGGCACCGAGCGCGAAGACCGAGGTCACCGCCCCCTGGACCGTGAGCTCGTGCGCGGCGGCGGTCGCGGCCCGCACGCGGGCGTCGCGCGGGGAGCCGCTGGCGTCGCCGGTGAGGACGAGGACGGTCTTGCTGCCCGGCACGGTGGCCTCGTCGTCGGAGGCGGCCGTGAGCATCGCGCCGGCGCGGCGCATGGCCTCGGCGAGGTCGTTCGGGGCCTGGGTGGCCGGGACCTCGAGCGAGTCGATGCGGTGGGCCAGGTGCTGCTGGGCGGTCGTGAGGCGCGTGACCTCGAGGAAGGGGACGTCGCTGCCGGCGACGACGAGGCCGATGCGATCGGACGGGCCGAGGGTGCGGAGGAGCTCGACCACGAAGTCGGTGGTCGCGTCGAGGCCGCGGTCGAGGGCCGGGCGGTCGAGGACGAGGACCACGTCGAGCGGCGGGCGTCGCCAGCCGTAGCGCGCGCTGCCCTGGAGGCCGATCTGGAGGAACACGCGCCGGGCGCGCTCGAAGTGCGAGGCGTCGACGCTGGCCGAGACCGCGAGTCCTTCGGTGCGCGGTAGGTCGAAGGGCTGCGCCTCGGCGCGGACGAGCTCGTAGGGACGGGGCTCGGCTCCGAGCGCCGCGTCCAGGCGGCGCAGGCGTTCGGCGTAGGCGGCCGAGCCGCCGAGGTAGGTGTTCTCGAAGTAGAACATGCGCGGGAGCGTGGTCGCGGGTGGGACGAAGAGGGCCGGGTCCTCACCCGTGACGCGGAGCGTGTAGGTGCCTCGCGCGATGCCGTGGAGGTCGCTGAACCAACTGTCACGAGAACGTGCCGTGGCTTCCCCCTGATCGCGATGGGTCTCGCCGGGCCCCCTCGCGTCCTCCTGGTCGTTGTCGACCTTCGCGGCGTCGCCCGCGACCTTGGGCTTCTCGTCGAACTCCTCTTCCTTCGAGACGACCACCTCGGCGGGACGCGGCTCGAACCCGTCGCGGACGTCGTCGACGCGACCATCCTTGTTGGACAAGTCGGCACCGCCCTCACGCCAGCCCTTGTCGAGTGCGGCCTCGAGGGCGTCCTTCACGCCTCGATCACCGGACGGCGGTGGCGGAGGCTTCTCCTCGAGCTTGCCATCGAGGAGCCCGTCCCCGTCCCCGTTGAAGCCGGTCGAGCCCTCGCCACCCAGGCCGCGCAGGCGCGCGATGGTGCTGGCGTCGACGGCCTGCTCGAGGGCCTTCTTCGTCTCTTCGCGGCGCACGAGATCGCGCGCGGCGACCTCGGCGTTGTCGATGGTTGTGGGTGCGTCGATGTCGTCGTCGCCAGGGCCCATCGGTGCGCCAGGCGCGACCGCACCGATGGACTTGCCCGTGGCTCGGGGGGGCTCGGGCTTGGCGGTCATGCCCCCGATCGTGCCGTCGTCCATCGGCGCCTCGGAGTTTGGCGCTGCCGCGCCTTTCACGCTGCCGCCGTTGGCCGCGATCGCTGGCGATGAACTGCTCGTCGCAGGCCCCTCGGTGACGGTCGGGGTGTGGTCGCTGCGCGAACAGCCGGTCGCCGCGAGGCAGAGCGTGAGGAGGAGGTGCCGAATCGGAGCGTTCATGCGGCCTCCGTGGAGCGCGCGCGGATCCAGGACGCGAATCCGACCACGGCGAGACCGAGGAGGAAGACGACGCCCGCCTCGCCGCTCACCCCCCAGAGCAAGGCGACCGCCAGGACCAGGACGAGGCCAGCGATCAGCGCGCCACGTGTGGCCTTGCCGGGGGCGCGGCGCGCGCGGCGCCACACGCCGAAGGAGAGCAGCGCGAAGGCGAAGAAGAGGACGAGCGTGCCGATCCAGGTCGGCGCCGAGAGCGTGCGGACCGTGACCGCGAGCGCCTTGTCGTCGCCTGCGTCGAGGACGTCGAGCACGAAGAGGCGCTCGGTGTAGCTCGCCGAGGGGGGCAGCTTCACCCCGAGGGTCCCGGTGTGACGACCATCGAAGGGGCGCCAGCGATCGGTGGGGAGCTCGGTGAGGGCGGTGCCGAGGCCCAGCAGCGACAGCTTGGAGGGCACTTTGACGAGCCACTGGAAGTCGGTCTGGAAGATGTCGGGACGCGGGGCCTCGAGGTCGACGCTGGCGACGAGCCCGAGGGAGTCGCGCTTGGTCATGTAGACCACCTCGACCACGAAGACCTGCTGCTTGGGGAGGAGGATCTTCAGCGCGCCGCTCTCGTCGGCGATCGGGTCGACGCGCTCGCCCGCGACCGTCACGCCGAGGAGGCGCGCGTCTTTCGGGAGGGTCAGCCGGAGGTAGGGGCGGTCCTTGTTCTCGAGGCGATAGGTGGCCTGGTGCACGACCTCGCCTTCCTCGAAGACGGTGGTCTCGATCCAGGCCTGTTGGATCTGCGCGCTCAGCGTCTCGACCGTGCGGTGGCGGCGCACGTCGAGCACGAGCTTCCAGGGCTCGTCGACGTAGCTGTAGCTGTAGCCGAGCTGCACCTCGCGGCGCGAGCGGAGGCGCACCGAGTTCGGGAGCTCGGCGCTGTCGAGCTTGCGGAGCCCGGTCAGCGAGGACTGCGTGACCTCCATCCCCGGGTCGGCGCTGATGCCGAGGTCGCCCTTCTTCACGTCCGCACCGGCGAGCTGGATGTCGGGCAGGGTCAGCGAGGTGAGCTCGCTCCCGAGGATGAGCTCGAGCGAGACCTCGATGCGGAAGGTTCCCTCGAGGGCGCGGGTCAGGAGGATCTCGTAGTCCTGGCGCGTGGCCTTCGGGTCGTCGCTGGCGGACTCGACCCAGTCGGCCTTCTTCAGGCTCGGCGCCGAGATGTCGCTGCCGACCTTCACGCCCTTGGGCAGGCTCAGCACGATGCGATCGGTCCGCCCGGACTTCACGTCGATGGTGACCGAGCTGTGCACCGTCAGCGCGTTCTGCTGGAAAGTGTAGAGGCTCTCGATCGCTGCGTCATAGCGCGTCTCGCGCGTCTTGGCCGCGGCCACCGCCGACTTCATCGCCGAGGGCGCGCCGAGGTGCTTGTAGGCCTGGGACACGATGTCACCGGCCAACTTCTGGCGGACGTCGATGGGCAAGGCGTCCTCGCCCGACTTGACGTAGCCGGTCGGCGCCGCGTCGGCGAAGCCGATCTTGTCGCCGTCGAAGAGGGCCACGACGCCCATCTCGCGCGCGGCCCCGAGCGGCCTGACGATGGGGATCTCGACGGGCTGCCCGACCGTCTGCGGCGCGACCTGCTCGAGCTCGAGCTCGAGGCGATAGGTGCCTTCGCGCTCGCTGCCGAGGAAGACGCGCGCCTGACGCGGCTCGGTGTCGGTCGCGGCAAAGGTGCGCCAGTCCTCGATGCCCTCGCCCGAGACCTTGTAGAGGACGGCGGCGTCGGGGAGCTGGATCGGCAGCTCTTTCAGGGCGCCGCGGATGATCTCGTAGCGGACCTCGACCTTCGAGCGGATGACGCCCTCCTCGATCTTGACGAGCTGGTAGGTCTCCGTGTTGACGCTGGTGATCTGCTCGGGGGCGGTGCGCGGCTCGGTCCACGCGATGACCACCTGATCCGAGGGCGGCAGGAAGCCGATGGCCGTGGTCGTGCCGTTGCTATCGTCGCCGGCGGTGGTGACCTCGAGCGGGACGGCCGGGGCGTAGCTGACGGCGCGGTGGCCGGGGACGATCGACTCGACGCGCAGGATCGGTGCGGGGCCGAGCGGCAGAGCGACCTGCGGTTGGCCCTGGCTGCGGTCGATGCTCATCCGGAACTCGGCCACGATGAGGTGGCGGCCCGCGCCGGTCACGGTCGCCTGGTAGACGCCGCCGACGACGCGCGTCGGGAGCGGCTTGTCGCCTTCGCGCACGTCGGTCAGGGCCACGCGCGAGGGCAAGAGGGGAACGGTCGCGCGCGGGCCGTCGAGGTGGACCTCGATGCGGGCCTCGATGCGGGCGCCGTCACTGCCGGGGTCGATCACCAGCCGGTAGTCGACGCGGCGCACGAGGTCGGCGGCCCCGCCCCAACGAAGGACGAAGGCCGTCGTCGCTGGGAGCTGCACGACGAGGTTCGGTGGGGCCGAGACCTGGGACCCCGAGGGCCAGACCTCGACCGCGGCGCTGACGCCGCCAGTCGCGACCGAGAGGCGCACACCAGGGATCGGAGGCAGCGGCACCACGGCGAGCGTGGCCCCGTCCATCGAGGGCTGGATGGCGACCTGGTAGCGCAGGCTCACGGAGTGGCGCCCCCCGTTGGCGGCGATGAGCGCGACGTGCGCGCCGGACTTGCGCGTGAGCGTGGCGGTGCTGCCGTCGATCTCTGCGGCGTCGAGCACGACGTGGCCCGGGAGGAGGACGACCTCCGCCGTGCCGGTGCCGGTCAGCTCGAGCTCGGCCTGGACCTGCACCGAGACGAAGGCGCCCCCGGCCTCGGGGAGCTGGGCGCTGGCGGTGCCCGTGGTCCAGGTGGGTTGCGCGCCACCGCTCTCACGGGCGCGGTTCATGAGGGCTTCGTACTGGGCCAACGGCAGCCGGACCTCGGGCGGCGGATCCTCTGCAAGGGCGCGGGTCGCGCCGAGGGTCGCGAGGAGCAGGGCGGCGATCGCCACGGCGGTCGGCGGTCGCAGGAGCCCGCGCGCGAGGCGTCGGGGAAGGCGGGAAGACGCGGTCATGGAGGGGGCTCCCTTCGGGTGGGTCGGTCGCGTGGCGTGAGGTCCCATCCCCGGGACCCGCGTGCCGTGTCACGACAACCCGGGCCTCTACGTGTTCCGCCGGGCTTCGATCTGTTTGAGGTGCGTAGCGTGGTTCGCATGACGTTCGTTCAGGGGTGGGGAAGATCGCCGAAGGCCTCGCGGAGCGAGGCTGCCCAACGGCCCGATCGCGCGCGAGGGCCGCATCGCGTGCGCCCGCGGGTAGAGTTCGTGGGCGCGGGGCTTGACCTGGGGATGCTTGGGGGATACGGATGTTCAGCATGAACGCGCAAGCAGGTCAACCTCCGCAACAGCCGCCGGATCCCGGCGAGGACGGGCGTCGGCTCGAGGCAGGCCCGAGCGCGTCGCGGACGGTGTTGTCGATCCGCCAGCGGAGCTGTGGAGGCCCGATCTGGCGCATCGAGACCGGGCTGGTCGGGGTCGGTCGGGCCGCGTGGTGCCCCGATCGTGCCGCGCTGCGGCAGGACCGGCGCGATCGGACCCCGGCCATGATCGAAGGACAGGCTCCGCTGGCGACCGTGGTCGATCTCGAGCATGCGCTCGAGCGGGTGCGGCGGGTGCGCCTCCCCGAGTGGGTCGTGATGGCCCCGCACGAGGACGCCTTCGTGCCGGGTGTGGACGAGCGGCGCCGCGTCGAGATCGCGGCGATGATGCGGCGCCTCGTGAGGGCTGGGATCGGCGTGGCGCTGACCACGCGGGGCGAGCTGAGGGACGCCGACGCGCTGCTGGCGGTGGTGCGCGAGGCGCCCGAGGCGTTCTCGATCCGGGTCGGGGTGTTCGCGCTGGACGCGAGGCTCGACGAGCCGCGGGGCGTTGCCGCGAGTCGTCAGGGGGTCGAGGCCAAGTGGGAGGCGGGGCTCGCGCCGAGCATCCGGCGCCTGGCCTTGGCGCGTGCCCTGAAAGAGCTCGGGGCGCGAGTCGAGGTCGAGATCGGGCCGATCGTGCCGTTCGCCAACGACGATCCGAAGACGCTGAAGGACCTCGTGCGCGCGGTGTCGCGGGCCGGGATCGACACCATCGCGCCGCGCTGGATCGAGGACGCCCCGGGGCTCGAACGACAGATCGAGGTCGAGGTCACGCCCAGCACCGCGCGGCTCGTGACGGGGTGGTTTCGTCAGCCGGGCTCGAGCGTCGGGTCGGCGACACGGCGCATCATCCCGCTGGCCGTGCGCAAGACGCGGCTCGGGGCCATCGAGGAGGCGGCCCAGGGACTGCGGATGAAGATCGCGACGTGCGCGTGCCTGCAGGCCGGGGCGTGCGTCGCATGCCATCCGGGGGCCGCCGTGCGGAGCAGTGCGCAGCTCTCGCTCTTCGGATAGGGCGCGGGCTTCGGCCCAAGGCGCACCGCTTCTGAAAGGGCCCGCCTATGCCGGCGGCGCGGCGAAGGTGCGCGTGACGACAGCCGAGCCAGGGGCGCACGCTTCCCATCGAAGAGCGCGCTCAGGTCAGGACGTGATAGCGGCTCGCGACGAGGAGGAGATCATGGGCCAGGAGCTCGGCCGCGGCACTGGCGCCACGCGGCTCGGGTGGGGTCGAGCCGCCGAGCACTTCGACCGAGGCGCGGACGCTGCGCTCGAGGGCGCCGAGGTCGTAGCCACCTTCGAGCATCATGATCACGCGACCGCCGGCATGGGCGCGCGCGATGCGCGTCACGATCCCGGTGAGGGCCGCGAAGCCCTCGTCGGTGACGCGCTGGTCGCCGAGGGGGTCGTCGCGGTGAGCGTCATAACCTGCTGAGATGAAAATGATATCCGGCTTGTAAGCGGCGGCGACGGGGGCCAGGACGCGCTCGAAGAGGAGGGCGTAGTCGGCGTCGCCGAGGCCCGCCGGCATCGGGGCGTTCAGCGTGTAGCCCACGCCTTCGTCGCGACCGACGTCGTGGAGCGCGCCCGAGCCGGGGTAGAACGGGTAGCGGTGGGCGTCGAAGAAGAGGACGTCCGAGCGGTTGTAGAAGTGGGCCTCGGTGCCGTTACCGGCGTGCACGTCCCAGTCGACGATGAGGACCTTGCGCGCGCCGAGTGCCAGGGCGTGCTCGGCAGCGACCGCCACGTTGTTGAAGACGCAGAAGCCCATGGCGTGATCGGCGATGGCGTGGTGGCCGGGCGGGCGCACCGCGACGAAGGCGTTGGAGGCCTCGCCGCGCATGACGGCGTCGACGGCCCCGAGGCCGGCCCCAGCCGCGAGCAGGGCCGCGCCGACGCTGCCCTCCGAGAGGTGGGTGTCGGGGTCGAGGGTCGCGCGCGTGCCGCGCAGGGCGAGGATGGCGTCGACGTAGCGGCGCGCATGCACGCGCGCGAGCTCGTCGGCGGTCGCGATGCGTGGGGCGCGGCGGACGATGTGGTGGTGATCGGCCTTGGCGATCCCGCGCAGCGCGGCCTCGAGGCGGGCCGGGCTTTCGGCGTGGAAGCGTCCCGGATGGTGGCCCAGCATGGCCTCGTCGGTGAGGACGAGGGTCGTGGGCAGGTGCGGTTGGGACATGCGTGACTCCGATCGGCGCAGGACGCGCGCACTAAATCTGCCACCGACGCGCCGGAACGGAAAGGGCGCTGCGGCGGCTGCGGTGGCTTTCTCGCGTCGCGTTCGCGCGCGCGCTTTTCTGCGAACCCTTTTTCGGCCCCAGCGCCTCTTGGGGGTGGAGGACACGATGAGCACGAACCACCCGGCAGGCACCTTCGATCTGAGCCTCGAGCTCCAGAGCGGGTACGCCTTCGAGATCACCTTCGACAAGGACCACTATCCGCGTCTCCGCGCCGACGAGCCCGCGCCGCTCGGCGAGGACTCGGGGCCGAACCCCGCGCGTCTGCTGGCGGCGGCGGTCGCCGACTGCCTCGCGGCGAGCCTCCTCTTCTGTCTCCAGAAGCGCGGGCAGAGGCCCACGGGCCTCGGCGCCAAGGTCATCGTCGAGATGGTGCGCAACGAGGCGCGGCGTCTCCGCATCGGGCACATCGATGTCGTCTTGCGCCCGACCCTGGACGGCGCGAGCGACGGGCTGACGGCCTGCCTCGACCAGTTCGAGGACTTCTGCGTCGTCACCCAGAGCGTGAGGCAAGGCCTCGACGTGCGCGTGAAGGTCGAAGCCGCCTGAGCTCGCTGTGACGGGGGCCGGGACGTTGCCGGATCGGGTCAAGGCGCCGCGACCACGAGGTGTTCGTGGCACCACCACGCGCCGCCGCGCCCGTCGCGCACCACGACCCAGAAGTCGATCGGCCCGGCCGCGTCGCTCGCGAAGGACCACTCGTTGAGCGGCTCGCCGGGCGCCTTGGAGACACTCTTCTGGAGGGACCCGGCGGTCGAGAACCACGAGAAGAACGAGGTCTCGTCGATCTGCTGGAGCTCGAAGGGGGCGTCGGTGGTCGAGCCGCCGAGCAGCACCGCGTACTCGGGCTGAGGGTCTGGGACGTTGACGGGGGAGAGGCGGTAGCGCTCACCCGCGACGAGCGGTGGGGCCCCAGCGAGGAGGCAGGCGCCGTCCGCCGGGGCGGGCGCGGTCGTGGGGGCGGTCACGTCGTCGGACTTTCGAGCCAGGTGGAAGGCGAGCCCGGTCGGGTTCAGGTTGCGCTCGTTGTTGGCAAGGATGCTGTCCAGCGAGACGTTGACGCGCTTGGCGGTCTCGACCGTACGGCCGTCGACCTCGACGACCAGGGTCACGGTGTAGTTGACGCCCGCGATCCCGAGGAAGCCGGCTTTGACGTCCTCGGTGATTTCCACATTGTCCGGCAGCGAGTACGCGAGACGCAGCGCGTCGTCGGTGTCGAAGAGGTCGCTGGGTACGGTGAGGGTCGCGGTCTCACCCTCGCCGAGCTTCATGGCGAAGGGGACCTCGGCCTCGAAGCGGCGCTGGCAGGAGCCGCCGTAGGGGTCGTTCGACAGCGGAGTGCCGTTGCCGCCACTGGTCGAGGTCTCGGTGCCGCCGCCGAAGAAGCCGCGCCCCTGCTCGGGCACGACGCAGGCATACCAGGCGTAGCGCGCGGGGCGGGCCTGAGGGTCGACGACCAGGGCGTCGAGGGCGACCGTGGCACCGGGCGCGACCTCGGGCGGCTCGGCGCGGATGGCCAGGACGCGCAGGTCGTCGACGCGGCTCGGGCTCGGCAGGGACTCGAGGCAGGCGGCTTGCGCGAGGGACAGCACGGCGAGGGCCGCGAGGCGGACGCGAATGTCGGAGAGGCGGGATCCGGCCTTCATCAGAACACCATCCGGAAGCCGAGAGAGGGCAGGAACGGCAGCGAGACGCCGTCGGTTTTCTTGCGATAATCGTAGGAATAACGAGGTGTTTCGGGATTCTGCGCGTTGTAGACGTTCTGGATGTCGAAGAAGAGCTCGAACATCCAGTCCTCGAAACGCCAGGTCTTGTCGAGCCGGATGTCGAGGCGGTGATAGACCGGCAGGCGGCTCGAGGTCGCCGCGTAGATCGGCGTGAAGTCGTCGCGGTCGGCGTCGTAGCGCGCGTCCACGATGGGGTAGTACGGGTTCCCGCTGGACAGTTGGAAGCGCGCACCGAGCGACCACTCGTGGCCGAGGCGCACGGTCCAGGCGAGGTTCAAGACGTGGGTCTGGTCGAGCTCGAAGAGGCCCCAGTCCTTCGGTGGGCGCAGGCGTTCGGCGCGCGACAAGGTGTAGCTGAGCCAGCCGTAGATCCAGTCGCCGAAGTTCTTGCGGATGAGGACCTCGACCCCGAAGGCGCGGCCCTCCATGTCGGCGTCGAAGAAGCGGCGCCCGAGCGTGCCGTCGTCGCTCGAGAGCGAGTTCGAGGGGCGGACGAGCGAGCTCAGGTATTGCACGAAGCCCTCGACCGAGATGAGCCACCCCTCGGTCGGGATCCACTCGCCGCCGAGGCTCGCCTGGACGCCCTCGACCGGCGGGATCGACGGGTCGCCCCAGGGCTCGCCGACCTGGAAGACCTGCGGCGGCTGATGCGCCATGGCAGCCATCGCCTTCAGCGTCCAGGAGGGGTCGATCTGCCATCGCACCGCGAGCTTCGGGTCCAGCGTCGGGACCGTGCGGCCGCGATAGTTGTCGATGTTGAGGCGGATGCCCGGAAGCAGGCGGAGCCCGGGCGCGACCTCGAGGTCGGCGGACATGAACGGCGCCACGCCGAGGTAGGGGGCGGCGATCTCGGCCGTGACGATGATGGGGTCGAAGGCCGGCGGGCGCGGGTCCCCGAGCGCGGGGGCCGCGGGGATCGAGAGCTTGGCCGCGTAGTCGAGCAAGAGGACGTCGATGCCGGCATCGACCTGGTAGCCCTTCTCGGGCTTCCAGCGCAGCGTCGTGATGAGCTGCCCGGCCCAGCCGTCGGTGGTCGCGTCGATGGGCGAGTCACCCGCGGCCACGCGGCGGTTGTTGATGTAGTCGTATTCCCAGAGGGCGCTGGTCGTGAGCGTCAGGTTGCGCTCGAGGTCGAAGTCGAAGGCGAGGTTCAGACGGTGGAAGCCGAGGCCGAAGCTGGTCGAGGAGCTGCCGGCCCCGTCGGCGGTCGTGACGTCCTTGGTGGCCAGCGAGTCGACCGCGCCGAGCGCCACGAAGCGCCCGCGGATGGTCGGGGAAAAGGCGTAGCTCACGCGGGCCTGGTAGTCGGTGTAGGCGAGGTCGATGTCGTCGGTGATGGCCGGCAGGATGAGGTCGTAGTAGCTGCGGCGTAGCGCGATGGTGGCGACGCCGCGCTGGTCGTCGAAGGGCACGCTGAAGAGCAGGCCGGCCTTGAAGATGTCGGCCTCGAAGTCGAGGTGCCAGCGGTCCTTCGGAGGGTCCTTCGTCTCGACCGCGATGACGCCCGAGGCAACGCGGCCATACGAGGCGGGGTAGCCGCCGGGGTAGAAGGACAGGTTGCCGACGAGCTCGGGGTGGATGACGCCCGGGCCGCCGAGGAGGTGATAGAGGAAGACCGCGGGGTGGCCGTCGATGAAGAAGCCGGTGTTGTCGAACTCGGCGCCGCGGACGACGTAGTACCCGAGCCCGAACGGCGACCGCGCCACGCCGGGGAGGGACGCGACGACGCGGGTCGGGTCACCGAAGGTGCCGGCGACTTTGGTGAGCTCGTCCTCGGTGAGGTCGATCTCGCTGGCGGCGCGCGGCGGGCGGTTCTCGCGCACGACCGTGCGATAGGCGCCCATGCCGCTGGGCGCGAGGTAGTAGCGCTCGCTGTTCTGGGAGGCGGCTTCCTGCGTGGTCTCGGTGACGCGGATCGGAGCCTCCAGGGGCTCGAAGCCGCCGGTGAAGACGTCGAGGGAGAGCTGGCCCTTGGGCAGGCCGTAGACGATGAAGCGGCCGCGGTCGTCGGTGAGCGCCTCCCACGTCTTGCCGGTGCGCTTGTCCCGCACGATGACCGGCACGCCGGCCTGCGGGGTGCGCGTGCCTTTCTCGACGACCTCGCCCGCGTACACGTAGCCGGGGGCAGGCTCGATGTCGCGGCGCAGTCGTTGTTCGGCCACGATACGGCCGCGGCGCGCCGGCTTTCGGAAGCGGTAGGTGAAGGGGACCTTCACGGCGATGGCCTGCCCGTCCGAGGTCGCCGGCGTGAAGCGGAAGCGGCGTGCGGCCTCGACCGCGGCCTCGTCCCAGGGGGAGCCACCGCCTGTCGCGACCTTGGCGGCGGTCACGAGCCCGTCGGGCCCGATCGTCAGCTCGAGGACGACGTCGACGTCGGCGGGGCGGGTGTCCGGAGGGAGCGTCGCCTGGGGCAGCTCGATCGGGGTCGGTGGCACGATGACCGGGGCCTGGGCCGCGCTCGGCATTGCGGTCGCCGCGAGGCCGAGGACCACGGCGGCGAGGGCCACCACACGGCGCAGGGCGAACGATGCGCGGGGGAGCGGCGGCGCGAGGGGCGATCCGCACACGTCCCGGCGAGGCCAGGATGGAGGCGGAGGCGCGACGGCGAGCTTCGAGGGGCGGAGCGGTTCGACAGGCACGGGGAGTCCTCTTTGCAGGGCCGCCGGAGAACCGATATAGGTTTGCGCCATGGGGCACCAGGTCAAGCGCAATTGTTCCTCGGGCAGCCGTTGGCAGCCTGGCTCGGCCAGGCCCCAGGCGATGTGCCTGCGCCCGATCGCGCGCGTCGCCTTGGCCCTGGCGCTCATCACGGCCGTTGGCGCCTGTCGCGAGGCGGGGCTGCGCCGCTCAGAGGAGGTGGTCGTGACCGAGCGTCCGAGCCCCAACTACACGGTCTTCGTGATCGAGGACGGGACCGGGATCCGAAGGCTGCGCTTCGAGCGGCATGGCGTCGACCAGAGCGCGGTCCGGCTCGGCGACCCGGACCACCTCGTCTTCCCGTACATGCGGTCGCTGGTCGCGGCCTTCGCGCTGCGCCCCGAGCCTCAGTCGATCCTGGTCATCGGGCTCGGCGGCGGCAGCTTCCCGATGTTCGCGCGACACCACCTGCCTGAGGCCCGCATCGATGTCGCGGAGCTGGACCCGGTCGTGGTCGAGGTCGCCAAGCGCGACATGGGATTCGTTGAGGACGCGGCGATCCACGTCCATGTGGGCGATGGGCGCGCCTTCATCGAGTCGTCCGAGCGGCGCTGGGACGTCATCGTCCTGGACGCCTACGGGATGGACAACGTGCCGCTGGCGTTGGCCACGCGGACCTTCTACGAGGCGGTCAAGCGCCGCTTGAGCCCGGGCGGGCTCGTCGCAGCGAACCTGTGGGGGGACGGCGCGAACCCGCGCTATCGGTCCATGCTGCGCACGTTCGAGGCGGTGTTCCCCGAGGTCCACGTCATCGCCCCGACCGGCAGCGAGAGCCGCGTGGTCCTGGCCCTGCCCGAGCCCCAGGGGATCGCGTCCGCCGATCTGGTGGCGCGCGCCAAGGACCTCGGCACGCGCTGGGGCCTGTCGTTCGACCTCGCGGCGATCATACGGCGCGGGCACGGTCTGCCGGGCGCGCTGCCGCCGGGTGGGGCCGTCATCGAGGATGCACCCTGAGCGGGTGAGAGGTCAGGCGCCGCTCACCGCGAGGTGGGTGCCGTGCGCCGTGAGGAAGCGGTCGACCTCTTCGTCGGCGATGGGGCGCGCGATGAGGTAGCCCTGGGCCGCCTGGCAGCCCATCCTGCGGAGGCGGTCGACGTGCTCCTGGGTCTCGACGCCCTCGACGACCACGCCGATGCCGAGGATGCCGGCCAGCGAGCGGATGGTCTCGATGATGGCCCAGGAGTCTTCGGTGTTGGCGTCCTTGGCGAGGAAGGCGCGGTCGATCTTCAGGGTCTCGATCGGGAAGCGGCGCAGGTAGGCGAGCGACGAGTAGCCGGTGCCGAAGTCGTCGATGGAGAGGCCGATGCCGAGCTCGCGGAGGCGGTCCAGGACGTCGCGCGAGGCCTCGGCGTTGTCCATCAACACGCTCTCGGTGATCTCCAGGTGCAGCCGATGCGGGTCGAGGCCGACCTGCGTGAGCACCGCGCGCACCTCGTCCACGAAGCCCGGCTGGGTGAGCTGGCGGCCGCTGACGTTGACGGCGACCCAGAGGTTGGCGGGCCAGCTGAGAGCCTCTTCGCAGGCGGTGACGAGGGCCCAGTGGCCGATGGGCACGATGAGGCCGCTCTCTTCGGCGAGCGGGATGAACTCGCTCGGACCGATGAGCCCGTGCTTCGAGTGGTGCCAGCGGGCGAGCGCCTCGAAGCCGAGGATCTCGCCATCCTGGAGCGACACGATGGGTTGATACGCGAGGCGCAGCTCGGCGCGCTCGAGGGCGCGGCGGAGATCGGTCTCGAGGAGCAGGCGCCGGATGGTGTCGTGGCGCATGCTCTGGTCGAACGTGAGGCGCCGCCCGCGGCCGCTGCGCTTGGCGCGCACGAGCGCGATGTTGGCGTCGCGCAGCAGGTCCTCGGGCTCGGAGTAGCCGGCCTCGCTCGGCACGATGCCCATCGAGACCGACGAGTAGACCGCGTAGCCGCGGAGGTCGAAGGGCTGGCTCAGGTCGCGAGAGATGCGCTCGGCGACGAGGTCGATCTGGTCGGCGGTCTCGAGCCCCTCGAAGAGGACGACGAACTCGTCGCCGCCGATGCGCGCGACCGTGTCGACGGAGCGGACGCTGCGCGCGATGCGGGCGGCGATGGCGCGCAGCAGCATGTCGCCGAGCGAGGGGCCGAAGCTGTCGTTGACGAGCTTGAAGCCGTCGACGCCGATGAGGACGACGGCGAAGTGGTCGCTGAGATCGTCTTCGCGCGCCGGCCCTTCGGCATGGTGGAGGGCGTCCTGGAGGCGATGGATGAACCAGGCGCGGTTGGCGAGGCCGGTGAGCGGGTCGTGGAAGGCCTCGTAACGCAAGCGTTCTTCGGCGTTCTTGCGCTGCGTGATGTCGCTCATGGAGCCGGCCATGCGGCGCAGGTTGCCGTCGCCGTCGCGGTCGGCCTGAGCGCGCACGAGCACCCAGCGCCACGTGCCGGAGCGATGCTCGATGCGGTGCTCGCTCTCGAAGAGGTCGCTGATGCCGTCCAGGTGGGCGCCGAGCGCCTCGTCGACCGTGGGTCGATCGCTCGGGTGGATGCGCTCCAGCCAGAGGTCCACGGCGCCGACGAGGCGCGCCTCGACCAGGCCGACCAGCGCGGCCCAGCGCGGCGAGAACTCGACCTCGCCGCTCACCAGGTCCCAAACCCAGAGCCCGTCGTTGGCGGCCTGGGACACGAGGTCGAAGCGCGCCGAGAGGTCCTCGTAGGCCGAGCGGAGGGCGCGCTCACCGCGGACGTCGCGGGCCAGCTCGACGATCCAGGTGTGCCCGCCCAGACGCACGGCGCCGGCCAGGATCTCGACGTCGAGCATGGTCCCATCGACGCGCGCCAGGCGCGTGAAGAGGCGCAGCGGGGCGTCCTCGAGGCGGCGCACGCGCTCGTTCCAGGCCTGGGTCGAGAGGCCGAGCTCGACCTGCACGACGTAAGACCCGACGAGCTCGGAGCCGTCGCCCGACCCGCCGATGGCGCGGCTGCCGGCGCCGAGGAGGCGGGCCATGGCGTCGTCCATGGCGGCGATTTCACCGTGCGGTCCGATCCACAAGGCGCCTGCGGTCGAGAACGCGGGCTCGCCATCGCGGAGGGCGCGCGTGGCCTCGCCAAAGACGGCGGCGTGGTGCTCACGCGCGGTCAAGAGGCCCAGTAGCGGCTCGCCCGGGATGGGGGCGAGGCCCCAGCTCACCTCGAGGGCGCTGCCGTCGAGGCGACGCCAGGTCGCGATGCGCGGGGTCGTGCCGCTGGCGTCGAGGGCATCGCCCAGGCCGGCCGGCGCGAAGCGCTCGGTCCCGAGGCCGCTCGGGTCGCCGCCCAGGAGGTCCGAGAAGGCGGCGTTCGTGGCGATGACGGTGCCTCTGTGACCGCCCAGGAGGTGTGCCTGCGCGAGCGCGGACCCGAGCGACACGATCGCCACCGGGTCGCGCGCGAGCGCGATGAGGCTCCGGTACGCGAGGTCGCTCCGATCGGGTTCGGGGCGCGCCGTGCGCGGGAACGTGGAGGGATTTGCGGTCAAGGGCGGACTCGTGCGGGTCGGGTCGAGCTGCGAAGGAGCGTAAGCGATCGACGCGACTTTCGCGAGCCCGGCCCTCTCAGAAATGCACGAGCTCGACCATGACGCCGAGTGGCAACCCGAACAGGAAGCCGCCGCGGCCGTTCGTGCCGAAGGTGCCGCCGTAGCCGAGGTTCAGGCCGACCTCGAAGGTGACCGGCGCGATGTCGTTGACCCAGCGCAGCTGCGCCTTGCCGACGACGTCGAAGTTCAGGCCGCCACCGTCGGAGACGCGCAGGTCGAGCTCGCCCAGGACCGCCAGGCGCAGCTCGAGGGGCTCATCGGCGAAGCGGTGGACCAGCGTGCTGACGCCGCCGCCCAGGGTGATGAAGGTGCCGAAGCCGTCGCCGCCCACGCCGAAGCTGCCCTGGAAGCCGAAGCCCTCGTCCACCAGCTTCTCGAGGCGCGAGGTGAGGCTCCAGGCGTGGTCGTTCGCGCGCACGAAGGAGATGCGGCCGCCCGGGCCGAGGGTGATGGACCAGCCGTGATCGGTGTCGCCCGGGATGGTGTCGCCGCGGTGGAACCAGGGACGCTCGCGCCGGAGCTCGAACTCGCCGGTCATCTTCTCGCGGAGGTCCTTCTCGCGGACGGCGAGGTAGGTGCCGGCGTAGCGCACCAGCACGAAGCGGTCGTTCTCTTTGGCTTGCGCGCCGCCGACGCGGATCGGCTCGCAGGCCGGGACGCCGGGGGCCGTCTTGCCGCCGACGGTCGCGCCGTCCTGGCAGAGCTGCAGCAGTCGCGTGCCCATCGGGATCTCGACCCAGAGGCCGACGAGCTCGGAGCCCGGGGTGTCCTGCGAGACGCGGAAGGACTGGGCGTTGGCCTTCAAGGCGCGCCACTGGCCGCGGGCGACCGGGCAGAGGCCGCCGTCGAGCTCCTGGGCCTCGCCGGGCTTGGCGCCGTCCTGGGTCGGGCCCGAGGGGAGTGCCACGGACGCGGCCGGGGCAGCGATGATGCGGACGGCCGGATCGGTGCCGACCTTGGCGCGGACCAGGGCCCAGGTCTCGCGATAGTCGAGCAGCGTCACGCCCTGGCCGCCCTCGAGGGTGCCCGTGCTGCCGGGCTCGCCGGGGAGGTTCTGGCGCCACTCGCCCTGGGCCGTGAGCTCCCAGGTGCCGGCCAGCGGCACGTCGTTGAGCAGGGTGGTGGTCCAGGTCGGCTGGCGGCAGAGGTGGTAGCCGCCCAGCGGACGCGCCGCCAGGTAGCGGCGTGGCGCGATGTCGTTCTTCGGGTCGCCGGGGGCGAGCAGCTTCACCTTGACGTCGCGCGGGGCGAGGTACCAGTTGGCGCTGGTCTCGGCATCGTCGGGCTTGGCGGGGCGTGCGAGGGCGACGGCGAGGGTGTCGAGGGAAAGGCCGGGGCAGCGCGCGACGCGCGTGCCGGCGGTGAGGCGATAGGGCTCGATGCCGCGCGCCGAGACCTTGCCGGTGCGGGTGTCGAAGTTGCCGAAGCTCGCGATGACGTCTTCCTCGAGGACGACCGGCTCGCACGGCTCGTCGAAGCGCAGGACCGAGGGCATCTGGCGGAAGATCTCGGGCGGCGGCGGGCCGTCACCGTCGCCGGGGAGGCCGACGGGGATGCGCAGCGGGAACGCGATGGGGCGCGGGGCCTGGAAGGTGAGGGTGCCCTCGCGCTGGGTCCACTGCTCGGCGAGGCCGACGAGCTCGAGGGTGACCTCCGACTTGCCGTTATCCTCGGGCGTGACCACGACCTCGGCGATGGACGGCTTCTGCACCTGGCCCGCGATGACGGTGCGCTCGAAGACGAGGGTCTCGGGCGGCAAGGCCACGTCGCCGAGGCGGACGACCGTCGGGATGCAGACGCGGCCCGCTTCGCCCGGGCCGGTCTTGTCGATGTAGAAGCGCGACTTCGGCACCCAGATGGACAGGCTCGGGGCGTCGCGATTGAAGGCCGAGACCTGCGAGATGGCGACGTCGTCGACGGTCAGGCAGAGCCAGCCGAGCTCGTGCGGGCGGCCGGGATCGCCGGCGCGGGCCGAGGTCGCGGCCGCGAGGGCGACGGTCAGGGCCAGCGCGGCGAAGGCGGCGCGGGGGGCAAGGACGTTCCGCAGAGCGCGCTTGGCCGTGCCGAGGAGGGTGCGTGCGGACCGGTCGAGCATGGCGTCGCCTTCGCTTCGAGGGAGATGATGGGACACGGATCGCGGGCCGGCCGAGGGAGATCGGACCTCGCGGTGCGCTCGGGGCGCTTGTTTATCGGGCTCGGCCGTTCCGGGCAACATCGTCGGGGTCAAACGCCTCCTCCTCGTCCAACATTCACTCCTCGCGGCCCGAGCGAGGCCTGGTCTTCCAGGGCGCGTCGGCCTCGGCGGCGCGTCGGGAGCCGCCAAGCCCAGCATAGGGACACTCGACGCGAACGCGCGTTCGCTCCGCAAAACCGTCGACGGGTCGCCGCGCGGAACCGGGGACGGGGCGAGTCCGCGCGCGAGCCTTCGCGGCGTGAGGCGAGCGTGCTAAGAACCGCCCATGAGCGAGCGCACACGAGCCAGCACGAGCCCTTCTCTCACGGCGGTCCCGAGGGACCCGTTCAGCCGAGGGCAGCCCAGCTCGGGCCGGCCTTGGTCGTCGCACGGCGGGCGCACGGCGGGCCGCGTCGGCCTCGGGTTCGCGTTTGCGGTCGCGTTGCTGGTCGCGTCGTCGGTGCGCGCCGGCACCTGGAGCGAGCGCCGCATCGACGAGGCGCTGCAGGGACTCAAGCCCGGGCAGGTCGTCCTGGTCGAGGTCGGCGCCGAGTGGTGCGGGCCGTGCCAGCAACTGAAGAACGAAGTCCTCGACACGCCGGCTGGGCGCGAGCTCTTGGGTGACGACGTCGGTATCCTCGTCGACTTCGACAGCGACTACGGCCAGGAGGTCAAGCGCGGCTACGGCGTGATGGTCGTGCCGTCGCTGCTCGTCCTGCACGCCGAAGGCTATGAGCTCGGCCGGGTCCAGGGATATCGCTCGAAGCGCGAGTGGCTGGACGCGGTGCGCGACGCGCGCTCGGGGCGGCTCGGCTTCGACGCGTTGGCGCGGCGTGCCAAGAGCGCCCCGAAGGACCTCGAGCTGCAGGTGGCGCTCGCGCAGGCCCGCCTCTTCCGGGGAGAAGACGCGCGCGCACACGCGGCCCTGGACCGCGTCCAGGCAGCCTGCCCCGAGCCGAAGCCCGCCTACGCCGCGCTGCCTGCCGAGGCCTCGGACCGGGACAAGAAGGCGGCGGCCAAGGCGCGCGCGACGTGCGACGCCGCGGCCCATGCGGGGCGCATCCAGGGGCGCTGGCTCCTGCGGGTGCGCGAGGACGAGGGCGCCGCGAGGGCGCTTTTCCACGCGCTCGTCGAGCGCTTCGCAGGCACGCCACATCACCCCGGGTTCCTTTATTGGGAGGCCAGCGCCATGCGTGACGCGGGCGACCGCCCGGGCGCCGTGGCTCTCCTCGAGGGCTGGGTCGCGGACCAGGGGGAGAGCGCCGAGGCCGTGGCCCTGCTCGCCGACTTCGTGGTCCAGATGAGCTACCCCGCGAGCATCAGCGAGCCGATCGTGCAGAAGCTCGTCGCCCAGGCACCGAGCGCGGAGGCGTACTACCTCCTCTCTCGCGTCCTCGCGAGCAAGGGCGATACCGAGGGCGCGCGCCTCGCCGCGGGCCGCGCCGTCGAGACCGAGCCTCAGACCGCCCTCTACCAGAACCACCTGAAGCACCTGCCGTGACCCGCACGCGCCTGCGCGGTGGAGTGTGCGTGCTCGCGGTCCTGTTTGCGGCGGTTGCGACGGGTGCGGTGGGTGCGGCGCGTGGGGCGCCGCCAGCAGAG
>JAEUKJ010000387.1 GCA_016792665.1 Deltaproteobacteria bacterium | reverse complement strand
GCCTCGGCGCGTGGCGTAGTCGAGGGCCAGCCCCGGGGAGACCCGCACGCCGCCGTCGCTCGCGTACTGGTCGGCAGCGCCGATCGGGATGGCGACCGGCGCCAGGAGCTGGAGGCCGAAGCCCGCGCCGTCGCCCAGCAGACGCACGCGCGGCACGAGGCGCAGGTCACCCACGGCGAAGCCGCTGACCGCGTCGCCGGGACGCCCCAGGGCCGCGAGGTCGTCGCCGCTCTGGGAGAGGACGAGCGGCATCACGACGCCGAGTTCGAAGGCGGAGAACAGGCCGAGCGCGACCGAGACCTCGGCGATGATGCGGTTGTCGACGAGGCGCTGGAGGACGATCGAGCGATCGTCGTCATCGCGCAGCGTCATCGGGTCGTCCTGGTAGTGCGCGAAGAGCCCGACCGCGAGCTGGCCGTGGCCGAGCAGCGCGTTGGTCGGCACGCCGAGGATGTTGCGCCCCTGGGCCGGGAGAGGGGCGAAGAGCTCGAGGTCGAAGCCGTCGTCGGCGCGGGACGGCGACGTGGCGAGCGCCAGCACGAGGGCTATCGCGAGCGGGCCGTGAGTTCCCTTGAGGCCTGACCTGGTCCATCCCGACATCCGCTTCCCCCTCGCGTCGTGACCGCAGCAGTGTTCGTCAGATCGGCGGCGAGATCAACGGCAGGCGAAACCTCGGGCGCTTCGTGCGGACGGCGCACGGGCTCAGTCGTCGCTCGCCGGACGACCGCGGGTGCGCTTCCGCTCGGAGGTCTGGCGCTTGTCTTCGACCCGGCGGATCTTCGACCCCAGGGTCGGCTTGGTCTTGTGCCGCGGCTTGGGCGGAACCAGCGCGCGCAGGATGAGGGCGGCCAGCTTGTCGCGCGCGTCGTCGAGGTTCTGGAGGCGGTTGCGCGTCGCCTCGCTGGTGATGATGATGCGCCCCTCGGCGTCCATCCGGCCCTTGCACAGAGCCAGCAAGCGGGCCCTGGCCGGCGCCGGGAGGGCCGTGTCCTGGGCGAGGTCGAAGCGCAGCTCGATCTTGGTGCTGACCTTGTTGACGTTCTGGCCGCCCGGTCCCGAAGAGCGCACCGCCTTCACCGAGAGCGCGTGGCTCGGGATGACGATGGCGGCCCCCGTGGGAGGCTGGATCGGCAGGTCCGGAAGTTCGCTCGACATGGCCGCGCTTGCATGCCAGCTTTTCGCGCCCCGAGCAACGCGCGGCTTCGGCTTTCGAGGCGGCCGCGGCGGGCTCGAGGGGTTCGATGGGTTTGATGGGATCGACACGCGCGGGGGCAGGGCATGACTGGATTCAATCGCAAGAGCACGGTGGTCACGAGCGGCGACATGCGGGCTCCGAACCGCGCGATGCTGCGGGCCGTCGGCTTCGGCGACGGCGACTTCGGAAAGCCGGTCATCGGCATCGCCAACCCGCACTCGACCATCACGCCGTGCAACGCCGGCCTGAACCGCCTGGCCGACGCCGCTGTCGGCGCGGTCGCCGCGGCCGGTGGCATGCCGCAGACCTTCGGAACGATCACGGTCTCGGACGGCATCTCGATGGGGACCCAGGGCATGAAGCTCTCGCTGGTCTCGCGCGAGGTCATCGCCGACTCGATCGAGACGGTCGTGCGCGGACAGAGCATGGACGGCCTCCTGGCCATCGGCGGCTGCGACAAGAACATGCCGGGCGCGCTCATGGCCATCGCGCGCCTCGACGTGCCGGCGGTCTTCGTCTACGGCGGCACCATCAAGCCGGGGCATCACGCCGGCCAGGACCTGAACATCGCCAGCGTGTTCGAGGCCGTGGGCGCGCTCCAGGCCGGGCGCATGGACCGCGAGACCTTCGACATCGTCGAGCGCAAGAGCTGTCCCGGGGCCGGATCGTGCGGCGGGATGTACACCGCCAACACCATGTCCTGCGCCATCGAGGCCCTGGGCATGGCCTTGCCGGGGACCTCGACCATGGCCAACGTGGACGACGAGATCGTCGCCGCCGCGGCCGACGCGGGGCGGGCCCTGCTGGGGCTCATGGCGCGCCCGGAGCCGGTGACCGCGCGGCAGATCCTCACGCGCCCGGCCTTCGAGAACGCCATCGCGGTCGGCATGGCGATCGGCGGCAGCACCAACATGGTGCTCCACCTCCTGGCGATCGCGCGCGCGGCGGGCGTGCCGCTGGCGCTGGCCGACTTCGAGGCGATCCGCAGGAAGGTCCCGCATCTCGCCGAGACCAAGCCGTCGGGGCGCTTCGTCGCGACCGACCTGCACCGGGTCGGTGGGTTGCCGATGATCATGAAGATGCTGCTCGACCGCGGGCTCCTGCACGGCGATGCGCTGACGGTGACGGGCAAGACCCTCGCGGAGAACCTGGCGGGCGTCTCGGGCGAGCCCGACGGCGAGGTGGTGCGGCGCTTCGAGTCGCCGCTCTACGCGATGGGGCACATCGCGATCCTCGAGGGCAGCCTCGCGCCCGAGGGGGCGGTCGCCAAGGTGAGCGGCGTCAAGGTGCCGACCATGCGCGGACCGGCCAAGGTCTTCGATTCGGAGGAAGCCGCGATGGCGGCCATCGAGGCGCGGGCGATCCAGGCCGGCGACATCGTCATCATCCGCTACGAGGGGCCGCGCGGCGGGCCGGGCATGCGCGAGATGCTGGCGCCGACCTCGGCGCTGGTCGGGCAGGGGCTCGGCGGCGCGGTCGGGCTCATCACCGACGGGCGCTTCTCGGGCGCGACCTACGGGATGGTGGTCGGCCACGTGGCGCCCGAGGCCGCCGCAGGCGGGCCCATCGCGCTGGTGCAGGATGGGGACGTGGTCCTCATCGACGCGACCACCAACGCACTCGAGGTCGAGGTCGCGCCCGAGGTGCTGGCGGCGCGGAAGGCGGCGTGGCGGGCGCCCGAGCCGGCCTGGACGCGGGGCGTCCTCGCCAAGTACGCGCGAGTCGTCGGGAGCGCGTCGGAGGGCGCGAACACCGACTGAGCCGGTCCATCACGCTGACCACATCATCGTCGGTCAAGGTTTACACGTGTGCATTTTTTGCACACGCTCCGCTTGCATGCTTGTGAGCCCGCCGTCGCCGAACACCTGCGCGTGCAACCCACACGAACGCGTGCGGCCGACGCCGCCGGCGCTCGGCGCAGCCGCGCGTGCCTTAGAGTAGGTGGCCGAGCTTGATGCGCTTGGTTTGCAGATAAGCCCGATTCTCGGGCGAGGCCGCGACGACCAGGGGCTCGCGCGCGGCGATGTCGACGCCGAGGTCCGTAAGCGTCTTTATCTTATCGGGATTGTTCGTGAGGAGGCGGACGCGCTGGACCCCCAGGGCGTGCAGCACCTGGGCGGCCACCCCGTAGTCGCGGCCATCGATGGGGAGGCCCAGGTCGAGGTTGGCCTCGACGGTGTCGCGGCCTTCGTCCTGGAGGGCGTAGGCGCGGATCTTGTCGAGGAGGCCGATGCCGCGGCCCTCCTGGCGCAGGTAGACGACCAGGCCGCGGCCGGCGGCGGCGATGCGGGACAGGGCCAGGTCGAGCTGGGGGCCGCAGTCGCAGCGCAGGGAGTGGAACACGTCGCCGGTCAGGCACTCGGAGTGGAGGCGCACCAACAGCGGCTCGGGCGAGCGCGTCTCGCCGAGCGACAGCACCAGGTGTTGGCGGCCATCCAGGCGGTTCTCGAAGGCGCGGACGAGGAAGTCGCCGTGGCGCGTCGGCAGGGTGGCCTGGGAAAGCTGGCGGACGAAGCTCTCGGTCGCCATGCGGTGGGCGAGGAGCTCGCCGAGGCTGACCTCGGGCAGGGAGTGGGCCAGGGCGAAGGCCGAGAGGGCCAGGCCGACCAGCAGCTCGCCGTCATCGCCGAGCACCTGGGACCAGGTCGCGACCGGCTCGAGCCCCGCCGCGCGCACCAGATCGAGGGCGGCCTCGGAGAAGCCGCGGCGGAAGACGACGCCGCCCGGGTCGGCCAGGGTCGGGTGGACGTGGCCCGGGGTGGTGAGGTCCTCGGGGCGCGCGTCGGAGCGAGCCAGGGCCTGGATGGTGGTCGCGCGGTCCGAGGCGGAGATGCCGGTGGAGACGCCCTGACGGGCCTCGACTGTCACGAGCCAGCGCTCGGTGTCCTCGGTCGGCGCGGAAAACGCTGCGCGTACGCGGGGATCGGCCGCCTGCAGGACGAGGCCGAGGCGCTCGGCGCGCTCGGGGAGGAGGGCGACCGCCGTGATGCCGCGGGCGTGCGCGGCCAGGAAGTTCACGGTGTCGTCGCTCGTGCGGGAGCCGGCGGCCACGACGATGCCGCCACGGTCGGGGCGCGCCGGGTCGCTCAGGAGGACGAGGCCGCCGCGGCGGAGGGTGTCGGCGGCGCGGGCGATGGGGCTCTCTTCGGAGGTGGGGCGGAGGCTCATGGGGGCGGACGATAGGCGCCAAAGGGCGGGTCGTCGACCGGATTCGGAGACGAGGCGGCGCGGCGCCGGGCGGCGGGTGGCATGGGCATTGCTCAGGCTCAGGTGGGGCCGGGCCCCGCCCGCGATGGGCGCAGCTCAGGTGCCCCGGCGCGAGACGAGCTGCGGAGGTCGGCTCGCGAACGAAGAGGACACGGAGATCGCTATGACCCAGGCCGCACGACGGCGTCGCACCCAGCCGACTCTCACCCCGCCGCCCGCCCCGCCGGGGCCGCCGGGGCCGCCAGTCGAGGACGAGGCCGCGCTCGAACGCGCCGAAGCGAAGACCCAGGAGGACGAGTGGGTCACCTGCTTCCTATCGGGTGAGCGCATCTTGAAGCGGCAGGCCGTGATGGCGCGGATTGGGCCGGGGCGGTCGATGTGGATCGCCCGGAGCCTCACCGCCGAAGGGGCTCCCGACCCGCGTCCGACCTGGCGCTGAGCGCAGGGCACGCGTTCGTCCTGCCTCTGCCCGCGGGGATCACCAGGAGGCCTCGCGGGCCCGAGGGCGCCGCGCTCGGGGTCGGACGCCTCCTCGATAGACATGAGGGGGCGATAGCGGTCGCGGTTGGCAAGCGAGACACGCTCGCGGTGCTCGGTGTGATCGAACACGAAGGCCGGGCCCTCGCCGGCTTCGATAGACTCGACGCGTGGGCGGTACGGCTAGAAGTGGTCGTGGCGGAGGTCGAGGGAGAGGTGCCAGAGGTTGCCGCCGGCCTCGTAGGCGCCTTGCGGCGAGCCGGCGGTCGGGTCCTTCTCGATGGCG
>JAEUKJ010000372.1 GCA_016792665.1 Deltaproteobacteria bacterium | reverse complement strand
CGGCTGCCCAGGCACCGGTGGCACCGGGTCAGGCCCAGGCGCCGGCTCAGGGTGCGCCCGTGCCCGCGCCGCCAGGTGGTGTGCAGGGACCGGCTCCGGGCGCGGGTCCGGTCGACCCCGAGGTCGCGGCCCAGGCCGAGGATCGCGCGGCGTTCCAGAACGTCGACGGCGCGGTCGACAAGTTCACCGACGTCCCGAAGATCGGGGCGTACTTCAACACCGAGTGCCCGCAGAAGTGGCGCGCGGCCAACCGCAACCACGCCTCGGTGCTCGACCGGTGCCGCACGGTCGGCATCACGGAGGCGCAGGTCAACGCGCTCGTCGGGTACACCGGGCCGGGCTACGCGCCCATGAACCGGCTGACCCGCGGGCAGATGAAGTCGACCTACTTCAAGACCGCCTTCCAGCCCTACGTGACGGCCTCGAGCGTGGCGCTGACCAAGCTGAACGACGGCAAGAAGAAGAACTCGCAGCGCGGCTGGCGCACCATCCCCGGAGGAGACCGCGACGCGTCGGTGATCGAGAACCTGTATGGGCGTGAGTACGTGGACGAGGCCGGCTACATGTCGACCACGTTGAACTCGGACCAGAGCATGTTCGCGGGGCCGGTGAGCCTGCAGATCACGGCGAGCGAGGGGGTCAACATCAAGGACTTCTCGCTTTTCCCGTCCGAAGGTGAGGTCCTCTTCAAGCCGGGCACGCGCTTCAAGGTGAAGCGCTTCCACAAGAACGCGGACGTCGAGGCGGCCTGGAAGGCGTGGCACCGGGACAACACCCAGCCCAAGCCCGCCAAGCCGTGGTTCGAGGTCGATCTGGAGGGGCCATGAGTCGCTTCGATGACAAGCCGGTCGGCGGCGACGAGACGGGCAAGCCCCACCTCGTGCACGCCTCCCCCGGAGTCGATCCGGTGTACGGCCTCGGTGCCCTGTTCGGACTCGCGGTCGGCGACGCGCTGGGCACGACCCTCGAGTTCGAGCGCCGCCCTGCGATCCCGTTCACCCCAGCCCTCGATGGACCGCATCGCGAGGTCCTGGGCGGCGGCCCCTTCGGCGTCGCGCCCGGACAGGTGACCGACGACACGCAGATGGCGACGGCGCTGACGGTCTCGCTGATGGAGTCGGGAGGCTTCCTCGCCGACAAGGTCGCGGTGTCCTACGTCGCGTGGTCGGGCTCGGCCTTCGACATCGGCCTCCAGACCCGCGACGCCCTGAACCGCGTACGGCGGGGCGCGGCCGCGGGGGACGCAGGGCGCGAGACCTGGATCGCGGGCGGCAAGAAGGTGGCCGGCAACGGGTCGCTCATGCGCACGGCACCCATCGGGCTCTTCTATCAGGACGATGCCGCGCGCTGCCGCGAGGTCGCGATGCAGGACTCGGCCATCACCCACTTCGACCCGCGCTGTCAGCTCGCGTGCGCGGCGTTCGACGCGACCATCGCTGCCGCCGCGGCGCGCCGTGAAGGGCAGCCCACCAGAGTCGCGACGGCCCTGGTCGAGGTCGCGCGGACGGCGCTGGGCGAGGCGCGTGACGCCTTCGTCGCGGCCCACCCCGAGTTCGCGAGCGAGGGCCACGAGGCTCACGCGGGCCTCGTCGCCGACCTCGACCGCGCGCTCATGCCGGACCCCGATCTGTACGGCTCGAACGTGAACCTCGCGACCATGGCGGGCTTCGTGCGCGTCGCCTTCCGACTCGCCTACTGGCAGCTCGTGCACGCGCCGTCGTACGAAGCCGGGCTCATCGACACCGTGAATCGGGGCGCCGACGCCGACACCAACGGGGCCATCGTCGGGGCGCTGCTCGGCGCCTTCCACGGGCTCGACGCCATCCCCGCGCGCTGGCGCGAGGCGGTCGTCGGGGCGCTGCGCGGGGACACCGGGCCATGGGCGACGACCTACCATCCGCGGCGCATGTTCGCGCTGGTCCGGACCTGAGCGCGAGGGCCGGACCTCACGATCCGCGTCGCATCGGGTAGCGCTCGACGAGGTCCTTCATCGGGTCGCCGCGCATGAGCATGTGCTGGTGGCGGAGCTCGATGCGCGCGGCGATCTCCAAGAGCGCGTAGTCGACGTCGACCCCGCGGGCGGCGGCCATATAAGCGGCGCGCAGGACGGCGTTGCGGATGAGACCGCCGCTGAGCTCGAAGGTGTGCGCGAGCTGCTCGAGATCGGCCTCGGAGCGCGCGCCTGGGAGCGTGTCGAGCATCGAGGCCCAGAGCGTGCGCCGGAGCGCCTCGTCGGGCTTGGGGAAGTGGACGCGGACGCTGACGCGGCGGGCCAGGGCCTCGTCGAAGTTCTCGGGCAGGTTGGTGGTGAGGACCGCGATGCCACTGAAGTGCTCGATGCGCTGGAGCAGGTAGTTCACCTTCAGGTTGGCGCTGCGGTCGTGGCTGTCCTTCACCTCGGTGCGCTTGGCGAAGAGGCTGTCGGCCTCGTCGAAGAGGATGAGGGCGTGGGCCCGCTCGGCCTCGTCGAACAAGGTCGCGAGGTGCTTCTCGGTCTCGCCGACCCACTTCGACATGACCTTCGAGAGGTCGACCTGGAAGAGGTCCAGCCCGAGCTCACGCGCGACGACGCTCGCAGCCATGGTCTTGCCGGTGCCGGGTGGGCCCTCGAAGAGCGCCGAGATCCCGACTGCCTCGCCGAAGCGGCGCGCGAGCCCCCACCCTTCCATGACCACGCGGCGGTTGCGGTGGCGCGCGACGAGCTCGTCGAGCTGGGCCTTCACCTCGGGGCGCGCGATGAGATCGTCCCAGGTGTAGGCGCGCTCGACGAGGGTCGCGATGTCGCGCAGGCGATGCCGACGCGCACCCTTGACGAGGTCACGCACCATGTCGAGGTCGATGGGGCAGTGCTCGATCGTGGCGCGGCGCACCGCCTCACGCGAGACCGCCTCGACCTCGCCGGGCGACGAGCGAAAGGCGGCCGCGAGCGCATCCGAGCGCAGCCCGGCCGTGAGCGCCGAGGGCAGGTACTGAGACCAGAGGGCCTCGGTCGCGACGGGGTCGGGCAAGGCGACGTCCACGACGAGGACCGGACGGCGCAGCTCGGGGGCGGCGTCGAAGCCGCTGGGCACGGTGAGCGCGACGGCGTGCGGGTGGTCCGCGAGCACATCGGACAAGGCGAGGGACAGGACCCGGCCGCTGTTCGAGGTGTGGGGACGCGGGTCGTCCTCGCCGCGCATCTCGGGCGCGACGAGCTCGGCGTAGCCGCGCAGGACGAGGAGGGCGTCCTGGAGGCGTGCCTCGCGGATCGCTTCCGCGAGGACGCGCGTGACCGCTTCGGGCGGACTCCCGGCGAGGTCGGTGAGATCGACGACGAGCGTGGCCTGACCGCGGCGATGCGCGACGTCTTCGACGAGGCGGGCGCGACCGACCCCGACCGGACCGCGGACGACGAGCAGCGGCGGCTGCGCGGGGGGCGGCAGGGCGAGGCAGGCGACGAGGCGGGGCGCGGGATCGTCGCGGGTGGCGATGCGTGGGAGGCGCGTCGCGGTGGAGGCGATGAGCTGGGCGCGCTGGGCGAGCGCGGGGTCGAGGCCGACCTCGCCGCTGGCGAAGCGCAGGAGGCGGAGAGACGGTCGCAGCGGGTCGTGCAGGCCTGGGATCTCCCCGGCCTCGTTCTCGACGAGGCGGTAGCGCCCTAGCGGGGCGAGGGGATCGAGGCGCTGCCTCACGGCGACCCAGCGCGCAGGAGGCACGAGCGCCGAAAGGGCGGTGGCCACGGTCGGCACGTCGCGCCCGCGGGGATCGAAGAGTGCGAAGAGCCCACGGAAGTCGGCCGCGAGCTCGCTCGCGAGGGCGACCACGAGGAAGCGACGGTCGTCTTCGTCGAGGCCGAGGCGGCGCACGAGGCGCGAGAGCGGAGGCTCGAAGCCGTCGCGCACGAGGCGTGCGGTGAGGGCATCGCGATGCCGAGCGGCGTCCTCGATGGCGTCGACCTCGAGCGGGTCCGGGGCCGGAGCGCGGGTGAAGGGATCGCCACCGCCGCCGCGCCCAGGCAAGAGCCCTGCGCGCTCGAGGCGGCGCGCCGCGACGTTCAGCACGACGCGCAGGTACTCGAGCTCGGCGTCGAGGTGGCCGCGCGCGGCTTCGTGTTGTTCGGCCGCGCCGACGACCGCCTTTTTCGGGGCCGAGAACCAGCTCAACGGGGACCTCGCGGGGGCTTCTGCGCGCGGGCGAGGTCATAGGCGCGGACGGCCCAGGGCTCGAGCGCGAGCGCGTACTGGTCGCCCACGTCGAGGTGTCGCGAGAGGCGCTCGAGGCGCTGCCAGGCAGCGGTGTTATCGCCGGCGGCCCGCAGGAGGTGCGCCACGAGACCGCGCAGCCCAGCGGCCTCGGCGCGGGCCACGAGCTCGGGCGGTGCGACGTGCGCGGCCGCGTGTGCGAGGAGGCTCCCGGGCAGGTCATCACCCGCCAACGCGGCGTCGCACGCGATGGCCGCGGCGAGCTCGGCCCCGGCGAGATCTCCGCTCGCACGACGCGCGTCGGCCAGCGCGGCGGCCAGCTCGGCGGCGAGGCGTGGGCGCTGATGGCGGATGAAGAGGGCGAGGCGCTCACCGCCCTGAGCCACGATCGTCGGGGACGGGTCGAGGGTCAGGAGGGTCGTGAGGACACGTGTCGCGAGGGTCGAGCCCGGCTCGAAGTCGGCGAGCTCGAGCTCGCTGAGCACCATGCGCAGCGCGTCGGAGGCCACGGCGCGATGGCCGAGGGTGAGCTCGAGATCGGCCAGTGCGAGCAGGAGGTGCGCGCGGTCGACCGGGGTGGCCGCGTCGCGCTCGGCCGCATGCAAGAGCGCACGCGCGCGCCCGAAGGCCCCGCACTGGATGGCGAGCCGGGCGCCCTCGGCGGCGACCTCGCCCGTGCCCGGGGTGCGACCGAGGGCGAAGCGACGCTCGAGCGCGCGATCGATCTGGGCCTCGGCCGCAGCCAGCGCGCCGGCCCGACGGTCGAGCTCGGCCAGCAAGAGGCGTGCATCCGCCTCGGCCGCATCGGCTCGCAGCGCCATCGACTCTTCGAGGGCGAGCTCCGCGCCGGTCCGCGCCGCGCCGACGTCCCCGGCCTCGAGTGCGCGCCAGGCCGAGGCGAGCGACGCGGGGCGCGAGGCACCGGCA
>JAEUKJ010000363.1 GCA_016792665.1 Deltaproteobacteria bacterium | reverse complement strand
CATCCAGGGCGAGGTGAAGCGCCTCTCGCAGGAGTACGGCGCCAACGTCAACACCGACACGCGCACCGTGAAGCTGGCGGCCGCGCAGGTGGCCGATCTGCCGAAGGACTGGCGTGACGCGCACTCCGCGGACGCCGAGGGCAACGTGTCGGTGAAGACCGACTACCCGGACTACTACCCGGTCATGGAGTACGCCGCCGACGAGGCGGCGCGGCGCGCGCTGTGGGAGGCGCAGATCGACCGCGGCATGCCGAAGAACGTCGAGGTCCTGAAGTCGATCCTGAAGCTGCGCAAGGAAGCCGCGACCCTGCTCGGTGAGCCGAGCTGGGCGGCCTACGCGGTGCGCGACGCGATGGCCAAGACCCCCGAAGCGGTGACGGCGTTCATCGCCGAGGTCGCCGAGGCGGCGCGTCCGCGGGCCGAGCGTGACGTCGCGCGCGCGCTGGTCGCCAAGCAGAAGGTCCACCCCGAGGCCAAGGCGCTGGAGGTGTGGGACCGCTTCTACTACCAGGGGGTCGTCAAGAAGGAAGACCTCGCCTTCGACTCCGAGTCGGTGCGCCCCTACTTCCCGTACACCGCGGTGAAGAACGGGATCTTCGCGCTCTACGGCGAGCTCTTCGGGGTCACCTTCCGACCGATCGCGGGGGCGCCGACCTGGGCGCCCGAGGTCGAGGCCTGGGAGATGTTGGACGGCGACGGCCAGAGCGGCATGGTGCTCGGGCGCTTCTGGCTCGACATGCACCCGCGCGCCGACAAGTTCGGGCACGCGGCGATGTTCCCGATCCAGACCGGCCTCAGCGGCAAGCACGCGCAGATCGCGTGGGCCTCGCTGGTCTGCAACTTCCCCGCGCCCAGCCCCACCGACAAGGGGCTCATGGGGCACGACGAGGTGGTCACGTTCTTCCACGAGTTCGGCCACCTCATCCAGCACCTGCTGGCGCGTGGGCCGACCGTGAAGCTCGCGGGTGACATCGACTTCGACTTCATCGAGGCCCCGTCGCAGCTCCTCGAAGAGTGGGCCTGGACGCCGAACATCCTCCAGCGCTTCGCGCGCCACGTCGACACGGGCGAGCCCATCCCGGCCGACCTGGTCAAGCGCATGAAGGACGCCGACGCGTTCGGTCGCGGCATGGACCTCTTGCGGCAGATCCACCTGTCGGCGTTCTCGTGGTTCATGCACGTCGAAGACCCGGCGGCGCTGGACTTCGAGGCCTTCACGACCGCGATGTACCAGAAGTACAGCCCTTATCCGCGCCCCGAGGTGGACCACCTCTACGCGAACTTCGGGCACCTCACCGACTACTCGTCGAACTACTATACCTACCAGTGGTCGCTCGCCATCGCGAAGGACCTGTTCACGCGCTTCGAGTCCGGCGACGGTTCCGGCTTGGTCAATCTCGCCGTCTCCGCGGACTATCGCAAGAAGCTCCTCGAGCCCGGCGCGACCCGCGACATCAACGCGATGATCGAGGACTTCCTCGGTCGCCCGCGCAACCTCGAAGCCTATCGAAAGTGGATCGCCAACTGACCTTCTCTGGAGCTCTCATGCGTCTTCGCCTCGAGCCTCTCTTCCTCCTCGCCCTCGCAGTCGGTCCGGCGTGCTCGCCGAAGGACTCGCGCATCCCTCACGAGATCCCGCCCCCGACGGTGCCGAACGTGCCGGCGCCGGTCGTGCCCGATGTCGTGACGCCCGCCCCGGCCGCGGCCGACACGGTCCAGCCCAGCGCACCCGACGCGGCGGCGCCAGCCGGTGATGTCGTTGCTGCGGACGCGGCGACCGATGCAGGTCCGGCCGAGAAGCCGGCCGAGGTCGACCTCGGCGACGGCATCGAGGAGGCGCGTGCCCTCCTGGAGAGCGAGCAGTGGGCCGATGCCGCGGCGCTCACGCGCGCCTGCGACCGGTCGATCGCGCGGGCCGAGCTGGTGCGCAAGCGCTTCGCGAGCGGTGATGCGAATGTGGCCGGAGACAAGGCGCTGAACGGTCTCGACGAGATCGCGCTGGCGCTGGACACGATCGATGGCTACGCGAGTCTCCTCTTCAACGTGAGCCCCGTGAAGGAGGTCCGCGACGAGGCCGAGAAGTGCAAGACGGCCATCGCGAAGATCCGCTCGGACGTGAGCCTCGACAAGAGCATCTTCGAGGGCATCGTGAAGGTCCCGCGCGAGGGGCTCGACGCGGCGACGACGCACTTCCTCGACACGTCGCTGCGCTCGTTCCGACTCTCGGGCGTGGACAAGGATGACGCCACGCGCGCGCGCATCGCCGAGATCAACGATCTCTCGACCAAGCTCGGGCAGGAGTACCAGAAGAACGTCAACGGCGACACACGCAAGGTCGAGCTCGACGTGGCCGACCTCGACGGGCTGCCCGACGACTGGAAGGCGCAGCACCCGAAGAACGAGGCGGGCAAGGTGGTCGTCACGACCGACTACCCTGACCTCATCCCGTTCCTCACCTACGCGACCTCGGCGACCGCGCGTATGGCGCTGCAGGAGCAGAACAGCGCGCGCGGCTTCCCGGCCAACGCCGAGGTCCTGCAGAAGCTCCTGAACCTGCGCGCCGAGCTGGCCAAGCTCATCGGCTATCCGAACTTCGCGGCCCTCGACCTGGCCGACAAGATGGCGGGCACGCCCGAGGTGGTCGAGAGCTTCCTGGCCGAGGCCAAGGGTGCGGCCAAGCCGCGCGTCGACAGCGACCTCGCCGAGCTGCTCGCGCGCAAGAAGAAGGACGACAAGACCGCGACCGAGGTCACCGTCGCCGACCGCTTCTATCTCCAGCAGACCGTGCGCAAGGAGAAGCTCGGCTTCGACGCGAAGACCGTGCGTCCCTACTTCGCCTACCCGAAGGTGCGCGACGGCATCCTCGCGCTGTACTCGGAGCTCTTCGGGGTCGAGTTCGCCAAGCGCGAAGGCGTCAAGGCCTGGGACCCGAGCGTCGAGGCGTGGGAGATGAAGCGCGATGGCAAGGTCATCGGGCGCTTCTTCCTCGACATGCATCCGCGCGTCGACAAGTACAAGCACGCGGCCATGTTCCCCGTCCAGACGGGCTTTGTGACCACGGCCGGGGCGCCCTTCGATCGCCTGCCGTGGGCGAGCCTCGTGTGCAACTTCCCGAACCCGGCCGACGGCGACGCGCTCATGGAGCACAAGGACGTCGTCACCTTCTTCCACGAGTTCGGGCACCTCATCCACCACCTGCTGGCGCAGCAGAGCAAGTGGCTGTCGACCTCGGGCATCAACGTCGAGTGGGACTTCGTCGAGGCCCCGAGCCAGCTCCTCGAAGAGTGGGCGTGGGACGCGAAGGTGCTGGCACGCTTCGCCAAGGACAAGGACGGCAAGGTCATCCCGCCCAAGGTCGTCGAGAAGATGCGCAAGGCCGAGGAGTTCGGTAAGGGCGTGGAGCTCGCGCGCCAGCTCTTCTACGCGGCCTACAGCTACTACCTGCACGCGGCCGACGTGACCGGGCTCGACCTCGACGCGTGGACGTCCAAGATGTACGCCGACTGGAGCCCGTACCCGCGCCCCACCGGTGACCGCCTCTACACGAACTTCGCGCACCTCATCGGCTACAAGTCGGCCTACTACACGTACCAGTGGTCGCTCGCCATCGCGAAGGACCTCTTCGGGCGCTTCAAGGAGAAGGGCCTCCTCGACAAGGGCGTGGCCCACGACTACACGAGCAAGGTCCTCGAGCCCGCGGGCACCGACAAGGCCGAGAACCTCGTGAAGGCCTTCCTCGGGCGCGAGCGCAACCTCGATGCGTATCGTGCGTGGATCGTGAAGTGAGACCTGAGTCCGCATGGCCTGGCAGAGCCGGGCTGCATGCGGACGCCTCGCGGTTGACAGTTGCTCGGCGGGCGCGGACACTGCGAGGCCGGCTGGGGCTCGCGATGTTCGCGGCCCCGGCCCAACCGTGACGCTGTGCCACGCGTCCCGGGAACGCGACGTCGGCCTGCCTCACGGCCGCCTCCCATCCGCCGGCCGCCTGGAATCGCCAGGCCCTGTGCGGATCCCCCCACGAACGCGGGTCCGAGCTGTCTTTGCTCAAGCGACTTCTCAACCTCTGGCGACGTGACGGAGCCGCGCAGGACGAGGGCGTCCCGCGGCCCCTGTGCCGCCTGAGGCACGCGACCCTGCACCCTGGGTCGGCGCTGTGGACGCCGGGCGTCGGCGGCGGCAACCTCGGCGGCGGCGCGTCCAATGCGCTCGACGACGTCGGCGTCGGGGCCGAGGTGGTCGTCGGGTTCCAGGCCGGGGCGCGCGAGCCGGTGCACGCACAAGGCGTCATCGCGCGCATCGAAGACCGCGTGCCCTTCCCCGACTCGTGGAACCCCGAGGGGCTCGGGGCGACGCATCGCTATCGGTTGGTCGGGCTGGCGCGCGTCGCCATCGACCCGGCGTCGACGACGAACAAACGCGTGCCGACCGTGCTCGCGACGCTGGCCCCCGAGCGCCCCGAGGACCTCGTGACCGCCCCGCCCGAGCTGGTCGAGCTGCTCGAAGCCCTCGCGCGTCTGGACAATGCCTGGCCCGACCACTGGCTCGAGGCGTTTCGCACGCTGCCCGGGGCTGCGCTCGGACAGTGGGCGACGACGCTCGGCTGGCGCCTCTCACGCGAGGAGCGGCTGGACCTCTTCGAACATCCTGGGCGCATCGCCGAGGTCTTGTCGCTCACGCTCGACGCGCTGCATCTCGGGCTCGCCCCCGAGCGTCGGCGCGAGGCGGTGCGCGTGCAGACCTTGACGCGTCGGACCTCGTACCTGCCCGAGCGATGCCTCGATGTGGTGAGCGACGAGGACGGCTGGGCCCTCTTCCATCCGTCCGACCTCGCGAGCCTCGGCGAGGGCGGCGGACTGCACGACGACGCCGCGCGCGGCAACGTGGTCACCTGGAAGGCGCCACCCGGTCATCGGTATCGGGTGCGCTTCACGGCGCGCTCGCTCGAGGCCGAAGAAGAAGCGCGTCGCCGCGAGGAGGGGGCCTTCCACCTGCTCGTTCGGCATGGTCGGCTGTTCCTGGGTGGCGGCACGCTGGTGCGGGCGGGCAGCTATCAGGAGCGCTTCGAGCTCGCCGATCCGCAGCAGTGGATCGACGCCCCCAACGGGGTCTATCAGGTCTTCGTGGTCGCGCTGAATCGTCCCCAGGTTGCCGCTGCGGGGGACGACGAGAGTGACACCGAGCCTGGGGAGGGCGCGGAGGCGCAGGCGATCGATCGCAGTGTGCCTGCGGTGGCGGTCGACTTCGTGGTGCGCCTGGTCCCCAAGGAGATCAGCGAGGACCACGCGCGTGAGACGCAGCCCATCATCCTGCCTTCGGGTGCGTGAGTGGCGCGAAACGACGCGGGGATTGCGCGCTACGTTTCTAAGTAATTGGCGTCGACTCGCCTCTTGAGGGCGGAACGCGAATATGCGAAATGCGCTGCGCCTCGGGAATGGCTCGCTTCGTCATGCGGCCCCGCACACCCTGAGGAGGAGCTGACATGAACGTGTTGCGCGCTGGTGGAGTTCTGATGATCTCGGCGTTGGTCGTTCCGGCCGCCGCCTGTGGCAAGAAGGCCGAGCCGGCCCCCGTCGCGGCCGCTGACGCTGCGGCTCCGGCCCCCGAGAAGCCGGCCGAGAAGCCCGCCGAGGCGGACGCCGCGAAGCCGGCCGAGGCCGACGCTGCGAAGCCCGCCGAGGCCGATGCTGGTGCGGCCCCCGCCGCCGACGCCGCTGCGGCTCCGGCCGCCGACGCCGCCCCCGCGGCCGACGCTGGTGCCGCCGCCGCCGACGCTGGCGCTGCGCCGGCCGGTGATGCCGGTGCCGCCGCCGCTGGCGATGCGGGCGCGGTCGCCGCTGGCCCCGCCGACGCCATCCCGGCGCTGTTCGCGGACTTCTTCAAGCTGAACCGCACCTTCACCTACGACTGGACCTGGTCCATGCCGGTGGGCGACCAGAAGGCCGAGATCAAGACGACGGTGCAGTGCAAGATCGCGTCGGTCGACGTGTTCGGCAAGGCGACCGCCGCCTCGTTCGAGTGCACCGACGACAACGCGAAGGACAACGCCCTCGCGCAGGGTGTGTGGCCCGGGGCCCTGTGGGTCGCGACCTCGGCCGGCCTGTTCACGGCCGACATGAAGGACGCCGCCGAGATCGCCAAGGTGATCGCCGAGGCCCCCGACTTCGCGGCCGAGCCGAAGGTCGGCGAGGAGAAGCACGCGGCCACGGCCGAGGCGCCCGAGAGCTGGACCAAGATCACCAAGGAAGGCAACGCCTTCTGCCACGAGGCGTGGGAGGGCGGCGAGGTCCCAAGCCGCACCAAGATGTGCTTCGAGGCCGGCAAGGGCATCACCAAGATCGAGGTCGATGGTCGCGAGGGCAAGGCCGGCGCGAAGGAGACCTACACGCTGACGGGCTCGAAGGACTAATCGTCTTCGAGGCGCGATGCGCGTGAGAGGGCCGGGTGCAGCGATGCATCCGGCCTTTTTCGTTTCTGGGAGTGGGGTCATCCGAGGGCAGTCAGGGCTCTGCCAGTCCTTCGGCGTGGTCGCGCGGGCGTGAGTACGGGTGCTCGTTTACCGCGATGCGTCGGGCCGAGCATTGATGTCGACAGGGGCGCGCCGTCACAGTCGGGAGGACCTCACCCGGAGCCGACCATGACCCTCATGAGTGCCACGCGCGCAGCCGCAGTACGAGTCACCGCCGACCTGGATGGCGCCGCATCTTCGATGTTCGGCGGCAAGCTCGAGAAGGCCATGTTCGTCGTCTTCAAGGCGAAGAACAACGACCTCAGCGTGACCGACCCCGAGGAGCTGCCGTTCTACATCAACCCGAACACGGTGAAGATCGACAAGGAGGTCGAGTTCAAGGAAGACCCGGCCAATAACGGCACGGTCAACCTGAAGTTCAGCCAGACCAAGCCGATCTGCCTCTCGGTGGGCGAGCTGTGGTTCGACACGTACGACACGCGCGAGTCCGTGCGCGGCAAGTACGTCGACAAGCTCGAGCGCTTGATGGACTACGAGAAGGACACGCACGTCGTGAACGTCTTGAAGTTCGTGTGGGGCGAGTTCGGGAAGGACTCGAAGTGCGACGACACGTACACGTTCGCGCTCTCGAAGCTGAGCGTCGAGTACACGCTGTTCCTGCCGTCCGGCATGCCGTGCCGCGCGAAGGTGTCGCTGTGCCTCCAGCAGGTCGTGACGCACGAGAAGATCGCCAAGTGGAAGCCCAAGGAGTCGCCCGACCACGCCAAGATCTACACGGTCAAGCGCGGCGACACGCTGCAAGGGATCTCGCGTCACGCCTATGACGACCCGCGCGAGTGGCGCCGCATCGCGCTGACCAACGGCATCGATGACCCGATGAACCTGCGACCGGGGCAGAAGCTGCTGCTGCCGCCGATCCTGCGCTGACGGAGGCAACGTCATGACAAGTGCCAACCTGCTGCGCCGTCCCGGCAAGGTGCTCAACCAGGATGTGCAGCGCGAGCGGCGCGCCGACGCCGCACGCAAACAGGGCGCGACCATCTACGACTTTCCGTCGAGTATTGGTTGTTCGCCGGTGCAGTTGAAGGCATTCGATCGCGAGATCGGCAACCTGCACGGCGCGGTCGCGGTCGCCAATCACGACATCTACGGCGATCCGCTGCCGGCTGGCGTGGCGGTGCAGCGTCGGGGCGGCGACGGCGAGGACGCGGCGCAGGTCCACGCCGCGGCCGAGCGCGGAGTCAGCGGTGGCGGAGGACGCCTGCCATATGCGGAGCGCATTCAGGCGGCGTTCGGCGCGCACGACGTGTCCGGCATCGCGGCGCACGTCGGCGGCGCGGCCACCGAGGCCTGCGACGACATGGGCGCCTCCGCGTATGCGACCGGTGCGAGCGTCGCGTTTCGCGGTGCGCCTGACCTGCACACGGCCGCGCACGAGGCCGCGCACATCGTGCAGCAGCGGGCCGGTGTGTCGCTGAAGGGCGGTGTCGGAGCGGTCGGCGATCGCTACGAGGCGCACGCCGATCGCGTGGCCGATCTGGTCGTCCGCGGGCAGAGCGCCGAGCACGTCCTGAATGAGATGGTCGGCGGTGGGCGCGGCGGCGGGGTGCAGAAGCGCGGTGTGCAGCAGAAGCGCGACGTACAGCGCGCGTCGTCGAAGTGGCTCGACGCTGTGCCTCTTCGGGATCGTCCCGAGGTCGCGAGCTGGGTGCGAGCGGGAATGTCTCGTGAGGATGCGCTCGCCCGCTATCGGGAGCGGAAAGCGATCGAAAAGGCCAATGACAGCCCAATCGAGGCGATGCGCCAGGTCTTTGGGCAGATTGCGCAGGTCATTGCAAACAAGTGGAATGAGGCGGCAGCGGGGGCGAAGGCATCGCTTGCGTTCAAGATCCCCGTCCCGTTGAGCGCTGGGGTGACGTTCGAGATCAGCGTCGAGGCCACGATCCAGAAGCTCGTAAAGGCCTGCAAGATCACAGGCAAAGCCGCACTCAAGGCGACCGCGGGGATTCCCTTCCTGAAGGAGAAGTTCGGGCCGAGTGTGAGCTTCAAGGTCGACGCTTCGATCACCGCGACCGGAAGCGGGCCACGTCACGCGATGCAGCTTATTCAGCTCGGGGTCTACAACCGCCTCGACCCACGCGTTGCCAATTGGCTCCTCGGCGCAGATTTCGGAAACTCGATTCCGCTGGGCGATCGGGACAGTGTCGAGACGACAGTCGGGGCCGGCCTGGGCATTGATGCCAAGGGCCCGGGCGGGACCGTCAGCGCCGAGGTCGCAAAGACCAACTCCCAGGTGACGGACAAGGCGCACCGTCGGCCGGGGTCTACGACAACCAATTCCATCACGGTCACGGGCACCGCCGGCCCCTACACCGGCCAGGGCGTGGTCAGCTCCAAGAACGGAGAGGTCAGCTTCGAGGCCACCGGCACGCTGAACCTCTCCTTCCTCCGCGCGATCCCGAGGCTGGAGTCGAAGATCGGGGATGCGACGGGCAAGCTGCGCGCTGGCATCCAGAAGTTCCTGTCCGCGGCCGCGAACAAGACGAGCGCCGTGACCGCTCTCAAGCCCTTTGCCAAGATGGCTGCGAACGCGAGCAAACATCTCGATGCGCTCAAGCTCGGCGGCAACCTTCCAAATGCGAAGTCCGTCAAGGTCAAGATCACGGTGCGCAGGGACTCGAAGGGCGTCGAGTACGGCTCGATCGAGGTCGAGCTGACCTTTGCCGGCTCGGGAATCAGCGTGGGAGCGGGCGATGTCTCCGCGAAGATCGAGCTGACCCAGGACCAATCCTTGAAGCCGATCACCTGGAAGGCGAATACCTGACCCGACGAGGGCCGGCCCGCAGGCCGCTCGAGAAATGGTCAGATGCAAGGAGCTCCGCGAAGGGAACGCGGAGGCGGGCTTGTGGCCCGCCGCACAAGTGACCGAGCGGGCGACGCCGCAGATGACCGTTTGTCGAGCGGCCTGCTCAGCGGAACTTGCAGACGCGCACGAGGGACCAGGCCCCGGGCAGCGGGGCCTGGGTGTCGAGGAACGGGGTCTGGAGCCAGGCGCTCGCGAGGGTGATGGTGTCGGGCTTGCACTGCATGTCGGCGGGGCAGTCGACATCGGTGCCGCAATACGCGCTGCAATAACGTTGGGCTGATCCCGGCAAGAGCGTGAGACACTTTCCGCTCCGGCATTGATCGGGGCTCGAGCACGGGGTGCCAGAGGTGCCCTGGCCGGCCGTCTGGCGGGTGTAGCAGGCGGTGATGCTGGCGTAGGTCGCGGCCTGGAACTGCGGGTGGAAGGGGATCGACTGGGGGCTCGGGCCGGCGCCGTACATGACGATGCCGCACTCTTGAGACGGCGAGCAGTCGGCGTCGGCGCGGCACAGCGGGGCACACGGCA
>JAEUKJ010000321.1 GCA_016792665.1 Deltaproteobacteria bacterium | reverse complement strand
GACCCCGACAAAGGGGCCAGCAGAGGATCCAAGGGCCACATGCAAGCCCCGAGTGAGTCTAAGCGCCCGGTTCAAAACGTTCAAGACGTCCAAGGAACATTCTTGCCGCGTCCGACGTGTGCAAAAATGCTCTCTATTTTTGGATGTTGAGTGTACAAATTCGTCCAATTCGCCGCGGCTGGGTTCCCGAGAGCGACCTGAGTTGCAGCCCGGTCGCAGCCCGGCGGCTTGACAAGGGCACCCGGTGGCGCCGAGCTAAGGGCGATGCTGGCTCTCACCCAGACGGCCGTCGGGGCGCTCGTCCTCGGGGCCATCGTCCTTGGAACCGCTGCGAGCGACGGGCCGTGGGTGCACGCGGCCGAGCCCGAGCCCGTGCCCATGTCGCAGGCGGTCGATGCCCCGCGTCTGCCGAGCGGGATCGTGCTGCCCTACCCCACCACGCGCGTCTTTCGCGCCTTCGGGGCCTGCATCGGGCGCGGTCGTCATCGGCACGAGGCGATCGACCTGGGCGGCGTCGGTCCCGAGTCGGGGCTCGGGACGCCGGTCCGCTCGATGGTGCGGGCGCGCATCGTGCTCGTCGGCTCGGGGGACGAGCGACCGAAGGACTTCGGTGCCCCCGACCGCCGCCCCGGCAAGACCCTCCGCGGCGGGCGGCGCCTCCCACGCTCGCGCGCCATCGACGGCTATGGCGAGGTCCGCTTCTTCACGGCGCTGCGCGGCAAGTGGCGCTCGGGCACCATCGTCGCGACGATCGGGCTGGAGCCCCCGCTCGAGGGGCACCTCATCCGCTACATGCACCTCGCGGCCATTCGGCCCGGGCTCGGCGTGGGTGACGTCGTCGAGGCCGGGGCCGAGCTCGGGCTGCTGGGCGGGACAGGCGTGCAGAAGGCCGGGCCCCACGTGCACATCGACGTGCGCACCCCCGACGATCGGGCCGTCGACGTGGCCCCGTTGCTGGGTCTTGCCCCGAGCGCGAGCTGCGGCCCGGTGCGCGACGAGGCGGTCGATGCAGCGCTGAAGTACGAGGCGATGGACCCGCCGGGACCGCCCGCGCCGATCCGCTGGACCACACCCGACGGCGTCATCGACTGCCCGCCGTGAAGGCAGGACGCGAGCTCAGCCGGCCAGGACCTTGTCGATGAAGGCGTGCTGATCGGCCCACGCCGCGCGCGCCGCGCCGGTCCACAGGAAGGCGTGGAAGGCATGGACGCCGCGGGGATAGACGCGGTGATCGGCCTGGCCCCCGAGCGCGCGCCAGGCCGGAGAGAGGCGCTCGGTGTCGCCGAGGACCGGGTCCGCCCCGCCGCAGATGGCAAAGAGCGGCGGGAGGGGCACGACGGGAGGAGGCGCGACCTCGAGGAAGGAGACGACGTCGGCGAGCTCGAGCTCGCGCGGGGTGCGGGCCGCCGGTCCGAGGTAGTCGCCGCTGATCTGGAACATGCGCTCGCGCATCCAGCCGCGCGTGCCGCGGTGGCCGGGGTCACTCACCTGCAGGAAGCCGCAGGCGGGCAGGATGCCGGCGAGGTCCATGCGGCGCTGGAAGATATCGTGGGCCCAGGGCTCGGGGCGCTCCCACGAGCGCGCGATGGCGACGACGAGCGAGAGGTTGGCGCCGGCCGACTCGCCCGCAAGGATGAGGCGGCGCGTGTCGGCGCCGTGCTCGGCCGCGTGGTCCAACACCCAGAGGGTCACGCGGCAGGCGTCTTCGGCGGCGGCCGGGAAGCGCTGGCCTGGGGCGAGGCGGTAGTTCGGCACGAAGACGACGTGGCCGCGGTGCGCGAGCGCCAAGGCCATGCCCCAGTGGGTCTCTTTCGAGAGGATGCGAAAGCCGCCACCGTGGAGGTAGAGGATCGGCGCGAGCGCGGGCGCGCGCGGGTCCGCAGTGCGCGGTCGGTAGATGTCCAGAGCGTGGTCCGAACCACCCGGACCGTAAGGGATATCGCGGAGAATCTCGATGCCGTAGCGGTCGGGGTTGGCGCGTGGATGAAGCGCTGCGATGCGGCTCACCCCGCGGAGACCGACGTCGAGGGCGCGTCCCGAGAGCTGCTTGCGCAGGTCCGAGAGGGCCGCGGCGCGCCCGTCGGTGCCGCCGGAGAACAGGGTCGCCCACTTCTTTCCAACACTCGCCGTCTCGGTCATTGCCAATGTCCTCTCTCGTGGGAACCCGGGCGGGTGGCTCGGCCCGCGAAGGCTCAGAACGCCGCGCCGATGGCCAACCTCAGCGCGGCTTGGATCCCGCTCCTCGCGGTGTCGCTCTCGCCCTGGGCGCGCTGCGCGTTGGCGTCATACCATGCGGCACCCGCGCCGAGCGAGAGATCGAAAGACCGCCCGAGGATGAGGGTCCAGCCCGCGAGCGCGCCCGCGGACCAGCCAAAGCCCGAGGCGGTCGCGTCGCTGGTCTCGGCGTCGACCCACGCGAGGCTGCCGAAGGGGCCGAAGAACGCGCCGCTCGGGGCGCGGCTCCACGGGTAGAAGCGGGCCCCGAAGGTGAGGGCCACGCCGCGGAAGGTGCCGCTCTGGGCGTTGTCGCCGGCAGTCGCGAAGTCGCCGAGCGTCAGCGCGACCCCGAAGTGCACTCCGACCAGGTCGAAGCCGCGCTCGTACTCGACGGCGATGGTGCGCGCGAAGACGACCGCGAGCGGCTCGAAGGTGATGGCGTTCTCGGGCCCGGGATCGGCTGCGCCCTCGGCAGGCGGGGCCCCACGCGCCGCACCCACCGCACCCGCC
>JAEUKJ010000307.1 GCA_016792665.1 Deltaproteobacteria bacterium | reverse complement strand
ATGCGAGGCGAGGTGCCACGCCGCAGCAACGACACCGTGTCCTCGATCGACTGGTGCAGATCGATCGGCACGATCTGACCCGGACTCCGTCGCGCGAACGACAGCATCTGGCGCACGAGCTCCGAGCCGCGCCGCCCGGCGCGCAAGATCTCGTCGATCTCCTCGCGGATGCCCTCGTTGCCCGGCCCCATGCGCAAGAGCTCGGCGTTGCCGAGGATGGCCGTCAGGAGGTTGTTGAAGTCGTGCGCGATGCCGCCCGCGAGCTGGCCGATGGCCTCGAGCTTCTGGCCTTCGCGGAGCTGCTGCTCGAGCTCCTCCCGGTTCGTGTTCTTGGCCTCGAGCACCGCGACCGAGACCTCGAGCCTGGCGATCGTGGCCGCGGCGAGCTTGGCCGCGCGAACCGCCCTGCGCCGCGCCCCCGCGAGCGCGACGATCAGCCCCAACGCCCCCGCCAGCAACACGGCGGCGCCGACCACGACCCAGAGCTCCAAGGTCACCATGGGCGCTTCAACCGCGCAGGATGTCGAGGGGCCCGCGCGCGAAGCGACGATCGCCGAACGTGGTCTGCTCGAGCCCCATCGCCTGCATGAGCGTCACGAGCAGATCGTTGTGCGGGGTCTGGGGCAGGAAGCGGAGGTAGCGCCCCGTCTTGAAGTACCCGCCGCAGCCGCCGACCATCACGTACGGGATCTCGTCGCGCGAGTGCGAGTTACCCTTGCCGAGCTCGTTCACCCACAGCACCGCCGTGTGGTCGAGCAGGGTCTCGTCGCCCTCTTTGACCTCGCTCAGGCGCTGGCACAGGTAGGCCATCTGCGAGGCGTAGAACCGATTGATCGTCGTCAGCTTCTGCTGCGCGTCCGCGTTCGAGTCGCCCTCGTGCGAGAGGTCGTGGTGACCTTGCCCGAGCCCGAGGTTGGTGAACACGTGCCCGCTCACCGAGTGCGAGAACTGGAGCGTCGCGACGCGCGTGAGGTCGCACTGCAGCGCCGAGACGAGCAGATCCATCTGCTGACGTCCGACCGCCTCGTAGTTGCCGGGCTCCATGTGCGGCAGGACCTGCGGCTGGCCGGGGACCACGCAGTTCTCGCTGACGCCGACGACCTCGGTCTGGAGGCGCTTCTCGACCTCGCGGATGGCCTGGAGGTGCGCGTCGAGCTTCTCGCGATCGAAGCGATCGAGCTTGGGCACGAGCGTCGCGTACTCGCCGAGGACGAGGTCGAGCACCGACTTCCGCCGCCGCTCACGCTTCAGGAGGTCCGCCGGCGAGATGCTCATGTCCCCGAAGACGCGCCCGAACACCGCGGCCGGATCGCACTCGGGTGGGATCGGCTGGTTCGGCCCGAGATAGCTCATGCGCGACCACACCGTCGCGCCGTGCACCTGCACGCCGAGCTCGAGGGACTTCAGCTTCGTGTCCTTGCCGACGACGTTGGCGATGGCCTGGTCGACCGAGATGCCGCCCGCCCAGCCCGCCGTGCCCGAGTCGCCGCCGCCTTGGAAGAGGTCGCCTTCCAGGAGCTCGACCGCCGTCAGCATCTGGCCCATGCCGGTCTGGTGACCGTCGCCGGGCCCATACTTGGCGGTGAGCATGCTGATGCCTTCCATCACGAGCAGCTTCTCGCGGAACGGGGCCAGCGGCTCGAGGATGGGCGAGAGCGTGAAGTTGGTCTCGCCGCCGAACGGGCGCCAGTTGTCCTTCACCGTCCCGTTGGGCGAGAACATGATGACCAGGCGCTTCGGGAACACGCCTTCCTCGGCACGGGCGCTCTTGCTGAAGGGGCCGACCCCGAGCGACGCCATGAACGGCAGCCCGACGGCGACGCCGCCGGCGCCTCTCAGAAAGGCACGCCGCGACCATCCGGCCTTAGGGTCGTTCTTCATTCGCCGACTCCCACGCCGCCGCCAGGCACGACCGTGGGACGGAAGCGGAAGGCCTCCGTCTGGGTCAGCGCGACCAGCAGCTCTTTGATGTTCCAGTTCGAGGCCGAGAAAGCCTGCATGAGGTCGAAGACGTTGCACTCGTCGGCGAAGCCCGTGTCGCGGCCGTGAGCGTAGCGGAACCACTGCGTCACGTAGCACTCGCGCGTCTGCTCCGACTCGGCCAGGCGGTGGGCGACCTCGAGCGCGTCGGCCACAGGACCGTTCGCGTCCCAGGTGAAGAGGATCTCGCCCGTCACGTCGATGGGCAGCGTCGCCGACTCCGCGTCGCGCCAGCGCCCGTTGCCGTCGTAATGCTCGAAGGTGAGGCCGATGGGGTCCATCTTCTTGTGGCACCCTGCGCACTCGTCGCTGTCGCTGTGCTGGCGGAAGCGCTCACGCGTGGTGAGGTTCGGGTCGAGGTCGGGCGGGGTGATGTTGATGTTGGCGGGCGGCGGTTGGAGCGGCTGGCAGAGGATCTGCTCGCGCACGAACTTGCCGCGCAGGACCGGCGAGGTCTGGTTGTACTTGGCATGCGTCGACATGATGGACGCCTGCGTGAAGAGGCCGGCGCGCTGGCTCGGATCGAGATCCACCTTCGTGAAGCCGCGCCGCTCGGGCAGCGTGCCCTCACTCTCGGTGGCGGGGTAGGTGGCGCCGTAGAAGTCGGCGAGCACCGGGTCGAGGATGCTGTAGCTCGCGCTGAGCAGCGTCGTGAGGTCGCCTTCGCCGTCCCACACCACGTGGTCGATGAAGCGCTCGGTCTCGGTCTCGAGGCGGTCCTTCAGGCCCGCGAAGTCCGGGAAGATCTCGGCGTCCTTGAAGGTCGTCTCGAGCTTGGGCAGCTCGAGCCACTGCCGATGGAAGTGCAGGAGCGCGTCGCGCGCCTTCGGGTCCTTCAAGAGGCGGCGCGCCTCGGTGGCGATGCCCTCCGGGGTCGCCAGGAGGCCGACCTCGGCCGCGGCGAGCAGCTTGTCGTCGGGCATCGAGCCCCACAACAGATACGAGATCCGCGTCGCGAGCTCGAAGCCGGTGAGCGCGCTGACCCCGTCGCCATCGGTGTCGGGCTCGCCGAGCTCGGTGCGATAGAGGAAGTGCGGCGACTGGAGCATCACCTCGAGCAGCATGGCGATGGCGCCGTCGAAGCCCTCGGTCGGGAGGAGCGCCTCGAAGTAGGCCTCGTAGCGCGCCTCTTCCTCGCTCGTCAGCGGGCGCCGATAGGCGAGCTTGCCGAAGCGCGAGAACGTCATGCGTGCGCAGAGGAGCGCCGGCATGTCGTTCGGGTCGCACGGGATGATCTGCTCGCGGCGCTCGGCCAGCGCGGTGCGGACGAGGTTCTCGGCCGCGATCATGTAGCGCTCGACATGGACCTGGGCGACGCCGCGACCGCTCGCGTTGTTGTCGAAGCCCAGCGTCTGCTCTTCCGGAGGGAAGGCCTGGCCCGGATGCGAGGTATCGCCCAGGAGGTCGCGCACCGTGTTGTCGTACTCGGTCTTGGTGAGACGTCGGAGTGGCGCGGGGCCGGGGGAGAGCTTGGTCGTGCAGTGCTCGGGGCGGACCGGGCCCGACGGCGTGGTGTCGACGACCGTGTCGACGAGCAGCGTGTCCGGCTCTGGCGTGGTGTCGGTCGCGTCCTGCGTATCGGCGAATCCGCCGGGCGGGGCCGCGGGCGTCTCGTCACAGGCGACCAGCGCCAGCGCGCCGGCCAGCAGCGCGCCGTGACACACGGCTCGGAGTCGTCCGGGGCGCGCGCTCATTGCGGACCCAGGGCGCGAAGCGCCGCGGCGTAGTCGGGCTCTTGCGCGATCTCGGGGACCTGCTCTGCGTGGAGCACGGTGCCGTCGGCGTCGAGGACGAGGACCGCGCGGCTCGTGAGTCCGCGCATGCCGCCGGTGGCGATGTCGACGCCGTAGTCCTTGCCGAAGGTCGAGCGGAAGGACGAGAGGTTCTTCGCGGCCTCGATCCCCTCCGAGGTGCAGAAGCGACGGTGCGCGAAGGGCAGGTCGGCGGAGATGTTCAAGACCACGACGTCGGGGTGCTCGGCGGCGGCCTGGTTGAAGCGGCGCACGGACAGCGCGCAGACCGAGGTGTCGAGGCTCGGGAAGATGTTGAGCACGCGGCGCTTGCCCTGGGTGTCCGCGAGGGTGACGTCCTTCAGGTCGATGCCGGTCAGCGTGAAGGCCGGCGCGGCCGTGCCGACGGCGGGCAGCGAGCCGACGGTCTCGATCGGCTGACCCTTGAGGGTGATGGTCGTCATCGCGCGGCTCCTTGCATTGTCGCTTGCCTCCACTGCCTCAACCTGGGGGTGAAATCAAGGTCGGGAAGGTGCGTCGCGGGCCGCGCGGTGCGCACGACGGGGTGCGTCGGGCGGTTCTCGATCGCGGTACCTGGAGGGGCATCGAGGGCTCGGGGTGTTCCTTGAGAGCATTTGATTACGGGTGGTTACTGCGATCCCGAGCAACTGCTCGGGGCTGGCACGGCCCTTGCGTTCAGGCTCGGCGTCGGGCGAATCCAACGACCCGCCCGGCGCAAAGGCAAACGATGGCCCCCGAGACCGAGCTCATCACGAAGGTTCGCAACCTCCTCCTGAAGGTCCATGGCAGGGACGACATCGCGGCGCTGCGCACGAGCTTCGACGCGTACGACCGCAACAAGAGCGGCCGCCTGGAGCCCGAGGAGCTGGCGGTGGTGCTGGAGGACGCCGGCATCGGCAACAAGCTCACGCGCGGCATGTGGGTGAAGGGCATCCTCGCCCGCCTGGACTCCGACAAGGATAATGCGTTGTCCTGGGACGACTTCTCGGGCGTCCTCGCCGCGTGATGTGACACGCCGCTACGCCGCGCGGCTGCTTCGTCGCCCGCTCGCTCGCTCTTGCGGCGGGCGTGAGCCCGCCTCATCGCTCGCTTCGCGGGGCTCCTTGCATCCATCGCGGCTCACTGGCGTGTCACCGTGGGTCGGCCTTCGCGGAGCTCCTTGCAGCCATCGCGGCTCGCTGGCGTGTCACCGTGGGTCGGCCTTCGCGGAGCTCCATCGCGGCTCGCTGGCGGGTCACCGTGGGTCGGCCTTCGAATGGCGACCTTCGAGACTTACGGAGTGGGGCGGCTCGCGGCGGCGAGTGCGCCCCAGAGCGTAGACGCGAGGTCCAGGGGCGGGCGATAGCGGAGGTAGAGACCTCCGAGACCCGCCAAGGCCCGCGTGATCTGGACGAAGGCCGCGGGTACGACGAGGCCGGGGTAGGCCCGGGCGAGGGCCAGGCCGCGCTCGAGCTCGGCCTTGGGGTCGACGGTCGCGAGGTCGACCATGACCAGGGGGCGAACGACCGTCATCGCGAAGCGCGCGGGTGCGGACGGGTCGGGGGCCGAGAAGCCGAGCGTCGCGAGCAGCGTCGTGACCTTGGCCTCGTTGCCGCCGAAGATGGCTGGGAAGAGCTCGACGTAGGCGCGGCGCTCGGCCTCGGTGAGCCGCGTCACGGCGCCGAAGTCGAGGACCACGAGGCGGAGCGCGTCGGCTTCGGTGGCCGTCGCGTCGGACCCTTGGCGCACGCGCTGGACGAGGAAGTTGCCGGGGTGGGGATCGGCGTGAACGAGCCCGTGGACCAGGATGGCGTAGGCCGTGACCTCGGCCAGCAGGCCGAGCGCGATGGCGCGGTCCTCGGGTGAGGCGGCCTCGAGGAAGGGGACGAGACGCTCGCCCTCGACGAAGTCCATGACCAGGACGCGCTCGGTCGTGAGGTCGTGGTGGGGCCGCGGGACGATGACGCGATCGCCCAGCGAGACCGACAACGCTTGGGCGAAGGCGTCGGCGAACGCCGCCTCGCGACGGAAGTCGAGCTCGTCGCCGAGTGCGCGTCCGAGCTCGGCCAGGATGGGCCTCGGGTCGATGTCGACGAGGTCGCGGGGCATCAGCGCGGCGAGGACGGCGAGGGCCTTCTCGTCCTGGGCGAGGACCTCGGCGATGCCCGGTCGGCGGAGCTTGACGGCGACGTCCGCGCCGTCGGCCGACGACCCATCGGCGTGGCGGCGACCGCGGCGGACCTCGGCCAGAGAGGCGGCTGCAATGGGCTCGGCGGCGAGCTCGGCGAAGGCCGCGAGGCCGGGCCCGAACGGCGGCTCGAGCTCGGCCCGGACCTCGGCGTCGGGCGCGGGAGGGACGCGATCCTGGAGAGTGCTCAGTGCGTCGATCCAGGCCTTCGGCAAGATGTCCGCGCGCGTCGAGAGCAGCTGGCCGAGCTTCAGGAGACCACCGCCCAGCGTCTGCAGGCGGTCGCGCACGCGCTCGGCCTCGCGCGTGTGAACGGCTTCGAGTGCG
>JAEUKJ010000297.1 GCA_016792665.1 Deltaproteobacteria bacterium | reverse complement strand
GGAGCGATCTCTTCGTCGCGGACTGGGACTTCTGCGAGGCCGGCTGCAACGAGGGGCCGTTCGGGCTCCTGACGGTCGTCATCGGCAACCGCGGGCGCCTCGACGTGAGCGACGCCGAGGTGAGGCTGCTCATGGGGAGCGTCGAGGGCTTCGAGGCCGGAATCGCGAGCCGTGTGCGTGTGCCGAGCGGCGGCAGCGGCGTGGCCACCTTCGAGATCGGGCCGTGGGCCTTCGACGAGGGCGAGCTGGTCATCGAGGTGCGCTCGCGCGACGAGATCCCCGAGTGCGTGCTGTCGAACAACTTCGGGTCGCTGCCGTACGCGCCGATCTTCACCGACCTGGACCAGGACCAGATCGCCGACGTGTGCGATGCGTGCGTCGCGACCGGGACCGAGGTCTGCGATGGCCTCGACAACGACTGCAACGGCCGCACCGACGACGGCTGCGACGACGACGGCGACGGCTACTGCGACGCGGCGCTGGGCTGCACCGAGGGCGTGCCGGAGGGCCTCTGCCCCCACGGCTGCGGGGACTGCGTAGACACGAACCCGCTGGCCTTCCCGGGGGCCAACGAGGTCTGCAATGGAGTCGACGACGACTGCGACAGCGCGACCGACGAAGGGATCTCGGCGCGGCCGTCGACCTGCGGGGTCGGGGCGTGCGTGCGCGCAGGGTCGGTCACGTGCTCGGGTGGGCGCGAGGTCGACTCGTGCGTGCCCGGGAACCCGGCGGCCAACGACAGCGTGTGCAACGGTGTGGACGATGACTGCGCCGGCGGCACCGACGAGGACTACGCGCCGAAGGAGGTCGCCTGCCCGCAGTGCCAGAGCGCGCCGCGCACCTCATGTGCCAACGGGCGCGAGGTCGTGCCGGTGTGCGCACCGATCGAGAACGGGACGGTCTGCGACGGCGGGGCCTGCGCGCTCGCGGCCGCGTGCGACGATGGCGTGTGCCGGCCGACGCGGGTGCGATCGTGCGATGACCAGAACCCGTGCACGGTCGACAGCTGCGATCCGCAGACCGGGTGCGTCACCGTCAACGCGCAGAACGGCATCGACTGCAGCGACGACAACGGGTGCACGAGCGGCGACACGTGCGCCAGCGGGGTGTGCCGGGGCGCCGTGGTCGGGTGCGCGCCGCCGGGTGAGTGCGAGGACGCGGGCGTGTGCAACCCCGCGACGGGGATCTGCGACTACGTCTTCCAGTCGGGCTGCGTCCTGTGCGCAGACGACAAGACGGCGCCGGTCATCGCGTGCCCCGAGGCGGTGAGCGCGGTCGTGTGCGCGGCCGGTGGCGGCGCGGGGACGGCGGTCGCGCTCGGCCAGGCGTCGGCGCGGGATGCGTGCTCGGCCGCGACGGTGACCGATGATCGGCCCGCGCTGTTCGCGGCTGGCACGACGGTCGTGACGTTCACGGCGCTGGATGCGGCGGGCAATCGTGCGACGTGCACGTCGACGGTCGAGGTGCGAGACACGGCGGCCCCGACCCTGACCTGCACGCCGCGCGTGACGGTGGCGGGCGAGGCCGCGCTGTGCGGGGCGCGCGTGAAGGTGCCGGTCACGGCGAGCGACGCGTGCGACGGCGAGGTCGAGGTCCTGGGCAGCGAAGAGGCGGTCTTCGCGCCGGGCGAGACGACCGTGACGCTCATCGCCGTGGACGCGGCGGGCAACCAGGCGACGTGCCAGACGGTGGTCGAGGTGACCGGGCTCGATGGGTTCGGGATCACCTGCGAGGAAGAGCTGAACGTGGTCGCGCCGGCGGACTTCTGCGGCTGGCCGGACGCGTTGACGGCGACCGTGCAGGACGAGTGCGCGGGCACCTTGCAGGTCACGAGTGCGACCGATCACTTCCCGATCGGGGCGAGCATCGTGGTGTTCGAGGCCAAGCGCGAGAGCGACCAGCGCACCGCGACCTGCACGACCAAGCTGAAGGTGAGTGACGCGACCGCTCCGGTGGTGGAGTGCAACGGGGCCGAGGCGAAGGTCGATCTGGCGGCGAGCTTCACGTCGTCGGCGAGCGATGCCTGCGGCGCGACCATCGCCATCAGCGGGGTCGGGTGCGAGCGCGTCGTGGGCGGCGTCGCGACGGCGGTGAGCGAGCGCTGCGTGGCCCGGGCCGAGGGCTCGGTGGTGGTGATCGACGACGCGCCGGCCTCGGCGGGCGGCGAGGTGCGGGTGGTGTGGACCGTGAAGGCGACCGATCCGAGCGGCAACGAGACCACCACGGAGTGCTCGGCCGCGATCGATCCCGAGAGCCTGGACCATGACGGCGACGGAGTGCTCGACCGCGACGACAACTGCATGACCACGCCGAACGCCGATCAGAAGGACTCGGACTTCGACGAGATCGGCGATGCCTGCGACGACACCAAGTATGACGGGCTCGTGGCTGAGGGCAGCGGCGGGTGCCAGGGTGGTGCGGGCGGCCTCCTGTCGCTGGGGCTCGCCGCGCTGGCGCTGGCGATGCGTCGTCGGGTCGCGAGGTAGGCGCCACGACACGATGCACCCCATCACGGTGAGCCGGCGCATGGGGTGCACGCGTGCTCACGATACGAGCGCGAGCGCGGTGCGAAAGCAGATCCCATCAAGGGAGGCGCGGCGACGCCCCGAGCTGCGCTCGTGGCATCGCGCTGGGCGCGCGAAGGCGTCGGACTGGCGTGGTGATTTCGGGCCGTGGCGTCACCGGTCGCGCCCGGGTCGGCGCCTCCTCCTCCCGGCAGGCTCTTGAAGCCCCGAGCGTTGCTCGAGGCTTCGAGCCTGCAGGTCGTCGGAGGCATCCGACTCCGGAC
>JAEUKJ010000284.1 GCA_016792665.1 Deltaproteobacteria bacterium | reverse complement strand
ACCCTGAGGAAGCGGAAGATCGCCGAGTGGGGCCCGAAGGCCGACTCGCCCGAGCGCGCCGCCGAGCTGGCCGGCGCGGACAACCGCGTGGCGATCGAACGGCGCAAGTACGACGAGGCCGCACGGCGCTACAACGCGAAGGCGGGCGGGTTCCCGACGGGCCTCTGGGCCGCGGTCTTCGGGATGCCGAGCCAGGTGCCGACCTCGGACGCGATGAACGGTTGGTGAGGTCTCGACGCGCGGTGCGGATCTCGGGCGCGGTGATCCGCTCGTGAGGTGCGAGTGGCGGGTGAAGGTGAGATCGGAGCGGCCAGCGAGGGCGAGATGAGTGACGGAGTCGGCCGGGGACCTCAGGTGGCTTTGGCGTATGGTCCGTCGGTGACGTTGGCCGAGGCCGACGGGATCGTCGCGGCGGCGCGGGCCGAAGCCGAGCGCGTGGGCTGGCCGATGGTCATCGCGGTGGTCGACGCGGCCGGCATGCTGGTCGCGCTGGCGCGGATGGACCAGGCGCAGCTCGGGAGCATCGAGGTCGCGCGCCACAAGGCCGAGACGGCGGCCCGCTTTCGGCGGCCCACACGCGCCTTCGAGGCGGGGATCGCGGCCGGTGGCATCGGTCTCCGCGCGCTGTCGATGGACGTGTCGGCGATCGATGGCGGCCTGCCGCTGGTGCGCGACGACAAGGTCATCGGGGCCATCGGGGTGTCGGGGATGTTGCCGACCGAGGACGCGCAGGTCGCCCTCGCGGGGGCCGCGGCCTTGGGGTAACACTCCCGGCGGCTCAAGAGTGGCCAGATGCCAGGAGCCGGAACGACGACGAGTGAGGCGGGCTGGTGGCCCGCCGCAACGAGGACTCCTTCCGAGCGACGCCGCAGATGGCCGCTTTTCAGCCGCCGGGGTCAGGTCGTGAATGGGGCCATGGCAGTGTGGGCCTTGATGAGGTCGCAGACCGGGCCGCCGCCGAGCGCGCGCAGCGACGCGGACAGGGCGCCGACCACGATGGCGACGTTGGAGGCGTTGGCGGCGTGGCCCATGAGGCCGATGCGCCAGACCTTGCCCTTCAAGGGCCCCAGGCCGCCGCCGATCTCGACGCCGTAGTGGTCGAGCATGGTCTTTCGGACCTTGGCCTCGTCGACGCCGTCGGGGACCTTCACGGTCGTGAGCGGCGGCAGGCGGTGCTCGGGCGCGACGAGCAGCTCGAAGCCCATCGCTTCCAAGCCGGCGGCCAGCATGGCGGCGACCTTGCGGTGGCGCGCCTCGCGGGCGACGAGGCCTTCGTCGAGCACCAGGCGGAGCGCTTCGTGGAGGCCGTAGAGCTGATTGATGGGGGCGGTGTGGTGGTAGACCCGGCTCTCGCCCCAGTACTCGCGGATGAGCGAGAGGTCGAGATACCAGCTCTGCACCGGGCGCTTGCGAGCGACCAGCACCGCCTCGGCCCGCGGCGACAGCGTCACCGGCGCGAGCCCGGGCGGGCACGAGAGACACTTCTGGGTCCCGCTGTAGGCGACGTCGACAGGGATGGCGTCGACGCGCACTTCCAAGCCGCCGAGCGAGGTCACCATGTCGGCGAGCAGCAGCGCCCCGACCTCGTCGCAGATAGCGCGCACGGGCGCGAGGTCGAGCAGCACGCCGGTCGAGGTCTCGGCGTGCACGACGCCGATGAGCTTCGGGCCGAAGTCGAGCGCCTCCTTGCGGAGGAGGTCGGCGTCGAGCGGTGTACCCCAGGCGGCTTTGACCTCGCGCACCTCGGCGCCGGCGCGGCGCGCGACCTCGGCCATGCGCACGCCGAAGACGCCGTGGATGCCGATGAGCACCTTGTCGCCGGGCTCGACGAGGTTGACGATGGCCGTCTCCATGCCGGCCGAGCCCGTGCCCGACATCGGCACGGTGAGCGCGTTGGTGGTGCCGAAGGCCTGGCGCAGCATGGCGCGCGTCTCGTCCATGAGGCGCAGGAATTCGGGGTCGAGGTGGCCGATGGTCGGGCGCGCCAGGGCTTGCAGGACCAGCGGCGGGACCTCGGACGGGCCCGGGCCGAGGAGCACGCGACGCGGGGGCTGGAAGGGCTGGAAGGCGGACGTCATCGTTGGACTCCTGGGGCGCGGCCGCGGTTGGGGGGATCGGCCGCCGTGCACGATGACCGATGCGCCCGGACCTGACAACGGGACGTCCGCGGTGGCCTTGCACGGTCTCGACGAGGGATTGATTCGGAAGGACGGGGTGGCTAACACGCCCCCATGACCTCACCCCGCCTGTCGATCCCGCTCTTCTTGTTGGCCTCCGTCGCGCTCGGCGCCTGCCCCGACGACCACGGCGAGGACGTGGACACCGGCGACACGAACGACACGCGCGATGCGGGCGACACCCCTGACACGAACGACACGCCTGATACGAGCGACACGAGCGACACGAGCGACACGGGCGACAGCGGGGGCACGGACACCCGGGACACCGACGTCGAGCCGGGTGAGTGGCCGTGGCCGCTCGGGGCGGTGACGGTGCCGGCCGACCCGAGCTGGAAGGCGGCGATCACCTTCTGGGACGAGCCCTTCCTGGCGCAGCCGCTGCAGTGGGAGCCGCCGTCGCCGCGCTGGGTGAAGTTCGTGGTGCTGACCGCGGACCCGACGCGGGTCTTCTTCCAGGACTCGAACGCGTTCCCGTTCCACGCCGACTTCGCCATCGCCAAGCTGCCGCCGTTCGCGGGGCTCACGCGCGCGGCCTTCGACGCGGTGACGCTGCCGAACGCGGGCAAGCAGGCCATCCTCGGCGCGGTGTTGTTCGCGCCGGCCACGTGGCAGGGGCCGACCGTGCGTGAGGTCGGCGTGCAGCTCGTCGGGCAGGACCCGTACGACACGGGCGTGGCGCTGCGCGTGCTGGGCCTGGTGCGGGACGCCATCACGTCCGAGGGCACGGCGCCGGCGGTCTTCTACATGCCCACCTACGAGCAGCGCGCTGCCGCCGAGGACGCGGCGGCGACGTTTGCGGCCGCGGGCTTTGCGCTGTCCTCGCCCGAGCGCTGGAGCGACGGCGATGTGTGCCTCGTGTCGGGCTGGGCGGTCGGGCGGGTGGTGAGCCTCGCGGCCAGCGAGGTCGCGTCGGCATGGGAGAACGGGCGCCTCACCGCCAAGGACATCCTGGTCGTCGACCAGGTGCCGGCCGAGCTGCCGCGGGTGCAGGGCATCGTGTCGTTGAGCCCGGCATCGGCGGCGTCGCACGTGGCTATCCTGGCGGCCACCTTCGAGACGCCGTTCTTCTGGGCGGCGACCGAGGCGACGCGGACCGCCATCTCACGACTCGAGGGGCGGACGGTGGTGCTCGCCGCAGGGCCGGTGCGGGGGCGGCGCTTTGGGTGCACGGTGCGGGTCGCGGCGGTGGACGAGGGCTCGGGCGTGCCGGCGTCGGACGTGGCGGCGCTCATCGCGTCGAAGCGCCCGCCGACCCTGGACTACCCGGCGAAGGTCGCGCGCGGGGCGATCGCGGCGGAGGCAGCGAGCCTGACCCGCGCGGACACGGCGTCGTTCGGCGGCAAGGCGGCGAACTTCGGGATTCTGAGGCGCACGATCCCCGAGGCAAGCCCGTCGCCGGCCATCGCGTTCTCGTTCGATCTGTTCGATCGGCTGATGGCCGAGCCGGCCCCTGGGATCGCGGGGCAGACGCTGCGCCAGGCGATCGACCAGCGCCTCGCGGCGTATCGCGGGAGCGCGCCGGAGGCGGTCGATCCGGCGGCGCTGGCGGCCGATCTGGCGGCGGTGCGGGACCTGGTGAAGGCGGCGTCGTTTGCGCCCGCCGACGAGACCGCGGTGAAGGCGGCGCTGGCTTCCTTCGATGCGCATCGAAAGATCCGGTTCCGTTCGTCGACCAACGTCGAGGACACGGCGACCTTCACCGGGGCCGGCTTGTACGACAGCTACTCGGGGTGCCTGGCCGACGACCTGGACGGGGACGCGACGGGGCCTTCGGCGTGTGATGCAGTCCGCACAAGGCCTGGCGGTGCCAGGCTGCCGGCGGATGCCAGCGAGGCGGAGGAGCGCGGGGTCTTTCGTGCGCTGAAGAAGGTCTACGCCAGCTTCTGGAACGACAACGCGTTCTATGCGCGGCTCGTGCACGGGGTCGACGAGGCGCGGGTCGCGATGGGGGTGTTGGTCCACCCGAGCTTCCCCGACGAGATCGAGCTCGCCAACGGGGTGGCGCTGAGCAACGACCGCGGCTTCTCGCGGCAGCACGTGTTGACGACGCAGCTCGGGGCGGTGTCGGTGACGAACCCGGACTCGGCGGCCCTGCCGGAGATCGTCGACGTCACCGTGTATTCGTCGGGGGCGTCGTTCTACCCGCGGCAGGGCTCGTCGCTGGTGCCGCTGGGCGCGCACGTCATGACCTGGGATGCGGACTATGACGCGCTGGTCGCGCTGCTGGAGCGCGTGATGACCGCGTGGCGGGCCGGCGTGCCGAGCGGGACGCAGTTCGCGCTGGACTTCGAGTACAAGATGGAGCGGCGCGCGGGCGGGGACGCGATGGTCATCAAGCAGGTGCGGCCGACGCCGACGCCGGACGCGACGCGCGAGGTGACGAGCTACCTCCTGCCGGAGGCGCCGACGCGGCTCTGCACGTACCAGGGCGAGGCCGGGTCGCTGTACGGGAACCACCGCAACAAGGTCATCGTCGAGATCGCGACCCGACCGGGGTTCCTGGATGCGGCGGCGCGCGCGGCTGGGCTCTACGAGAACCTGTCGGTGACGTTCGCCGACCAGGTCGTGAGCGGCGTGCCGAGTGCGTTGCCGGGGGCGTTCTCGGAGGCGCCGGTCCGGAGCGGCGAGAGCTGGAGCCCACGCGTGGACGGGTTCTCGGTGGGCGCGGGCGCGGCGGCGCGAAGCTACGCGCTGAGCCTCGCGCTGCCGTGGGTCGTGAAGGCGAGCGAGCTGCCGTTCACGGTGATGGACGACGCGGACCTGTCGATGCGGACGACGTGGGTGACGCCGCAGCCCGATCCAGATCGCTGGGACGGGCCGACGACGACCGAGGACTACGTGCGCTTCGGGGTGTGCCCCGACTCGGTGGTCGTGACGGCGGCGTACCCGGTGGTCGAGCGGTCGGCGCGGGCGGGGGCGGTGAGTGTGGCGATCCGCTTCTACTACCCGCCGCAGCCGACGGGCATCGTGGCCGGGTACACGGCGCCGCTCGCGAAGTGGGACCGGACCGTCATCACCGGGCTGACGGCGCAGCCTATCGAGCTGCGCGGCTATTGGTCGCAGACGTTCCGGCCGCAGCACCACAACTTCAGCGAGGACTTCCTGTTCGAGCCGCGGCTGGAGGAAGGGATCTCGGCGGCGACGCTGGCCGAGCTCGAGGCCGACGACATCGTGCAGATCGTCGTGCGCGTCGGGTCCGGGGACGGCGAGATCGCGGTGGTCGGGCGCGACGGGGTGGAGCGGCCGATTGGGCCGTGAGCGGAGGAGAGGTCAGTGCGCGAAGAGGAGGGCGCCGCTCGGGTCGCGGAGGCGGACGGTCGCGGCGGCGGTGAGCGCGCCTGACCATGGGCCGACGAGGAAGAGGCGCTCGTCGGCGCGGGGGCTCGTGGGGCGGGCGCGAAAGGCGACAAGATCGGGGCTGAGGTACAGCGACTCGCCCCCGGGCAGGACCGTGCCGGGCGGGAAGGTGAAGGTGATGTCGCCGTCCAGTCGGTAGAGGCTGAGATCGGCGGTGGCGCCGGCGTTGTCGAGGCGGAGCCAGGCGACCGTGGGGGCGGCTGGGGACGGGTCCCAGGCGGCGACGACGATGGACGGTGGGCCGGTCGGGCGGGCGGGGATCGTGCCGTCGGCGACGCGCGTCTGGAAGAGGTAGTTGCGGCGCGCGGACAGCCACTGGGTGAGGACCTGATCGATGGCCTGCTGGGTCGTGAGCGGGTTGCCCCAGGTGGGCCAGGCAGCTTCGTCGAGGGCGGCCACGCCGCCGAGGCTCTGGGCGATCTGCGCGACGCGTGACTCGAGCCAGCGGGATTCGAGCGGGAGGCTACCGTCGAGGAAGGTGTCGATGAGGGTGCGCACGCGGGTGAGGTACATGGTCTTCATGCGTGGCGAGGCGTAGACGGCCTCGAGCAGCTTCATGTTGGCGCCGACGAAGAGGCCGTTGTCGGCCGGGAGGCGCTCGTCGAAGTAGCCGTATTCCCAGGTCCAGTTGTGGCCGAAGCTGAGGTCGACGTCCCAGGGCATGGCGCGCCAGAGGCCGGTGCGCGGGGCGCGGTAGAGGTAGTAGTTCTTGTGGCAACAGTCGCCGTTCGAGGTCACGACGTAGGCGGCGGCGAAGTCGATGACGGCCGGGACGTCGACGTGGTCCCAGAGCCAGCGGTCGCGCGCGTTGGAGCCGAGGCGCATGGCGTCGATGAGGGCCTGGAGGTCGGCGCGGTCTTCGTCTTTGCGGGTCTTCTTCTCGGCGGTCGATGCGTCCTCGAGGGCGTCGTACATCTTGTAGAGCGCGCCCTCGGGGTCCAGGCCGAGGCGGGCGAGCCAGCGGTCGTCGCCGTCCTCGACGAGGTCGGCGATGGCGAAGAAGGCGGCATTGCGCTGGACGCGGACCGGGAAGGCGAGGTGGTGGGAGCCGCCCGTGCTGGCGTGCACGTCGTAGGCGAGGGTGTTCCGGACGCGGGTCTTGTCGGCGTAATTCGAGAGCAGGTTCACGTCCTTCATGCGGCGGAGGCCGGGGCGCATCTCGAAGCGGTGGTCGTCGGGGAAGTCGAGGTCGTAGCTGCGCTTGGGAAAGTAGCGCGTGGACTGGCCGTGGATGTCGATGCGGACGTTGTCGTAGACCTCGCCACGGAAGCCGACGACGAGGGTCGTGCCGCTCTCGGTGTCGGCGGCGTCGGGCGACTCGAGGAAGGTGTGGAGGGTCGGGACGGTGGCGCCGAGGTCGTCGAGGCCGCCGAGGACCACGCCCTGGTAGCGCTCGGTGTCGGGGGCCGGCTCGCCAGGCGTGAGTGGGTCGGGGACGTTGGGGCGTGAGGTCGTGCGGCCGGCGGTGTCGGTGGCGACGACGCGCCAGCGGATGAGCTCGCCGGGGGCGAGACCGGTCGTGTCGATCGTGGCGGCGTAGAGGCCGTCGCCGGCGATGAGGTCGGGGGCGACGCCGTCGTCGCGCATGGGGGTCTGGGACTCGGCGGCGAAGCGCACGCGGTGGACGAGGGTGACCGTGGCGAGCGGGGCGCTCGGGCCGAAGGCGGGGGCGCGAAGGATGAGCGGCGTGCCGGGCAGGACCTCGGACGAGGGGCGTTCGACGGCGCCGAGGACGGGGCCGAGCGTGGTCGCTTGTTCGGCGTTCGGGGCGCCGGGGGTCGGGGTCTGGATCCAGGCCCAGCGGAGGGAGCCCGGGTCGACCACGCGCGCGGTGAGCGTGGCGCGGAGAAAGAAGGTGTCGTCGGAGGCGGCGGCGTCGACGGCGCGGAGGGCGAGCACGTTGTCGCCGGGGAGGAGGAGGCCGCGGTGGGCGGTAAGGTCGACCGAGTGCGGCACGGAGAGCTGGGCGTCCGGGCGGTCGGAGGAGGCGGTGAGGGAGCCGGGGTTCGGCGGGTTCAGCGCGGCCAGGACGACGCCGTTCAGGGCGAGCTCGAAGCCGTCGTCGATCTCGATCTGGGCGGTGAGGCGGTCGATGTGCGCCGGGTCGATGCCGAGGGCGTCGAGGTGGACGTGATGGCGCGCGACGAGGGCGTGCACGTCGGGGGCGAGCGGGGTGCGGACGAGCTCGGGGCGGGCGAAGACCCAGGCGCGCAGGGTGAGCGCGGAGGAGTCGGAGTGGTCCTTGGTGTCGCCGTTGGGGGCGGTCGGGTCGAGGGCGAGGTCGACGACGGCGCCGGCCTGGAGGGTCGCCGAGGCGAGGCGGGTGACGCCGGTCGTGTCGTTGCCGGCGATGGCCTTCTGGTCGATGGGGACGCCGTCGACGAAGAGGCGGCCGGTGACGCCGGCGGCGTTGGGGTCGGTCTTGCGCAGCGACCACTGGAAGACGAAGAGCCCGCCGCGGTCGGCGACCCAACGGCGGATGGCCCAGTGCTCGGCGCCGTTGTTGGCACCGTTGGGGTGGGCGCCGGTCTCGCTGAGGGTGGTCCAGGGTGGGTTGCCGTCGGGCCAGTCCCACGCGGCGCCGGTCCAGTAGTTGGTGGGGCCGAAGGGGGCGCCGCGGGTGGCCGGGAAGGGCACGAAGTCGGCGGTGGCGTAGGTGCCGTCGGTGTCGAGGTGGCGGGGCCAGTAGCCGTAGGACCAGCCGGCCGCACCCTGGGTGCCGTCTTTCGACCAGTCGCGGACCGAGTCGGCGAGCGGCGGGCCGAGGGCGTCGACGAAGCCGGGGCCGGGGTTCGAGAGGTCGGGCGCGGCGATGCGACCAAAGCCGCTCGGGGCGAGCTGCCAGTCGTGGTCCAGAGTGAGCTCGGGCGGGGCGGACCAGGTCGAAAAGAGCGGGTCGTCCGGGTCGTCGGGGTTGGGCGGGGCGAGCGGGTCGGGCACGTGGATGCGAGCGAAGGCGCCCGGGCCGACGAGGGTGACGTGGTCGGCGGCGAGGGTCGCGCCCCAGGAGACGTCGGCGAGCTGGGGCGGCACGACGAGGGTCTGGAGGCGGGTGCCGTCGGGGGCCGAGAAGAGGACCGTCTCGCCGTCGGCGGCGAGCGCGAAGCCGGTGTAGAGCGCGGGCGTGGAGGGCGAGGTCGCGACTGGTGGGGGCGCGTCGGCGGCGAAGACGACGAGGTGGGCGCCGGGCTCGAGGAGGTGCTCGGGGAAGACGAACTTGGCCGGACGGGCGGGGTCGTCGCTGAGCCGATAGCCGGCGAGGTCAACGGGATCGGGGCACGGGTTCTCGAGCTCGATCCAGTCGGACGCGCGGCCCGCCGGGTCGAGCAGAGTGCGCACGTTCTTCGCCATGAGCTCGGAGACGCGGGGGTGGCAGGGGTCGGGCGTGGTGTCGGGGGCGTCCGCGTCGGGCGTGGTGTCTGCGGGGACCACGTCGCTGTGGGCGGCGTCGGGCGCATCGGGGTCGGTGTCTGCGTCGGGCGTGGAGTCGGGGTCGGGGGTGGAGTCCGAGTCGAGGGTGGAGTCGGGGTCGGGGGTGGAGTCCGAGTCGAGGGTGGAGTCCGCGTCGAGGGTGGTGTCCGCGTCGGGGACGGGCGTCGTGTCGGGCGCGTCGGGGTCGGGCGTCGTGTCGGGCGCGTCGGGGTCGGGCGTCGTGTCGGGCGCGTCGAAGTCGGGCGTCGTGTCTGTGTCGAGCGCGTCAGGGCTCGCGCTGCAGGCGCTCGTCAGGGCGAGGCCGACGCCGACGACGAGAGCGAGCGAGGTCCAAGGCGCAGTGCGGCGCGTGCTTCCCACCATCGGCCTATTGTCACGGGACTCGGGGGTCGGAAGCAACCCTCGTGACCGACGTGCGTGTGCACAACGCGACGCGCGTCAGGGCGGCGGCGTGGGCGCGAGCCGGACGACCTGGGCGGAGACGCAGGTGTTGCGCGGGTCGTCGTCAGGGACCTCGAGCTCGAGGGTGAGGGCGAAGGGGCGCGTCACGCCGAGCGCGGCGAGGTCGAGGAGGCGGCGCTCGCGCTGGGGGCGGCGCTCGAGCGGAACCGTCGCGACGGGGCGGCCGTCGACGAGCACGCGGAAGGTGGTCGACGCGGGCGGCTCGAGCCGGTTCCGGTTACGGGTGCCGACCATGACCGAGAGGGCCTGGCCGACGGGGAGGTCGCGCCAGGCGAGGCGGGCGACCTTGCCCTTCTTGGCCTCGAGCTGGAGGCAGCCGTCGATCTGGAACTCGCCGAAGAGGCCCGGCACGCGCGCGACCTCGAAGCGTGGGTCGCTGCCAGCGCACAGGACGGTGCCGAGGACACGCTCGCAGGGGGCGCCGCCGAGCGTGATCTCGGCCTCGTCGAGGGCCGGGTCGGCGTCCCAGAGGACCTCGCTCACGCGGTCGGTGGGCTCGGGCAGGGGACGGCTCGGGACCTGGGCGCCGAGGACGACGACGAGTGTCACGGCAGCGCCGAGGACAAGACCGACCGTGCCGATTTCGAGGCGGCGGCGCCACGGCCCCAGCCGATTCGCGAGGCGCGCGGCGGCCCGATCGCTGAGGTCTCCGAAGGCGACGATGAGGGCCTCGGCGGCGAAGACGCGGGCGAGGCGGCGGCGCGCGAAGATGCCCGAGAGGGCAACCCAGAGGACGAGCACGAGGCCGAGCCCCGTGAGCCAGAGGCCGGCGCGGTCGAGGGCCGAGGGCTCGAACGTGAAGACCCAGGTGCCGGGGGCATACGGGACGGCGATGAAGCCGGTACCTTCGTAGTCGCCGGTCTCGGGCGCGAGCGGGAGGGTCGTGATCGGGACCGGCTCGCCGTCGCGACGGGCGTGCCAGCGCGGGAAGGCCGAGACCGGGAGGCGCATCAGCGTGTCGGCCGGCAGCGAGGGTCCTGGGGTCGCGGCGACGCGGACCTCGATGCGCTCGCGGCCGAAGTGGACGACCTCGATGGGGAAGCGGCCAGCGAGCTCGCGGAGGGGGCGGTTCGGCTGGCGTGGGTCGTGCGCCAAGAGGCGGACGAGGCGCGGGTCGTAGTGTTTGAAGCGGTAGAGGCCGAGCTCGCCGAAGGTCGCGATGCGCTCGAAGTCGAGCGGTGCGAGGGTGCGGTCGGCGATGGCGTAGGCGACCTGGATGGCGTTCAGCGCGGCCGGGGTCTGGGCGCGCACCTTGTAGAGGTAGTTCGAGACCGGGGTGAAGCCCGGCTTGTAGAGCGGGTGGCCGAGCTCGGGGCCGAGGTCGGAGAGGCCGCGATCGGCCATCAGCGCGAGGTTCGCGATGCGGTAGAAGACCGGCGGGCGGCCGCCGGCCGAGGCTCCGCCGACGGAACCTGCGGGGCTCCCGGCCGAGGCACCGCCGCTGAGACCTGCGGTGCTGGGGGCGCCGGGGTCTTCGGCCGGAAGGCGCGTGCGCACGTAGGCAGCGAGCGCGGCGCTGTCCTTGGGAAGGTAAGGCGTGAACAGCGGGGAGTCGGGGCGCGCGACCTGGCCGGTCCAGAACGCCGAGAGCGCGCCGACGCCGAGGGGAGCGAGTGCCACTGCGAAGGCGAAGGCCCAGGTGGCGCGGGCGACGGGCGATGGGACGCTGCGAGCGGCACGGGCAGCGCGGGCGGCGCGAGCGGCGTGGCGGACGACCGAGACGAGAGACCACGCGGCGAGGACGAAGAGGAAGGGCTTGCCGAGCTCGACCACGCGGTACCAGATGACGTGGCGGAAAGCGTCCGCCTCGAGGAGGTGGAGCTCGCCGAGCAGGGTCGCGTGGCTGCCGACGATGGCGAGGGCGGCGTAGAAGGCGGCGAACACGGCGAGCGTGCTCGGGCGCTGGAGCCAGGCGAGGGCGATCCCGACGAGGCCCGCGATGCCGATCCAAGGGAGCTCGCCGAGCAGCGAGCCTTCGGTCACGAGGCGCTCGCCGAGCGCGTAGGCCGTGCCCCAGAAGTTGCCGCGCTCGTCGGTGAGCTCGCGGGTCGAGAAGAAGGGCAGCACGAAGGCCGCGCCGATGAGGAGGCCGAGGACGAGCACGAGGCCGACCTGGACGAGCGCACGGGCGGGGCGGGCGCCGGCCGGACGCGGGCCCCAGAGCCATGTGAGGGCGGCGGCGACGGTGGCGAGGAAGAGGGCCAGGAGCTCGGCCTGGTGTCCGAGCAGGGCGAGACCGACCATGAGCCCGGCGAAGGCGAGGGTGCGGGCGCGCAGGGCGGGGCCGAGCACCGCGTCGAGGCGGGACAGCGCGAAGAGGCCGAACGCCATGGCGAGCCACTGCGGCCATACACCCCAGCGCATGACGTACTCCCAGCCGCCCGCGAAGCCGAGGCCGGTCGAGGTGAGGTAGGCCAGGGCCGCGACGAGGCCGACGACGCGGTCGAAGGCGCGCTTGCCGAAGGCGTAGACGGCGAGGCCGAGGGTGACCCAGAAGAGGTAGATGGCAGCGCCGTAGGCGGCCGGGTCGGAGCCGGCGCCCTCCCCTCCGAAGGTGCGGAGCACGGCCTGGGTGGCGGCGTTCGAGTGGTCGGGCAGGTAGGGGTACTGGTAGCCGACGGGGTGGCCGGCGTAGAGCGCGTGGCTCCAGCCGAAGGGGCGGCCTACCTCGGCCCAGAGGGCCTTGGCTTCGAGGAACTTGGCGTAGTGGACGGTGTGGTCGCCCGCGACGGGGCGGGCGCCGCCGAGCGCGTCGCCGAGCATGAGGGCGGCGACGAGGACGATGGCGAGGACCGCGAGGACGTCCGGGGCGCGGGGCGCGAGCAAGGCGTGCCACGTGAAAGTGCGGCGGCCGAGGCGGCGCGGACGCGAGAGCACGGCGCCGAGCGCGGAGCGGGCTGGGCCCGCGAGGAGGGAGAGGCCGGCCGCGAGGGCGCCGACCCCGAGCCACCAGATCGGGGCGTCGGCGAAGAGGAGGCCCGCCCCGAGTGCCACGGCGAGCACGCCAGCGACCACCTCGCGTGCGGCGGGCTCGGGCGGCGCGGCGCCGGCCTCGCTCACGGGATGGGGGCCTGGCTGTCGCGGGGCTCGACGCTGGCGATCGGGGCGCCGCTGAAGGGCTTCACGCGCGGGAGCGGGGCGTCGGGCACCAGGGACTCGAGGATGAGACCCTGGAGCTCGCGCTCGGCGGCGCGGACGCTCTCGACGTTGCGCGCGATGCGCGGCTCCTCGAAGGCCTCGTAGGTCGTGGACCGCAAGACGCGGTTGATGCGCACGAAGAGGTGCTGGTCCTGCACGACGACGGTGGCGCGCTGGCGGGCCTCACACTTGCGCTCGCTGCCGCCCCAGGTGCAGGGCACGTCGACGAGCTTCACCCAGGCGGTCTCGATGAGGCCGATGGGCGGGCTGGTCACGACGATGGGGTAGTTCTGCAGCGCCAGGACGAAGCCGGCACGGGCGAAGACGTCGGCCTCGCGGACGCGGTCGGGGAGCTGCATGACCTCGGGGGTCGAGACCTCACCGGGCTTCGAGTCGGGCGGGCCCAGCGCCGCTTGGCGGTAGCAGCCGCTCGCCACGGAGGCGACGAGGGCGAGGGGAGCGAGGCCGCGGACGGCGCGGCGAAGAGGGGCGGCAAGGCGAAGGACGAGGGCCATGGAGATCTCCGGACGCAGGAGCGCGCAGGGGCCGAGGTCACGCCGCGCGCCTCGGGCGACCGGGGCGAGCCCGGCCGCACGCAATCAACTGGACGTGCAGTTCTATGCGAGGCCGCGCGCGCCGTAAACCGCAGGCGGCGGTACGAGGTCGCGCTGGGGGGACTCCGCAGGTGGCCGCACGAGCACGCCAGGTCAGCCCCCGACGCGGGCGACCGCCTCGCGCACGCGCAGGTCGGCGCCACTCGTGACGGGTGGGCCGTGGGCCGTGATGAGGTGCTCGAACGCGAGCGCACCGAGCGGGGCGAAGACGGTCGCGACCTCGGCCGGGCCGACGCGGTGGGCCTTGCGCCAGAGGCGCGGGACGATGACGCCGCCCTTGAAGCCGAGGAGCGGCGTGATGAGGCGCGTGAGTAGCGTCGCGCCCTCGCTGTCGACGTGGTTCTGGAGGGCGTCGCAGGTGACGAGGGTGCCCTGGCCGTGGGGCAGCCAGAGGGCGCCTTCGGGGCGGCCGGGGTTCGCGAGCAGGATGAAGACGGCGCCGGGGATGGGGGTGGCGTCGAGGACGAGGTCCACCGGGAGGTGCTTCGGGCGCGCGCCGGGCACGGTCCAGAAGCGGGCACCGAAGGTGTGGACATAGTAGGGGTCGTCGAGGCCGTGCATGTCGCTCAGCGTCACGACGTGCTGGACCTTACCGAGGCGGGCGAGTGCGGCTTCACCGGCGGGGTCGAGGCGGATCGCGTTGACGATGACGAGGCCGCTGTCGGTCTGGACGACCGTCATGGTGCGCGAGAGCCAGAGCCCCGGGCCCATGCGGAAGGTGCCGCGCACGGCGTGGACCCCGGGGGCGACCTCGGTGAGCGGGCCATGCGGTGTGGCCTTGGGGAAGTCCTTCGACATCGCGAAACCTCCTGGGGAGTGCGGCCCCCTTAGCGCCGAGGCCTATGGGGTGCAACGGCAATCGGCGTGATTCGGAGGGGGTGAGCGGTCGATGCTGGCCCTCGGGGCATCGCCTCGCTAAGGTGCCGCACGGCCGTGCTCGGCCGCGAGGAGGGGACCATGTCTCGACTTTCCTGGACCGCGTCGCGCTCGTTCTTCATGGCGCTCTTCGGGGCGGGGTTCGTCGCGGGCCCCGCGTGCGACGACGCGGCCGCACCGGGCGACACGGTCGACACGCATGATTCGATCGACGCGAACGACACGCTCGACACGGCGGACGTCGGTGCCGACAGCGTCGACGCGAACGACGCCGTGGACGACACCGAGGTGCCGCTCGGCGATGACGTCTACGGCCCGCGCCCGCGCCCGCCAGGCCCGTTGCCCGAGGTCCTGCTCGGCCCTGGCTGGGTCAGCCACTGGCGGACCCAGATCGCTCCCTTCTGGACCAGCGCCGAAGCGCTCGGCACGCCGGTCGGCAACTTCCCGACCTACCGCGGCATGGACGGGCGCGTGACCGGCTCGAGCCGCCGCCGCCCACGCATGATCTCGCGCCAGGTCTATGCGTACTCCGCGGGCTACCTCATGACCGGCGACGCAACCCTGCTCGCGCACGCCAAGGCCGGCGTCGACTGGCTCCAGGCCCACGCGATCGACCGCGTCAACGGCGGCTGCTACGCCGAGCTCGATGCCGACGGCAACCCCGTCGACGGGGTGCGCACGGCCCAGGACCTCGCCTACTGCATGATGGGGATCGGCGCCTGGTACTTCGTCACGCGCGACCCCGGGGTCGAGGCCGACCTGCTGGCCGCGCGGAACCTGTTCTTCGACCCGGCGCGCTACTGGGACAGCGCCAAGGGGCGCGTGCGCGACGCGCTCGGCAGCGACATGACGACGCCGGTCGACGTCGAGAACGACGGCGGCTCCGAGCTCGTCGCGCAGCTCGACCCGGTCAACGCCTTCATGCTGCTCGTGCAGCCGGTGCTCGCGCGCCCGGGCGACCGCGCGCTCTTCCTCGAAGACCTGCGCAAGCTCGGGCAGGTGCTGGTGCGCGACTTCCACCAGGACGGACTCTTCTGGGGCGTCGACACCAACAAGGGGCGCTTCGGCACGAAGCACGTCGACTTCGGGCACATCGCCAAGACGTATTGGATGCTGCTCGAGATCGACAAGCGCCTGCCCGACCACCCCTTCCACGACCTCGTCGTGGCCGAGCTGCCGCCGCTCTTGGCACGCGCCTACGACGCCGACAACGGCCGCTGGGCCAAGCGCCCGACCGGCACTTCGACGGTCGAGTACGGCTCGGACTGGTGGATCTACGCCGAGCTCGATCAGATCTCGGCGACCCTCGACCTCGCCGTGCCCTCGGACGTCGGCTACGTCGAGACGCGCGCGGCGACCGCGGGGCACTGGCTCACCGACTATGTGGACGCGACCTGGGGCCTCGAGGTCATCCCGTCCATCAAGCGCGACGGCTCGCGCGGGTGGAGCTGGCCGGTCACCGACACGGCCAAGTGCAATGAATGGAAGAACGGGTTCCACTCCAGCGAGCACGCCCTGATCCTGTCGCTCCTCGGCGACGCCCTGGCCGACCTGCCGACGACCCTGCACTTCGCGCTCGTCGACCCGACCTTGGACGTGCGCCCCTACCTCTTCCACGGGCGCGAGCTCGACCGCACCCCGAGCACGCCCATCACGGTCGGCACCCTGTCCTTGACGCCACTGGCGGTGCGCTTCACAGACCTCTGGTAGGCCTCTGGTAGGCCGCCCCGGCCGCCCCGGCCGCCCTACAGGAGTCACGATGTTCGGCAAGAAGCTCGTCCCGAAGATCATCCTCGAAGGCACCCGCCTCACCCACAAGACCGACCTCGCCATCGCCCTCAACGAGCACCCGGACGTCGTCGGCCCGCGCCGCTACCGCTACCACTCGCCGCTCATCTCGGCCGAGTGGTGCGCCTTCACCGACGTGCCATGGGGCCGCGGCCTCATCAACTACGCCCCCGACGAGCACTTCCTCGCCATGGAGACATACGCGACCTGGCTCCGCCTCTTCGAGCTCCAGCGCCACTACTCGTGGATCGTCGATCGCTTCCACCTCTCGACCCGCGCGTACCAGTCCGCCGTCCACCACCGCGACGTCGACTTCACCGACCTCGAGCGCCGCCTCGTCGCCCTCGGCTTCCGCCTCGTCTTCTGCACGCGCGACCCGGCCTCGTTCGAAGCCGCGCGCGAGGCCCGCCTGCGCGTCTCGGGCAACCCCGGTCAATATGACGACCTCGGGGCCTTCATCGCCGAGCAGGACCGCTTCCGCGCGCTCGTCGCGAGCTCTCGACTCCCGACCTTCGAGCTCGACGTGAGCTCCGGCGACATCCCCGTGCTGGCCCAGCGCGTGGCCGACTGGATGCGCGACACGGGTGGCCTCTACGCCTCGCCCTGAGCGACTTCGTACACCCAGACTTTCGCGCGCGATCGTAGTGCCCTTCGCTGGCCTCCGCCTGAGCATCCTCCTATAGTCCCGCGCATGTCGCACTGCCACGCTCGCTCGCTCCGTCTCTCCGCCCTGGCCGGCCTGGCCCTCCTGACCTCGGCCCTGCCGCTCGCCGCATGTGGTGACGAGGCCGCGGCCCCAGACACGACAGACACGACAGACACGGCCGACACCACCGACACCACGGACAGCGTCGCGCCCGACACGACACCCGACACCGTCGACACCAGCGACACACTCGCCGACGCCGACACCTCGGGCCCGGTCTTCACGCTGCACGTGCATCGCCCCGACGGCATCACCGCCGGCCTCACCGTGAACCTCACGGGCGACACCGTCGCACCGACCGCCGCGCTGTCCCGCACCGACGACTTCGGCGCTGTCTTCGAGATCCCGCTGACCGCGACCGCGACGACCCTGACCTATCAGATCGCCGGCCCCCTCGTCGGCGCCCTCGAGCCCGCCGACCCGGTCACGGTGACCCTCACCAGCGGCACCGAAGCCTGGCACTTCGCCGGCTCGCCGACCCCGCTCTTTGCTGCCCCACCGGCCATCCCCGCCGCCGACGAGCTGGTCGTCTTCTACCTGCGCAAGGACGCCGCCTACGACGGCTGGGGACTCCACCTCTGGCAGGACGTCGCGCAAGAGACGGCGTGGACCGCCGCACGCATCAAGGACGGCGTCGACCCCGAGCTCGGCGCCTACTGGCGCATCCCCCTGAAAGCAGACGCGAAGACGGTCGGCATCATCGTGCACCGCGGCGACGAGAAAGACCCCGGCCCCGACATGACCGTCGAGCTCGCGACCACCGGCAAC
>JAEUKJ010000271.1 GCA_016792665.1 Deltaproteobacteria bacterium | reverse complement strand
CCACGCGCGCACGCTCGAGGCCGAGCGCGTAGTTCGCTTCCTCGGGGCCGATGTGGTCCGAGAAGCCGGTCACCACGATGGCGGCGCCAGCGAGCTGCCCGGTCTGCATGCAGCGGCCGAGGTCGCGGATCATGGCGCGCGCCTCGTCGTCCAACACGGTCGACGCGTACGCGAAGTACGAGCGCGAGGTGTCGAGGCCGCAGGCCGAGAGGACCTCTCCCTGGGGGGCCACGCGGAACTCGCGCGCCCGACGCGCGGCGAGGTCGTCGTAGCGCTGGGCCGGGATCCCTCCCGAGCTGCAGGCGCCGAGGGCGCCGAAGGTCAGGGTCGCGAGGAGGAGGGCGATGCGTGAGCGCTTCATGGGGGACTCCTTGGTTCGGGGTTGGTGAGGAGAGAGGAGCCGAACGAGAGAGGGGAGGCGGGGAGGGGATCAGTAGAAGTTCAGCCCGAGGCTCAGCGACGTGCTGTGGATGCGCGTGTCGCCGTCGGCGTAGAAGCCGGTGCCGTACTCGAGCTTCACCTCGAGGCCGAGCGTGGGGGTTGCGATCGGCTCGACGCCGATGCCGACGGCGAAGGCCGGCACCCACTCGGTGCGGTCCTCGATGTCCGCGAATGTGCCGTCGTAGTGGAAGGCCGCGCGTGCGGCGCCGAGCCCGCCGCGTAGCCACAGGTGGTCGACGGGCCACCACTTGAGGTTCGCGGTGAGGAGGCCCTGGCTGATGGTCACGCGATCTTCCGAGTGCACCATCCACCAGGCATCGAAGATGATGCCGAGCTCGGGCCGCGTCATCGCGCCGATGCCGACGTTGAAGCTGCCAGCCTCGGTGAAGTCGTCACAGCCCTCGCCCGAACAAGCGAGGTTGCCGCCGCCGAGACCGAACCCGAAGGTCAGCCCGTGGCGCTGGATGCGGCTCTCGCGGACGCCCATCTCCGCGAGGGCCGGGCCGGCGCCGAGGAGGGTCGCTGCGACGAATGGGACGAACGTGCGGAACATCATGGTCGGTCCTTCGGTGTGACGTGGGTCGCGTCGGTGCTACGCGGCGGGCTACGCCGCAGGGCGCTGGCAGCCTCGCCCCGCGAGGCCGTGAGCGAATTGCACTCGCCGGCAGCCTCGCTCCGCGAGGCCTTGTGCGAATTGTCTGCGAGGGACTGAGCAAGGCCTGTGCCTGTCTCGCGCTGCCCGCGGCCTCACCTTAGAGAGTGCTCGGCGCGGCTCGCCAGGCGCTCCCGCGGCGCGCGCGTGCCGACCCAGATCGCCCCACCGCTGCGGCCAAATGGGACACCTCTCCGGACCCTCCGCGCCGCGCGCGCCCAACGCTCGCGCCCGCGGCCCGTGGCATGCGCGTTGCTCAGTCCCACGAGGCGACCATCCCGGTCAGCCATCACCAAGGAGTCGTCATGAGCACGCTCACCTGGACCGAAGCGAACTGCCCGCCCGCCATCACCTCGCTGCCCAAGGGGCTGCGTGCGGTCGCCCTCGCATACGTGAACGCAGAGATCGAAGCCGGCCGCCATCCCGATCGCGCGCTGTCCTACGGCATCGCGAAGGCCTTCGCCAACGACGGGGACGACCTCGGCCCGGACGCGACCGGTCTCTTCATCCAGGCCGAGGGCGATCGCTGGGTGATCTTCTCGGACGCCAGCGAGGACCGCTACACCTTCGACGACTACGAAGACGCGCTCCGTCGCGGCGGCGAGCTCGCGCGCGCCCGCAAGCTCCCGCTCCTGGTCATGAGCTCGGACGGCGGCATCCTCGAGAAGTACGAGTTCTCCGAGGACGGCGGCGCCGGGCTGCAGGTGCGCCCGACCGCCAGTGGCTGGCTCGTGCTCGGGCCGGAGGGGCGCGCCGAGTACGCCACCAAGAAGGACGCGCTCGCCGACGCGCGGGTGTGGGCGCGCGAGTTCGGCGTCGACCTCGTGGTCCACTACCGCGACGGCACCGTCCAGGCGCGCACGTCCTACGCGTCGGTCTGAGCGGTGAGGCGGAAGCCACGCGCTCGGTGCGGGCTTCCGCCGCTTGACACACGCCTCGGGATCCTGAGTCATCAGGGTGCTTGCGAGCAGACCGGGTGAGTGTGCATGGCCGACAAGATCCTGCTCGTCGACGACGAGCCCGCGACCCTCGATGCGCTGACCCTCGGGCTCGAGGCCGCGGGCTTCGCCGTCATCGCGTGCCGCAGCGCTGCTGAAGCCCTCGCCGTCCTCGAGGGTGATCGCGGCGACGCGCTCGCGCTGTTGGTCTCCGATCTCCAGATCGGTCACGACAATGGGCTCGATCTGTGCGCCCGCGCCAAGGTCCTCTACCCGGCCCTGCCCGCGATCATCATGACGGGGCACGCGTCGGTGAAGAACGCGGTCGAAGCCATGCGGTCCGGCGTCTGGGACTACCTCGTCAAGCCGATCAGCCTCGAGGAGCTCGAGCTCCAGGCGCGGCGGGCCATCGCTCACATGCGCCTGTCCGACGAGGTGCGCCGCCTGAGGAACGAGGCCGCCTCGACCGCCGAGGCCGGGCTCATCGGCACCAGTGGTGCCATCCACGACCTGAAGGAGCTCATCCGGCGCGTCGCGGCGACCGACGTCGGCGTGCTCCTGCTCGGCGAGAGCGGCACGGGCAAGGAGGTCGTGGCGCAGGCGATCCATCGCCAGAGCTCGCGCGGCGACGGTCCCTTCGTGCCCATCAACTGCGCGGCCCTGCCCGAGACGCTCCTCGAGAGCGAGCTCTTCGGCCATGCGCGCGGCGCCTTCACCGACGCCAAGAAGGCGCGCCGCGGGCTCTTCCTCGAGGCCAACGGTGGCACCCTGTTCCTCGACGAGATCGGCGAGATGCCGCTGCCCATGCAGCCCAAGCTCCTGCGCGCCCTGCAAGAGCGGGTCGTCCGCCCCGTCGGCGGCGACGAGACGATCCCGTTCGACACGCGGGTCATCGCCGCCACCAACCGCGACCTCGCGCAGGCCACGGCCGACGGCACGTTCCGCGAGGACCTCTACTACCGCTTGAACGTCGTGCAGATCGATCTGCCGCCGCTGCGCGCGCGCGGCAACGACATCCTGCTGCTCGCGCAGGCCTTCATCGAGCGGTTCGCCGCGCGCCACAAGGTCGACGTGCGCAGCCTCTCACCCGAGGCAGCCGAGAAGCTCATGCGGCACCCGTGGCCGGGCAACGTGCGCGAGCTGATGAACGCCATCGAGCGCGGCGTGGCCCTGGCGCGCGGCGACACGCTGCAGGTCGCCGACCTTCCCGAGCGGATCCGCGACGCCGAGCGCAGCCGCTTCGACTTCGTCGGCGAAGGCCCCGACGACTTCGTGACCCTGGACGAGCTCGACCGCACCTACGCGCTGAAGGTCTTGAACGCCGTCGGCGGCAACAAGAGCCAGGCAGCCCGCATCCTCGGGGTCGATCGCAAGACCCTCTTGCGGCGGCTCAAACGCGACGACCCGACCGCCGATCCCTCGGGCCCTCTCGCCGACGACGACTGAGATGCGCACGGCGCACGTGTCGATGCGGTTCCACCGATCACGTGAGCGACTGCGCGAGGCAGAACGCCCCACACGCTGACCCGTCTCGCCCCAACACGCCCGTGCCGCGCCCGCGCTGCGGCCGTCGAAGCCCGCGTGCCGCGCCATGCAAGCGCTTGGCAGGGCAATTGCTCTCGGCTCCGAGGCCGTGTGATTCGCACGAGCCACCAGCAGGAGGGCCGCATGAACAGCGACACGTTGAAGGGAAAGTGGAAGCAGCTCCG
>JAEUKJ010000256.1 GCA_016792665.1 Deltaproteobacteria bacterium | reverse complement strand
GAGGCGCACGCCCAGGCGGTCACCGCGATGAACGTCGCCAAGGCCGAGAAGGCGCGGGCCGAGGTCGCCGAGACCGCCGCGACCCAGGCGCGCGACAGCGCCGAGCACCTCATCCGCTACATGCTCTCGGACCTGAAGGACCGACTCGAACCGCTCGGCCAGTTGGCCGTGCTCGACGACGTGGCCGACGCCATCCAGAGCCACTACGACGCCGGCGACGTCGAGGCCGAAGCCTTCGGACGCCCGGCCGCCATCGACTACGGGCACCAGCGCAACCGGGCCGCCGTCACCGCCTTGATGGGTGACTTGAAGCGCATGCGCGGCGACGTGACGGGGGCCGCGCGGGACTACGCGCTCGCTCGAACGCTGCGCGACAAGCTCCTGGCCGACGCCCCGACCGACCCGCAGCGCCGCCTGGACCAGGCCGAGTCGCAGCGTCACGAGGGGCTGCTCATGCGCGCGCAGGGCGACCTCGAAGCGGCCAAGCAAGCCTTCGCCAGCGCTCGCAAGACGCGCTCGGAGCTCTTTTCCGAGGCCCCCGAGGACTTCGAGTTCCGTCGTGCCTACGTCGAGAGCGAGCTCGATCGCGGCGAGATCGCGGGCCTCACCGGCGACCTCCGCCTGGCCGAGACCGCCTTCACCTCGGCCGTCGAGCTGGCACGCGGCCTGGCGACCGTCGCCGACACGACCTTCCCGGAAGGGGCGCTGGAGCGCTCGCGGGCCCGCTACGATCTCGCCGTGGCCCTCGACGGGCTCGGCACCGCGCGCCTCGACATGGGTCAGGTCGCGCCTGCTCGCGCCAACTTCGAGGAAGCGTTCGCGCTCCGCAAGGCGCTGCTCGACAAGTTCCCGTCGAACTCCGAGTGGCGTCATCGCCTGGCGATCTCCAACGCCCGCCTCGGCGAGGTGGCCGAGCTCGAGGGGCGCCCCGACGACGCGCGCACCCACTGGCAACGCGCCTCCGGCATCATGGAGCGGCTCGTCCGCAACGACCCCGACAACGCGCGCTGGGCCCGCGACCTCGCTATCGACACGACGCGACTCGGCGACCTCCTGCTCGACCGCGGCGACCACCCCGCCGCCCTGAAGAGCTTCGAGAAGGCGCTCGACCCCCTGACCACCCTGGCCGAGAAGGACCCGTCGAACGCGGAGGCGCAGCGCGACCTCGAGATCGGGCTGAACCGCCTGGGCGATGCCGCCATCGTGGCGCGCAAGCTGGAGGACGCCGAGAAGTCCTACCGGAAGGGGCTCGTCGTGGCCGAGAAGCTCGCGGCCCTCGACCCGAGCAACACGCGCTGGCAGCACGACCTCGCCCTCTCGCTCGGCAAGGTCGCCTACAGCCTCGCCCGCGGCGGCGACTTCACGACCGCGAAGCCGCTGGCCGAGAGGGCCGCCGCCCTCCTGACGACCCTCGTCCAGAGGGACAGCAGCAACGCGGCCTGGGCCCGCGACCTCGCGCGCGCCGAGAACCTCGTCACCGCGCTCGCCAACGGCGGCCAGGGCCTCGATGACGCCGGCGCCCCCGAGCACGCGAGCCCCGATCGACAGCCCGTGCGCAGCGAGGACGCCAAGACCGCGGAGCCCGCCCGCCAGCCGATCAAGGACACCGTCGCCGAGCCCGCACGCCAACCGCAGCGTCCCTCGGCCAAGCCGACCCAGCAGCCCGTGCGCCCCCTGCCGAGCGGCGACACACCGAAGGCTCCGAAGGCCCCGAACGACAACCCGTTCTGAGCCAGCCCGCAGGACCGAGCGAGGCGCCGACGCCGCAGATGGCCGTTTCCCAGCGCGCAGCAGGGCGCTCAAAAATGGCCAGATGCAAGGAGGCCGACGAAGCGAGCGACGAGGCGGGCTGGTGGCCCGCCGCAGGACCGAGCGAGGCGCCGACGCCGCAGATGGCCGTTTTTCAGCGCCCTGCTCAGAAGTGGATGAGGTAGACGCCGCCGGCGGCGGAAAACATCTCCATCTTGCGGAGCATCTCGGCCAGCCACTTGATGAGCAGCCCGTGCTCGACGTGGCGCGCGATCTGATAGAACACGTTGACCGTCGCCTTCTCGACCGTGTCCAGGACCTTCGCCAGGACCGCCTCACGCTCCTCGGGCGCGGCCGCCTCGAGCTCGCTCACCGCGTCTTGCAGGCCCACCTGCGAGTAGAGCAGGAACTTCATCGCCGACTGCTGCGTGAGGGTCCGCAGCGTGTAGGTGATGATGTCGTTCTCCTCGGTCGGCATCCGGTGGAACCACGTGTGGATGCTGTAGTTCTTGAAGCAGCGATCGATCGTCCGCGCGACCTCGGGGATGGCGCGGATGCGGTCGCGGCGCCTTCGATACTCGGCCCACACCTCGATGGTCGTCATGTGCTGCGGCTCGCGCAGCGACGCCTCCGCCTGGCGGTCGTGCTCGGCCGGGTCCTCGGACTGCGGCAACATCTCGGCCAGTCGCGTGTAGCTGTTGATGACCCCGTTGGTCAGCTCGTTCCACTTCGGGCGCACGATGCCCTTGGTCTTGGGCCGCACGATGGCGCGCACGACCATCAGCACGAGCGCCGCGGGCGTCTGCAACTCCGCATAGCGCTTGGTGATCTCATGGCGCACCTTGGGGTTCCTCAGGAGCTCCATCTCGCGCGCGACCGGCGACAGGTCGGCCTTGGGCACTGCCTTGGACAACACCTCGGTCGTCCGCTTCGAGAACCACAGCATGAGGAACTGCCGCTCGTCCCAGGCCAGCGACTCCTCGCGCAAGAGCTCCATCACGAAGCCGCGCACCTCGATGAACGTGCGAAAGAAAGGCCGCGTGTCGCGCGGGTCGAGGCCGTCCTGGAGCACCTTGCGATGCACGCGCGAGAAGTCGATCGGCTCGAGGTCGACCCCGTCCTCGTGCAGGATGATCTGGCGCGTGACCTCGGGGCACGAGCCCGTCGCCGACAGCTCGACCGTCTCGCCGACGTACTTCAGCTTGCGCGGATAGAAGGCGCACACGTGCGGCAGGGTCTCGTAGCCGAAGGTCGCGTGCAGCTCGCACCAGCCATCATCGAAGAGGCTGCACCCGCCGCCCTCGAACTGCTTGATGATGTAGCGCTCGGGCTCTTTCTTGTTCTTCTTCGGGACGATGATGAAGGTCGCGTTGAACTTGCGCGCGATGGGCTTGGCCGAGAACTGGGCCATCGCCATGAGCTTGTCGTAGTGGGCGCGGTCGACGTCGATGCGCCAGCCGTCCATGCAGCAGTTCTCCTCGCAGGCCGCACCGATGCAGCCAAAGCGATTCATGTACTTCATGGTGAGGCTCACTTCGCCGCCGTCACCGAACATGCTGACCTCCGAACCAATGTGTAGCGTGTGTGCCCAAACGTTTCAGCCCCGGGGCCGAGGGTCCCCCAGCCTAGGGCCGCTGGGTGTGCATAGCAAACCACCAGCACCGCGTATCGCCTGCGGCTGCCGAGACCGGCCTCCAGATCGGCTCGCCCCGGTCGTCGCACCGGAAAAAAAGTTGGACTCATCCTTCCCACGAGCCTCCACTTCGGGAAGTATTCGCGCGCCCAGATGGCGGGGCCGCGTGTGTCGGTTTCGCCCAGGGCAGGAGGCGCGTGTGAAACGGCTGACGCTCGTGACGATGGTGGCAGGGGCTCTGTTCGGGGCGATGGGTCCCCTCGGGCTGGTCGGGTGCGGCGACAGCGGCGGCATCGACGCCAAGCAGATCGCCAAGATCGAAGTCAGCGAAGGCCAGCGCGTCGTCGCGGCCCTCTCCACCGTGACCGTCTCGCCGGACCTGCCCGCGCGCCTGCGCGTCGCCAACACCGGCACCGGCGCCCTCCAGATCCGCGACATCGTCGTCACCAGCACGCCGCCAGGCGCCTTCACGGTGACGTCTCTGCCGATCCCCTCGGCCGAGGTCCCGATCGAGATCTACCCCGACAGCCTCTCCCACACCTTCTCGGTCGAGTACAACCCGGCGGCCGTCGCCTCCGGCACGCGCGCCTCGGCCATCGTGGCCATCCGCACCAACATCACGATCAACTCCGGCTCGGAGTTCGTCTTCAACGTCGCTCCCGAGTCGGTCTCCCCGAAGCTCGTCCTTTCGCCCCCGGTCCTCGACTTCGCGACGGTCTCCGCCAACGCCTCGGTCACCAAGACCGTCAACGTCCTGAACACGGGCGCGGCCGACCTCGTGATCTCGCGCTTCGTCCTGGGTGGCAGCCCCGGCTACGCCGCCACCATCGGCGGCCAGACCTACAACGTCGACGCCAACAGCGCGGCCGGCATCGTGCTCTCGGCCCCGATCACCATCGCGTCCGGCAACGCTGAGAAGGTCGACGTCACCTACACCGCGGCCGGCCCCGACGCGGCGCAGGGCTCGCTCGTCTTCTTCTCGAATGACACGGGCGCGCCCAATGGGTCCGAGGTCAAGCTCTACGCGAACCTGAAGGGCCCGTGCGTGAAGGTGAACCCGTCGCGCGTCGACTTCGGCGCGAAGCTCGTCGGCCAGGTCGCCGAGATCCAGGTCGAGCTCCAGTCCTGCGGCGACGTCGACCTCGTCGTGTCCGACGTCGCGCTGGTCGATGACGGCGGTGGGCTCTTCGGGCTGGACAAGGGCCGCGTCGGCGCCCTTCCGCTCACGATCGCAGCGGGCGACTCGATCTTCGTGCCGGTGACCTACCTCCCGACCCAGGTCGCGCAGCTCGAGGCCGGCGGTGGCTTCGCGACGGACAACGGCA
>JAEUKJ010000149.1 GCA_016792665.1 Deltaproteobacteria bacterium | reverse complement strand
CTACGCTCCACTGCGCAGCGACGGCGCCCGGGCCTAGGTCGCCCTCCTCGCCGCGCCGGGGGCGATGACGCTGGCCGATGGGGTCCTGTCGTTCCCGACGACGGTCGACGAGATCGGTCCGCATCAGGTGACCGTGCTCATCGACGGTCGCGAGACGACCTTTGCGCTCGTCGTCCTCACCGAGGCGAGCGCCCTGCCCGAGGTCTTGCGCGAGGCGCCGCGGCACGGCGAGGTCGGACAGGTCTGGAGCTGGGACGTCGGGCTCGATCCCGCGAAGTACGACGTCGTGCGTGTCGCTGGACCCGCGGTGACGATCACGGACAACGTCGTCACCTGGACGCCGACCACGGCCGAGACCATCCCCGCGGGCGGGCTCGTCTCGCTGACTCTGGACGTCACCGAGCGCGCCACGGGCGGCACCACGACCACGACCGCGATCGTGCGCTTCGTCGATCGCGACGGCGACGGCCTCGACGACGCATGGGAAGTCGCTTCGGGCCTGAACCCCGACGTGCCTGACGACCCGCGCGCCAACCCCGACAACGACGGCCTCGATCACGCCGCCGAGCTCGCGCTCGGCACCCTCGGCAACGTCGCCGACTCCGACCAGGACGGCATCCCCGATGGCGCCGAGGTCGCGACCTCGCCGCGCGACCCGGACAGCGACGGCGATGGGCTGCTGGACGGGGCCGAGGCCGCGCTCGGCGCCGACCCGACCAAGGCCGACACCGACGGCGACGGCATCGATGACAAGGCCGAGGTCGCGGCCGGCACGCCGCCGGGCGTCGCGTCCGTCGACACCGACAGTGACGGCCTCTCCGACGACCGCGAGGTCGCTCTGGGCAGCGATCCCGCGCTCGCCGACAGCGACGGCGACGGGCTCTCCGATGGTGACGAGGTCACGCGCGGCACGCGGCTCCTGGCCTTCGACACCGATGGCGACGGGGCGTCCGACGGCGCCGAGATCGCGGCTGGCACCGACCCCCTGAGCCGCGGCACCGACCGCGACGGGGACGGCCTCTTCGACGACCACGAGCGCGTCCTCGGCACCCACGTCTCGCTCGCCGACACCGACGGTGACGGCTTCCTCGATGGCCTGGAGATCGACGCCGGCACCGATCCGCTCGTCGCGACCAGCCGCCCGGTCGACGAGGCGCGCCCTGCGGCCAACCCGATGTTGCTCTTCGGCGAGTCGGAGGCCATCGCGCGCGAGCCCTGGGTCGTGTCCGATCTCGGCGTCATCGTCCTCTATCCCGACGCCGATCGCGACCGCGAGCCCGACGACTTCGAGGTCCGCTACGAATACGACCCGACCGACCCCAGCGACGGCATGTCCGACGCCGACGGTGACAACCTGCCGCTCTGGCGCGAGCACCGCCTCGGCACCGATCCGACCAAGGCCGACACCGACGGCGATGGGGTCAGCGACGGGCAAGAGCTCGCCGACGGCACCGATCCGAAGGACCCGACCTCGTTCGTCGCGGGCGGCCCGATCACGTCGCTGTCGTTCGCGCCGGCGCGCGCCGCCCTCTTCACCAACACGATCACCGGCCCCGCCACGTTGCAGCTCCTGGTGCTCGGTCATCGCCAGACCGGCGTCGTCACCGACGTCACGGCCACCGCGCGCGGCACGAGCTACCTCGTGACCCCGGCCGCGGCCGGCGCGGTCAGCGCGACCGGCTACTTCGTCGCGGCCCCGGCCTTCGCCGGCGAGGCGTCGATCACGGCGACGAACAATGCACTCGAGGCGACGATGCCGCTCATCATCGAGCGCTTCACGCCCGCCAAGGTCGGCGAGGTGCTCTTGCCAGGTCGGCCCGGACGGCTCGCCCTCGACGGCGATCGGGTTCTCGTGGTCGCGGCCAGGTCGCTCTGCACGGTCGACGTCACGCTGCGGGACCAGCCCGTCCGCGGTGGGTGCCTGCCGCTCGCCGCGACGATCAACGACGTCGTGCTGCGCGGTAGCCTCGGGTTTGCGGCCCTCGACGAGCCGCCCCGCCTGGTCGAGGTCGACGCCACCGATCTCGCGATCGGCCCGGCGATCGTCTCGACCCTCGACCTCCCTGGCAAGCCGAAGTCCCTGGCGCTGGGCGACGAGCGCATCTACGTCGCGACCACCGCCGGCCTCGTGACGATCGACCCGCGGCTCGCGCCGAGCGGCGCTGCGATCGACCCGCGCATCGTCGAGACGCAGCTCCCCGCGACGTCGTTCTCGTTCGTGCGCCGCGACCTCGATCGCGTCGTCGCCATCGACACGTCCGGCACGCTGCGCGGGTGGCGCATCGTCGTCGGCGGCCTCGTCCTCGAGTCGAGTGCCACGACCGAGGCCATCGACTGGGACCTCGCCTTCCGTGGCAACGAGATGTGGGCGGCCGATCTCAACAAGGGCTTGCGACGCACGACGCTCGGTCGTCCGAGTGGCTTCGAGGCGAGCCTCACCGGGGTCTTCGCGACGCGCGTCGTGCCGGTCGACGACTTCCTCCTGGTCGGCGTGCGCGGTCCGCAGTCGCTCCTCTTCGTCAGCAACCGCGTGACCGGCCAGCTCCCGGCGCTCGGCACCATCAACTATCTGCAGACCGACCCGACCGGCCTCGCGGCCGACGACGAGTTCCACTACATGGCCGGCTTCGGCGGTGGCGATCGCCTGGAGATCGGTCGCCACGCGGCCTTCCAGGACACGCTGGGCATCCCGCCCGTGGTCACGCCGCTCTCCCCCGAGCCTGGGGTCGTGGTCGACGAGGGCCCGAGCCTCTCGGTCTCGGTCGCGGCCTACGATGACGTGCGCATGCGCGAGGTGCGCATCTTCGTCGACGACGTCTTGCGCGCCACGCGGACCTCGCCACCGTACACTGTCACGATCCAGACCCCGGGCGTGCGCACCGATCGCGTCATCGCGATCCGCGCCGAGGCCGAGGACATCGGCGCCAACATCGGCCGCTTCGACCCGTACACGATCACGGTGCGGCCGGTCTCCGACACCACCTCTCCGATCGTGCGCTTCGTCGAGCCCATCGACGGGGAGTACATCGGCAGCGGCCCCCTGCGCGTCGAGGTCAATCCGGTCGACGAGTACGGCATCGACCGCGTCGAGCTGCGGCGCGACGGCGTCCTCGTCGCGACCCTCGAAGACCCGCCCTGGGTCACCGAGCTCGACCTCGAGGGCGTCACGGGCGCCACCACCCTCACCGCCACGGCCATCGACTTCGGCGAGAACACGGCGCTCGCCTCGGCCGGCCTCGAGGTCATCGAGAACGACCTCGTGAAGCTCGGCGTGACGCGCCTCGCGCCGGACGACACGACGTACCAGGGGCAGCGCGTGCTCGTGCGCTACGGCACGGTCACGATCGATGGCCCGCACCAGTTCGCCGGCCTCTACGTCGGGCGCGGCGGAGTCGTCACGCACTCGGCACCGGTGGGCGCCGCGGTCGACGTCGGCCTCGACATCGCCGCGAGCTTCGTCGGCGTCATGCCGACGGGTGCCATCGACGTGACCGGTCGCGGCCACCGCGGCCAGTGTGTCGAGAACTGCGCCACCGCGAACGCCAGCACGAACCAGCTCGGCGGATCCCACGGCGGCGTCGGCGGTGGCGTCTCAGCGCCTGCGCCGTTTGGCGATCTCATGGCGCCGACCACGCTCGGCCTGGGCGGAGGCTACGGCAACTCGACGAACTGGCCGGGAGGCAACGGCGGCGGACGCGTCCGCATCCTCGCCGACGCGATGGAGCTGCACGGGGCCATCCGCGCCGACGGCACCACGGGGGCGGTCCAGCCATCGGGTGGCGGCGGTGGTGCGGGTGGCTCGGTGTTCCTGGATATCGGCGTCCTCCGCGGCACGGGCCTCATCTCCGCCGATGGCGGCGCTGCGGTCGCGCGCGGAGCCGGTGGCGGGGGCCGAGTCGCGATCCAGTACGGCGCCAACGAGCTAGACTTCGGGCGCGTCCGGGCTCGCCCCGGCACGGCGGCCGCGGGGGCCGAGGCCGGACCGGGCACGGTCGTGCTCCGGCCCGACGCGGGGCGCGCGACCATCGTCATCGACGATGCGGGCCGCAGTGCCCATCGCGACAGCGCACCGATCGGTGCGACGCCGAGCCCCACGCCGTGGGTCGCCGATCTCGACCTCGTCGTGCGTGGCAAGTCGCGGGTCGTCGTCACCCAGCCCTTGTCGTTCCACGCCATCACCCTCGAAGGTCAGGCACGCATGAGCTCGCTCGAGTCCGCCGAACCCGACGAGCGCGGGCTCGAGCTCGACGTCATGACACTCACCATCGCGGAGGGGGCGGCCCTCGACGTGCGTGGTCGCGGGCACCTCGGCGCTTGCGTATCGGCGTGTGCCGGCACGACCTTCGCGGTGCCTCGACAGGGCGGCTCGCACGGCGGCGTCGGCGGCGGTGAAGGCGTCGTCGCGCCGACCTTCGGCGACCTCTTCGCACCACGCACGCTGGGCCTCGGAGGTGGCTACGGCAACTCCACCAACTGGGATGGGGGCGACGGTGGTGGGCGCATCCAGGTCGTCGCCGAGACCCTCACGTTGCAGGGCGCCATCCGCGCAGACGGGCTCGACGCGGGCGTCGGGACCGGGACTGGCGGGGGCGGCGCCGGAGGGTCGATCGACCTCGTGCTCGGCTCGCTCGTCGGCACCGGCGTCATCAGCGCCGATGGGGCGGCTGCCGGAAGCATGGGCGGGGCCGGCGGTGGTGGGCGCGTCGCGGTCACGGTCGCGAGCCCGACCACGTTCGACTTCGACCGCGTCACGGCCTTGCCCGGCGTTTCCCCCGACGTCGGGAAGGCAGGTGGGGCCGGCACGGTGCTCGTGACTCGCCCGGGCGCGAAGCCGCGCCTCGTGGTCGACGATGACGATCGCAGCCTCGGGGTCGAGGACCCGGCACTCGGCTGGGATCCCACCGCGATCGCCTTCGACCATGACCTCGACCTCGTCGTGCGCGGGCGCACGCACCTCGTCGCGGTCGCGCCCTGGCGGCTCGCACGACTCGACATCCTGGAGCGTGCCCAGGTCAACCACGCCGACACGACCTCGACCTACGAGGGCGGCTTCGATCTCGAGGTCGCGGCCATGACCATCGCGCAGGACGCGACCCTCGACGTCAGCGGCCGCGGCTATCGTGGACAGTGTGTCGACAGCTGCGCCGGCGCCACGTTCGCGGCCCCGAAGCGCGGTGGCTCGCACGGCGGCGCGGGTGGCGGCGCGGAGGGCGTCGTGTCGCCGACCTATGGTGATGTCTTTGCGCCCTCGAGCCTCGGCCTGGGCGGCGGCTACGGCAACAGCACCAACTGGGACGGTGGCGACGGCGGCGGGCGCATCCGCGTCGTGGCCACCTCGCTCACTCTCGATGGCGCGATCCGCGCAGACGGGTTCGACGCGGGTGTGGGCACAGGGAACGGCGGCGGCGGGGCGGGTGGTTCTATCGACCTCACGCTCGGCACGCTCGCGGGCCACGGCGTCATGAGCGCGGACGGCGCGGCGGCCGGTGCCATGGGCGGCGCCGGCGGCGGTGGACGGATCGCCGTGAGGGTCGCGCAGCCGACGACCTTCGACTTCGACGCGGTCACCACGTTGCCCGGGGTCTCGCCGGAC
>JAEUKJ010000127.1 GCA_016792665.1 Deltaproteobacteria bacterium | reverse complement strand
GATCGCCTGGACGACTTCCGGAGCGAGATCCTCGGACTCATGTCGACCCAGATGCTGAAGAACGCGGTCATCGTGCCGGTCGGCGCCAAGGGCGGCTTCGTCTTGAAGACCCCGCCCGACACCTGGGCCGAGGCGCGCGCGCAGGCCGACCGCTACTACGAGGTCTTCATCCGCGGGCTGCTCGACGTCACCGACAACATCGTCGGCGGCGAGGTCCTGCGCCCCGACGCGGTCGTCTGCCACGACGAGCCCGACCCCTACCTGGTCGTCGCGGCCGACAAGGGCACGGCCCACCTGTCGGACACGGCCAACCGCCTGTCGGCGGCCTACGGGTTCTGGCTCGGGGACGCCTTCGCCTCGGGCGGGTCCATCGGCTACGACCACAAGGTGAAGGGCATCACCGCCAAGGGCGCGTGGGTCTGCGTGCAGCGGCACTTCCGCGAGCTCGGCATCGACCCCGAGAAAGACCCCATCACCTGCGTCGGCATCGGCGACATGTCGGGCGACGTCTTCGGCAACGGCCTCCTCCTCTCGAAGAGCCTCCACCTCCTCGGGGCCTTCGACCACCGCCACATCTTCCTCGACCCGACGCCCATCGACTCCGAGCGCGCGTGGGCCGAGCGAAAGCGCCTCTTCGACAAGAAGGGCTCGAAGTGGTCGGACTACGACCCCGACCTCATCTCGGCGGGCGGCGGCGTCTTCGACCGCGGGGCGAAGTCGATTGCGCTGTGGCCCGAGGTCCGGAAGCGCCTCGGCACCGAGCTCACCGAGGTCTCGGGCGACGAGCTCATCCGGTTGCTCCTGAAGGCCGAGGTCGACCTGCTGTGGAACGGCGGCATCGGCACGTACGTGAAGTCCTCGACCGAGACGCACCAGGACGCGCGCGACCCGGCCAACGACCGCGTGCGGGTCGACGCGAGCCAGCTCCGCTGCCGCGTCATCGGCGAGGGCGGCAACCTCGGCATGACCCAGAAGTCGCGGGTCGAGCTGGCCGACCTCGGCGGCTATGTGAACGCCGACGCCATCGACAACTCCGGCGGTGTGGACCTCTCCGACCACGAGGTGAACCTGAAGACGCTGCTCCGGCACCCGCTGGACACCGGCGCGCTGACCCAGGAAGCGCGCAACGCGCTCATCGTGCAGGTCGGCGACGAGGTCTGCGAGCTGGTCCTCGGCGACAACTTCGGGCAGGCGCTGGCGCTGTCGCTCGACGTGGTGCGGTCCAAGCGCGAGATCTGGGGCTTCCATCACACGATGCTGTGGCTGAAGGACCAGGTCGGGCTGTCGCGCCAGGTCGAGCACCTGCCGCCGACCGCGGACGCCATCAAGATGCGGAAGGAGCTGCACAAGGGGATCCTGCGCCCCGAGCTGACCAAGCTCCTGTCGTACTCGAAGATGGCGCTCGCACGCAGCGTCATCTCCGACCCGCCGGGCAGCCGCGAGGAGATGCTGCCCTTCGTGCGCGACTACTTCCCGAAGGCGGTGGTCGACCACTTCGGCGACGTCCTGACCAAGCACTTCCTGTTCAATGAGATCGCCGGGACGGTCATCACCAACCGCATCGTCGACGCGGGCGGCGTGACGCTGGTGCCGCTCATCGCCGGGGCCACCGAGCGCGAGCCGACCGAGGTCGCGGCGGCCTATCTCGCGGCCGAGGAGATCTTCGGCGCGCGGGCCGTGCGGGCGACCCTGCATCGCGATGTGGGGACCGCGAGCGAGATCCTCTACGGCGCCATGGTGCGCCTCGAGGACGCGCTGCTGGCGGCCACGCGAGCGCTCTTGTGGACGAGCTCGGGGCGGGCCACGCTCGGCTCGATGCGTGCCCGGAAGGACGT
>JAEUKJ010000085.1 GCA_016792665.1 Deltaproteobacteria bacterium | reverse complement strand
GCGACGCTAACACGACAAAGGCCGAGGGATGAGCCTCGGCCTTGGTGTCGAATGCATCGAGCGGGACTACTTCGCGCCGCGGACCTCGAAGGCGAGGACGATCATCCCGCCGTCGTAAGCGCGTCCCGCCTGGAAGAAGAGGCCGCCGTCCTTCACGTTCACGGTGGTCTTGAGACCACCGACCTCGAGGTGGAGCTGCGCGAAGCCGTCCTTCCAGCCCTCGTTGCGGAACGCGAGCTCGGTGCCGTTCGGCAGCGAGAAGCGCGCTTCGGCCCCGGCCGCGAGGCGGTCGTTGCGGGTCGAGAGGCGCGTGAAGGACTTGTAGCTCGCGAAGGACTTGAGCAGGTACTTTTCGAGCTTGGCGAGCTCGGGGGCGACCCCGCCTTCGGCCGAGCGGGCGTGGATCACAGTCACGAGGACCTCGATCCCATCGGCCGCCGCCACGAGCCCGCTGCCCTCAGCCACGCCGTCGGGCGAGGCGGCGAGCGCGCTCGTGGGGCCCAGCTCGGGTGCGAGCAGCGCCAGGGCGAGGAGGGGGGCGAGGGTCGTACGCAGCATGAGCAGGCTCCCGCAGGCTTGGATCAGAGGCCCTTCGGGGCCGGCGCCCCCTCGTCCTCGACGACGTGCCAGAGCACCATCGGGGCCTCGGGGTCGTTCTTGTCGAACTCGACGTAGGCCTTGCCCTTCTGGGCCTCGAGGCTCTCGACGAAGGCGTTGTTCTTGCCGAGCATCTTGACCTCTTCCTCGGCGCCGCGGCGCGGTCGGAGGTCTTTCTCGGGACCGTTCGCGATGGTCGGGGTCGCGGTCGGGGCGCCCGCTCCGCCGCTCATCGAGATCCCGATGACCGCCGCCAGCGCTGCCGCCGCGAAGCCAGCCGCGACCAGCGGGCGCTCGAAGCGGACGACCTCGCCGCACCAGGCGGTGAAGCGGGCCCACACACCAGGCTTGGCCGGTGCCACGACCTTGGCCTCGGCGGCGATGCGCGCCATGACCCCGTCGTAAAGACCTGCGAAGCTCACGTTCTCGGCCGGGGCGAAGGCCGCCGCGTGCGAGAAGGCCGAGATGCGCTGGATCTCCGCGAGCTCTTCGCGGAGCTCGGGCGACTGGGCCAGGGCCGCGTCGACCTGGGCGCGGAGCTCCGGGTCGAGCTCGCCATCGGCGTAGGGCATCAGGTGGGTTTTGAGCTCGATGGGGTTCATCTTCTGTACTCCCTCGCGGATGCGGGGTCTCCCTCGCGGGTGCTTGGCGACTCGCCGCGGCACGCTCTGAACGGGGCCCATGACGTCAGGTCGGCCAGGAAGATTCTACGTCTTCAGGTATCTCGAGAGAGATTTCTGGAAGTTCTTGCGGGCGTGGAAGAGGCGGCTCATGACCGTACCCTTCGGAATGTCTAGGGTTTCAGCGAGCTCCTCGTAGCTCAGGCCGTCGACCTCGCGCAGCAGGAGGATGGATCGGTGCTCGTCGCTGAGCGTCTCGAGCGCGCGGTCCATGTGTTCTACGAGTTCTTTACGATGGGCGGCCGTCGCCGGATTGTCGAAGCCCGTGCTCGCCAGGGTCGGTCCGTTCGTGAAGCCCTCTGAATGGCCGATGCTGTCGTCGTAGTCGACCTCGCGCTGCCGGGCCTCGCGCCGCTTCCGATCGATGCACAGGTTCAGCACGATCCGGTAGATCCACGTGTAGAAGCTCGAGTCCCCCTTGAAGGTCGCGAGGTTACGGTGGATCTTGACGAAGGCGTCCTGGGTCACGTCCATGGCCGTGTCCGGGTTCCGCACGATGCCGTACGCGATCGAGTAGACCTTGCGCTGGTAGCGCTCGACGAGCTCGCGAAAGGCCTTCGCCTCGCCCTTGACGGCGCGCTCGACGAGGTCCTGATCGATGGCTTTTTCGTGTTCCGGCTGGGCCAAATCCGAGACGCTCCAACGGGCTGAGTCGACCCTCCGGCCGCTTCCGAGACGGCCGTCGACGGGCTGCCATCGATCCTATTCAGGAGCGTTGCGAGCCCGGAGCGGGTGGATCGCACGAGGCGCGCTTGCCCGCAAGCCCGTCGACGGCCCGCGACGACCTCTCCGTGATTGACCAGAGCGAAAGCGGTGCGGATGATACGCCTCCCCCGGGAATCACGCGTGTGGTCGCGACGGTTCCCGACCGACAGGCCGACCCGATGGAACCCTTTGCAGCGCCTTTGAGATTCCTGGCCGACACGCGGCGCGAGCTCGCACGCGTGGCTCGAGCCGAGGTCGTGTTCGCGGCGCTCATCGTGGTGGCGCTGGCGTTGGTCCTGGGCTTCGGCCTGGCTGTCCTGCTGGGGACCGGCCCCGGACGTTGGGGCTGGGTGCCGCTCGGGCTGGGCGCGGGCGCCATCGGCTTCGTGATCTACTTTTTCGGAGTTCGGCCGGGGCGCGCACGCCGCAACGACGCCGAGCTCGCGCTGTGGGTCGAGGCCAAGGTCCCGGGACTCGACTCCGGCCTCGTGACGGCCGTTCAGACCGCGGCGATCTTGAAGCGAAGCGCCGATGCCGCCGGGCTCGGCTTCTCACCGGCCTTGGCCGAGGCGGCCGCGCTGCGTTCCGGGGCGGCCTTGAAGGGCGTCGACGTCCGGTTGCTGCCAGACCGGACGCGGCTCTCGCGGCTCCGGTGGGCGGCGCTCGGCGCGGCGTCGGCCGTGGCCCTGGTCGCGGTGCTCGCGCCGGGATTCTATGCGCAGGCGGCCCACAACCTGACCAACGCGCCGCCGGACGAGGGGCAGGACGGGCGCCTGGTCGACGTGGCGGTGAGCCAGCTCGAGCTCGAGGTGAAGTCGCCCGTCTATACCCAGCTCAAGCCGCGGCGCATCCAGCGCTCGGTGGGGGATGTCGAGGCGTTGGTCGGCAGCGAGGTGCGCTTCACGGGGACGACGTTGTTCCCGGCCAAGTCCGCGGCACTCGTCCTCGAGTCGGATCCCGAGGCGCGCTGGATGGTCGAGCTCGAGGCCGACGGGACGCTGCGTGGCAGCTTCAAGGTCGGGACCGAGGACCGCTACCAGTTCGTCTTGATCGATGGCGATGGCGAGCTCGTGCGCGAGCGCGCGTGGCGCAAGGTCTCGGTGCGGGCCGACGCGCCGCCCGAGGTGACCCTGCTGCTTCCCGAGAGCGACCTCGAGGTGAAGCCCGACACGTCGGTCGGCTTCTTCTTCGAGGCGAGCGACGACCTCGGGCTGGAGAAGGTCGAGCTGGTGGTCGAGGGCGACCAGGGCAAGGAGCTCCAGCGGAGCCCGGTCAGCGCGCCGAAGGGGGCGCGCCTCGACAAGGGGGATGCGACGGTCGAGGTCGCCAAGCTCGGGCTCGAGCCCGGGCAGTCGGCGGTCGTCTACTTCGAGGTCTTCGATCAGAACGACATCTCGGGGCCCGGCAAGGGCAAGAGTCAGTCGCGGAAGCTGACGCTCTACTCGCCGCAAGACGAGCACGACCAGCTCTTGTCGGCGCTGAAGGCCCTCATCGAGAAGATGCTCGACGTGCTCGCGGACCGGCTCGAGAGCCAGGTCGACAAGGGTCGCCCGGATCTCGTGGCGACGTTTGCCGAGGCGCAGATGGGCATGATGTCAGCGACGCAGGGGATCCTGATGGAGCTCGAGCGGCTCTCGGGAGGGTTCTCGACCGACCCGCTGGCGACCGATGCGCTTCGCGATGGGCTGCGTGAGGTGCGCGACGCGATGGGTGGGGTCTTCGAGCAGGAGCGGGCGCAGCTCGCGAAGTGGACCGAGGACCGCGATCTGGTGGACCCGAAGGTCTTCGTGACGCTGCTCGCGCAGAGCAACGAAGAGTCGTCCAACGTGCTCGAGCAGGGGATCCTGAAGCTCAAGCGTCTCCTCGATGGGGCCCTCAAGGATGCGATCCTGGAGGCCGGTCGGGAGATGCTCGAGACCCAGAACGAGATGATGGATATCCTGAAGGAGCTCAAGGAGAAGAACGACCCGGCGGCGCGCGAGGCGGCGCTGAAGAAGCTCCAGAAGCTGCAGCAGAAGCTGAAGGAGCTCCAGCAGAAGCTCGCCAAGCTGCAGGAGCGCTCACCCTACGAGAACCAGAACCCGGCGCAGCGTCCTTCCGACAAGCAGGAAGAAGCGAAGGACATGCAGTCGCAGATGGACCAGATCCAGAAGCTCCTGGAAGAGGGCAAGGTCGACGAGGCGATGAAGCTCCTGGAGGAGCTCTCGAAGTCGACGCAGGAGATGATGGCGGGCCTCCAGGAGGACCTCGATCAGATCGGCAACGGGCCCTCGAACCCGGGCGCGCGGCGCGCGATGCAGGAGATGAAGCAGGCGCTCGACGAGCTGGCCGACGGGCAGCGCCAGGTGCAGCGCGAGACCGGCTCGACCGGCGACAATATCGACGAGCGGCAGCGCAAAGAGCTCATGGACAAGGCCAAGGCGCAGCTCGGCGAGATGAAGGACGAAGCCAAGGCGATCCGCGAGGCGCTCAACGGCGCCAAGAAAGACAGCCTGCACCCCGACGACAAGGCGGCCCTCGACAAGCTCGAGAAGGCGGCCGAGGGGCTCGAGCAGGCGATCGAGAACGCGAAGCTCGGCGAGGCGCGGGGCAAGGCGAGCGATGTCTCGGGAGGGTCCGAGGGGCTCTCGGGCGAGATCGGCGAGAGCGAGTCACGCGAGCTCGACAAGCAGCGCCTGGGCGAGCTGCGCGAGGCGATGAAGAACCTGAACGACGCGGCGGCCAAGGCCAAGGCGCTCGGCGAGAAGTTGGGCGGTATGGAGCCCAAGCCCGGCGAGGGGCTCAGCCCGGGCGAGAAGCAGGGGCTCGAGGGACTCGAGAAGTCGCAAGGGCAGCTCGAGGAGCGGCTGAAGCAACTCAAAGAGAAGCTCGCGCAGATGGAGGGCGACGCGCCCGGCATGCAGGACGCGATGGAGGGCGCGCTCGAGGGGGCGGGCAAGGCCATGGGCGAGGCCAAGCAGGAGCTCAACGGCAAGAAGCCCAAGGGCGCGCAGGGCAAGCAACAGGAAGCGCTGGAGAAGCTGCAGGAGGCGCAGCAGAGCCTCGACGAGATGATGAAGCAGCAACAGCAGAACGGCGGCCAGACCGAGGACCAGACCGGGGTCAATGATCCCAAGGCCAAGGTCGGCATCCCGAAGGACGACCCGTATGCGTCGCCGCGGTTGCTGCGCGAGGAGATCTTGCGCGCGATGCAGGAGAAGGCACCGGACGCGTACAAGGACGCCATCCGCAAGTTCTACGAGGAGCTCACGAAATGAGCGCGAGTGACGTTCCTCGGGGTGTGGGGATGGTTGGGGTGATGGGCGGGCTCGACGCGGGTCCGCGCGGGGTGTGGCGCGGGCTGCGGGTGGCCGTCCTGGCGTGGGTCGCAGGCCTCGCGATGGTCCTGGCGGCGGGGTCGGCGTCGGCTGTCTCGCCGGAGCAACGCGACGCCGACGAGGCCTTGAACGCGTGGGACATCGTCACGGCGCGCGCGATGGTCGAGCGGTTGAACGCGGCCGACCCCAACGACGCGACGAACCTGTACCTCATGGGGCACCTCCTCTTGCTGGAGGGCAAGTACGCCGAGGCGGCCGACTATCTCGCGCAGTCCGCGACCAAGAAGCCCGAGCCGCTGGTCGTGCATCTCAAGCAGATCGCCCTCAACACGGCCGAGGCGACCAAGGGCTACGTCAAGCACAAGACCGCCGACGGGGCCTTCGAGATCTCGTATGCCGCGGGCCTCGACCAGGTGCTCGTGCCCTATGCCGAGGAGGCCCTGGGTCGCGCCTGGAAAGAGCTCACGCGCATCTTCGACTACGTGCCGGAGATGCCGATCCGCATCGAGTTCTATCCGACCGTCGACGTGCTCGGACAGGTGAGCCCGCTGACGGTCGCGGAGATCCGGACCTCGGGGACCATCGCGCTCTGCAAGTACAACCGCCTGATGGTGACCTCGCCGCGCGACCTGGTCTACGGGTACGACTGGGTCGACACCATCGCCCACGAGTTCATCCACCTCCTCATCACGAAGAAGTCGCGGAACCAGGTGCCGATCTGGCTCCACGAAGGGCTCGCGAAGTACTATGAGGTCAAGTGGAAGGCCGAGGCGAAGCCCGGGCTGGACCGCCACAGCGAGGCCTTCCTGGCCAAGGCCCTGGCCGCCGACAAGCTCATCACCTTCGAGGCAATGTCGCCGTCGATGGCCAAGCTGCCGAGCCAGGAGGCGACGGCGACCGCGTTCGCCGAGGTGTGGACGGTCATCGCGTTCTTGAACGAACGCCGCGGCAAGGACGTGGCGGCCGAGCTGGTGGCGGCCATGGCCAGCGGCAAGAGCGACCGCGACGCGGTGGCGCAGGTCTCGCAGATCCCGTGGGACCGCTTCGAGAAGACCTGGAAGGCCTTCCTGAAGACGCAGTCGTTCCGGCCGATGGACGCCGACTTCCAGACGCGGTTGCTCTTCAAGGGCAAGGACACCGAGGCCGACGAGCTGGCGGGCATCAAGATCGACCGCGCGCGCGAGTACGTGTGGCTGGGCGATCGCATGCGGCTCCGCGAGCGCTGGGTCGCGGCCGTCAAAGAGTACCGGAAGGCGACCGCGCATGTCGGTGACCGCTCGCCGCTCGTGCAGGGCAAGCTCGGGCACGCGCTCTTGAAGGCGAACCGCTATGACGAGGCGGCCGTCGAGCTCGAGAAGCCGCTGGCCGACAACCCGGGCCACGTCGTCCTGCATGTCTATCTCGGCGAGGCGCTCATGAAGCTCGGCAAGCCGGCCGAGGCGCGCGTGCACCTCGAGAACGCGCTGACGATCAATCCGTTCGATCCGGACGTGCACGAGACCCTCGCTTCGGTGTACGAAGCCCTCGGCGAACGCGAGAAGGCCGCCGAAGAGCGGCGCTTCCACAAGCTCATCCACAACTGAGATGACGATGACTCCAGACGCGAAAGACGCGACCGACGCGAGCCCTGCGAACGAGATGACGGCCGCGCCGCCGTTGCCGCCTGCCGTGCCGGTGCAGACCGCCCCGTCGCCTTCGGCCTCGCAGGCCGTGCCGATCCTGCGTGCGAGCGGTCCGCGCGAGCCGGTCACCATGGCGGACGTCGACCAGGTGGCGCGCGCGCGTGAGCGGGTGGTGCGCGAGCTGCGGAAGCGCATCATCGGGCAGGACCAGGTCATCGATCTGCTGATGACGTCGCTCTTCGCGGGTGGGCACGGCCTCTTCATCGGCGTGCCGGGTCTCGCGAAGACGCTGCTCATCCAGACCCTGGCCGAAGCCGTCTCGCTGAAGTTCAACCGCATCCAGTTCACGCCGGACCTCATGCCGTCGGACATCACGGGCACCGACGTCCTCGAGCAGGACCAGGCGACCGGGCGGCGCTTCTTCAAGTTCATCCATGGGCCGGTGTTCTCGAACCTGTTGCTGGCCGACGAGGTGAACCGCACGCCGCCCAAGACCCAGGCCGCGCTGCTGCAGGCCATGCAGGAAAAGCGCGTCACCGCGGCGGGCACGACCTACCCGCTCGAGGCGCCGTTCCTGGTCTTCGCGACGCAGAACCCGATCGAGCAGGAGGGCACCTATCCGCTGCCCGAGGCGCAGCTCGACCGCTTCATGTTCTCGATCAAGGTCGACTATCCGAGCCTGGAGGAAGAGCTCGAGGTGGTCGCCCGCACGACGGGGGCGGTGCAGTCGCCGGTCGTACCGGTGCTCTCGCGCGAGGAGCTCTTGCGCTTCCAGGAGATCGTGCTGAGCGTGGTCGCGGCGCCCGATATCCAGCGCTATGCCGTCGAGCTCACGCGTCGCACGCGCCCCGACGTCGAGGGGGCGCCGGCCGAGGTGAAGCAGTACGTGACCTGGGGAGCCGGGCCGCGCGCCTCGCAGTTCCTGGTGATCGGCGCCAAGGCGCGGGCCGCGTTGCACGGGCGGCCGCACGCGTCGCGCGACGACATCCGGGCGTTGGCCAAGGCCGTGCTCGGGCATCGCATCCTGCTCTCGTTCCAGGCCGAGGCGGACCGCATCACGGCCGATCGGGTCATCGACGCGATCATCCAGTCGGTGCCGGCGTCCAATCTCTGATGGCCGTCGCGCGCGCCGAGCAGGGCACGAAGCTCGTCGACCCACAGGCGCTCGCGCGCTTGAAGGGCGTGAGCCTGCGCGCGCGCGTCGTGGTCGATGGCATCCTGCAGGGCCTCCATCGGAGCCCGCACCAGGGGGCGTCCATCGAGTTCGCCGAGCACAAGGAGTACGCGCCCGGCGACGAGATCAAGCACGTCGACTGGAAGGCGTTCGGCCGTCTCGACAAGTATTACGTCAAGAAGTTCGAGCACGAGACGAACCTCCAGGCGCTCATGGTGATCGATGGCTCGGCGTCGATGGGCTATGGGGCGGAGGGCGCGCTCTCGAAGTACGAATATGCCTCGGTGGTGGCGACGACGTTGGGCTACCTGCTGTTGAAGCAGCAGGACTCGGTCGGCCTCATGCGCTTCGACGAGACCGTCGGTGAGGTGCTGCCGCCGCGCTCGCGCATGACGCACCTCGCGGCCATGGCCGACCTCCTCGAGAAGAGCCGCGTGCGCGGCGGGACGCGCATCGAGGTGGCGCTGGAGGGTGTCGTCATGCACCTGAAGAAGCGCGGGTTGGTCATCCTGTTCAGCGACTTCTTCGGCGAAGACGAGCGGGCGTTCTCGACCTTGCGGAACCTCGTCGGGCGCGGTCACGAGGTGACCGTCCTGCAGGTTCTCGACGGTGACGAGCTGGAGTTTCCGTTCAACGAGATGACGCTGTTCGAGGGGCTCGAGTCCGACCAGAAGCTGCTGGTCGAGCCGCAGATCGTGCGCCGCGAGTACCTCACCAAGATGAAAGAGCACCAGGCGCGGATCCGCCAGAAGACGCTCGATTCGCAGGCGAGCTACGTGCTCGTCGACACGCGGCTGCCCCCCGGCGAGTTGGTCCTGAAGCTCTTGCGCGACCGGCGCTCGACCGAGGTCGGGAGGCGCTGACGATGGGTTTTGGCAATATCGGCCTCCTCATCGGGATGGCGCTCGGCGTCGTGCCGATCATCATCCACCTCATCAATCGGCGGCGCGCGAAGCTCAGGCGCTTCGCGGCCATCGAGTTCCTGCTGATGAGCGACAAGCGCCTCGCGCGGCGCCTGAAGCTGAAGCAGATCCTGGTCCTGGCCCTGCGCGTCCTCCTGGTCATGGCGCTGGCCTTCGCGTTGGCCAAGCCCTACATCGAGCCCGACGTCGCCACTGTCGGCGAGCTCTCGGAGCCGGGCGCGGTCGCGCTGGTCATCGACGACTCGGCCTCGATGCAGGCCACCGACGAGGGTGGGGACTCGCGGCTCGAGCGCGCGGTGGCGCGTGCGCGGCAGCTCATCGAGTCGGGCGGCACGCGCACCTCGTTCGCGATCATCGCCATGGGGCACCCGGCGCGCCTCCTGACGCCGGGCCTGACTTATGACCACGCGGTCGCGACGCGCGCCTTGGAGCAGCTCCGGCCGTCGGGGCGCGGGGCCGACCTGGAGGGCGCCCTGGCCGAAGCGGGGCGCGTGCTGAGCGAGTCGGGCGAGCGCGAGCGGCGGCTCGAGGTGCTCTCGGACCTGGCGGCGCACGCGTGGAAGCCTCTGCCGACCGGGTGGGGCTGGGTGCCGGTGAGCACGTTTGCGCGCGAGCCGCTCGACGTCGAGGCGCGTCAAGGGACGATCGTGCCGAACCTCGCGGTCGTCGACGTGGCCGCGGGCGAGTATGGCGCGCCCGATGACAAGGGGGCCTCGAGCCTCGAGGTCACCGCGACGCTTGCGAACTACGGCACGAGCGAGGCCGGCACGACCGCCGAGCTGCGCCTCGGTCCGACGGTGGTGGCCGAGGTCGTGACGCTTGCGGCCGGGGCCTCGAGGCAGGTCGTCTTCAAGCTCAGCGTGAGCGGCGGGACGACGCAGGGGCAGGTGTCGATCGCGGCGTCCAAGGAGAATCGCCTCGACGCGGACGACACTTTCTATTTCACGGTCGGCGCGCGGCGCAGCTTGCAGACGTTGATCGTCAACGGGTCGCCGCAGACGACCGGCTGGCTCGACGAGCTGTACTTCCTGAGGGCCGCGCTGGCGGCCACGGCGCCGGGCGAGACGCCGATCGCGGTGAAGGTCGTCCAGGTGAGCGAGCTGACCTCGGCGCGGGTCGATGCCTCCGATGTGGTGGTCTTGGCGAATGTCGGCAATTTGACGAAAGAGCAGACGCTGATGCTCGAGCACTTCGTCGAGCGGGGCGGTGGCGTCTTCATCACGGCCGGCGATCAGTGGGTCGGCGGTTCGGGCGAGGGCGACGAGAAGGCCGACAAGCTCGGTGGCACGGGCAGCACCGTGAGCGCCATCGGCGCGGTCAACAAGGCCTATGGCAAGCTCTTGCCCTTCCCGGTGCGCGAGGTGAAGAGCGTCGGCAAGGTCGGCGATCCGCGGGCCCTCCTGGCGTCGCTGAGCTTCGCGAATGTCAAATTCGAACACCCGATTTTCCAGATTTTCGACGGGCTCGACGACGCGTCATTGTTCAAGGCGCACGTGTACACGCACGTGCTGGTCGACACCGAGGGGCGGCCCGAGGCGACCGTGCTGGCGAGCCTGACGGGCGGTATCCCGGCCTTGATCGAGGCGCCGATCGGGCGCGGGCGCGTGGTCTTCCTGACCACCACCATCGACCGCGACTGGGCCGACCTGGCGCTGCGCACGAGCTTCCCGCCGCTCGTCCAGCGCATCTGCGCCTACCTCGCGCGTGCCCTCGATCGGACCAGCGGGGCGGGCTTCTCGGTCGGTGACGAGGCGCACGTCCCCGTGCCCGAGGGGCGCGGGCCGCTCGTGCTGTTGCGCCCCGACGGTGGCGAGACTCCGCTGGACGCGGTCGAGGACAGCGCGGCCGGCGCGGCGTCCCAGGCGACGACGGTCTATGTGGGCGCGCCCGACATCGCGGGACACTGGGCGGTCATGCGGGCCGGCGAGCGCGAGCGCGCGGTGTCCTTCGCGGTCAACGTCGACCGTCGCGAGAGCGACCTCAGGCCGGCGAGCGAGGGCGTCCTGAGCGAGGTCTCGGGGCAGCTCACGCGCGACAACGGCATCCTGCCGACCATGGACGCGGGCCACGAGGGCGCCGACGAGGTCGGAACGGCCGAGGCCGAGCGTGGGCGGACGGTGCTCTGGCCGTGGATCCTGGCCGGGTTGTTCCTGCTCTTCGGCAGCGAGGCCTGGTTGCTCGTACGCGGGACCTGACCCGCGGCGCCCTCAGAGGAGCCAGGCGGCGCGGACCGACTGAATCAGCGTCGCGGCCGGCTCGGTGAGGACCGCGAGGTCGAGGAAGCGCACGCGACCGTCCCACGAGCCGGAGAGGAGCCAGCGCTGCGTGGCGTCGACGGCGAGGGTGCTGACCGGTTCGATGTGCTGGACGGCGCGCGCGCGCAAGGTGCCGCCCCAATCCCAGACGAGGACCTCACCTGAGCGCGTACCGGCCACGACCCAGCCGTGCTCGCGCGGGCCGATGCCGAGGACGCGCGTCGGCTCGGCGTGCGGGGCGGCGAAGACCCCGAGGATATGACAGTCGAGGTCGCGCGCCACGATGTGTTGCGGGTGGACGCTGAGCACGACAGGGCCGGTCAGGGGATCGTCGCGGTTGGCCACGACCGCGATCGCGAGGGCGTCGGTGTCGGGGCAGCTCGCGAGGGCCAGCGGAGGGCCCGCGAGATCCCAGGCCTGGGTGCGGGGCGGGCTCGCGGTGAGTCCGACGAGCAGCGTGCCATCGAGAGCGAGGTCGACCTGGCGGGCGTGGTCGAGCTCGAGCCAGGTGCGGTCGGGGAGCTCGACGGCGAGGCCGAGCCCCGTGTCCGAGCGGACCATGCGGCCGTCGGGGAGGAGCTCGAGGCGGCGCGTCGAGGGGACCGCGGTGAAGAGATCGTCGGTCCGCGACGAGCCCGGCGCCCTGCCGCTGCTGGCGACGGCGACGAGGATCTCGGGGCCGCGGCGCAGGGCCCGCTTGATGACGATGCCGTCGTCGCCCGAGCGTACGTAGTAGGCGAGTCGGCCTCCGTCGTCGGGGTCGAGCAGGGTGGCCGAGTCCTGGTGGGTGACGGTCAGGACGTGGGCGTCCATGCCGAGCGAGGTGACGCCCACGTAGTCATCGAGGTGCAGGAAGGGACCGGGGGGCTGGCGGCGCAGGTGGAGCGCGTCGCCCGCCGTGGCGATGACGCCCGAGTCGAGGAGACCCGCCCAGGTGGCCTCGCTGGCCGGGTAGGACGCGAGCAGGGCGAGGCTCGGCAAGGCCAGGAGCGAGGCCCCGAGCTGCTCGACCTGGACGAGGAGGCGTGAGGTGCGGTCGTCGACGTCGAGGTCGCGGATGACGCGCTCGGGGAGGAGGCGGCGTTCGAAGAGGACTTGCCCGTCGAGGTCGAGCACGGCGATGTGCCCGCGGCTGGAACCGAAGACCACGTACGGGTCGCGATC
>JAEUKJ010000075.1 GCA_016792665.1 Deltaproteobacteria bacterium | reverse complement strand
CGAGCTCTTGAAGCTCGCACGCCTCGTGGGCCGCGATCCGACCGACCTCACCCCGCTTGCGGAGGTCCCCGCCGCTGCCCTGCGAGCGCTCCGCGAGCAGGCCACCGACGTCCTCTTCGCCTCCGCCGCCAAGCGCCTCCGCCGCATCTCGACCGCGAGCAAGCTCTTGCCCGTGGCCCTCCTCGCCCTCATCGCCAAGAAGGTCTTCGGCCCCCTGCTCGCGGCGCGCGTGGCCGGCCTCATCGAGCCCGCCCGCGCCGTCGAGATCGCCGCCAAGCTACCGACCCCCTTCCTCGCCGAGGTCGCGACCCACCTCGACCCACGCCGCGCCCGCGCGGTCATCGCCGCCCTGGCCCCCGATCGCGTCGCCGCGGTCGCCAGCGAGCTCGTCACCGCCAAGGAACACGTGACCCTCGGGCGCTTCGTCGGCTACCTCGATCGCGCCCAACTCGAGGCCTGCCTCGCGGTCATCGACGACGCCTCCATCCTGCGCATCGCCTTCGTGCTCGAGGCCAAAGACCGCCTCGACGAGCTCGCCACGCTGCTCCCACCCACCCGCCTCTCGGGCCTCATCCGCGCCGCCGCCGCGCACGACCTCTGGGCCGAGGCCCTGGGCCTCTTCGATCACCTCGGCCCCGAGCGCCAACGCGCCCTCGCAGCACTCGTGGGCGAGGAGCCCGACGACATCCTCTCCTCACTCATCGAGGCCGCCCAACGCCGCACCTTCTGGGACTCGGTCCTACCGCTGACCCATCTCTTGAGCGACGCGCACCGCCGCCGCTTCGCCACCGCCACCGCGATGAGCGCCGAGGCCATCATCGAGACGATCGTCACCGTCGCCGCGCATCACCACCTCTGGTCCGACCTCGCACCGCTCGTCCCGAGCCTCTCGCCGTCCCTCCAACGACGCATCATCGGCACCGCCCTCGACCTCGCCGCCCAGCGCCTACGCACCGCCCTGTCGCAGCCCCCGTGAATGCCCGACACGCAGCCGCGCGTGCCTACTCCGCGTCGCCGCCTCGGGCGTCGGGCGGCAAGTCAATCGCCCTCCGTGAGGCGGGCGGGGCGCCCTTGTCGCCGACCCGCACCTCGAACCACTCGAGGTGCATCTCGGGCGCGACCTGCAGCTCGAGCTGCGCATCGTAGAGCAGCTCGACCCGCTCGAGCTCGCCCTCGAAGTCGTGCACGAGGGCCTCGGTGACCTTCGGGTGCGCGCGCACCTCGACCGCCTTGCCGCGCTCGCTGCGGAGCTGCTGGTGCAGCGCGAAGAGGATCGAGTCGCAGATGACGCCGATCGATCGCAGGTACCCCTTGCCCTCGCAGTAGAAGCAGGGGTCGGTCAGCGAGTGCACGATCGAGTTCCGGACGCGCTTGCGCGTCATTTCCAACAAGCCCAGCTTGGAGATCGGCAAGACGTTCGTCTGCGCGCGATCCTTGGCCAGCTCGGCCACCAGCGCGGCCACGACCTTCTCCTGGTTGGCCAGCGACTGCATGTCGATGAAGTCGAGCACGATGATGCCGCCGATGTCGCGCAGCCTCAGTTGATAGGCGATCTCTTTGACGGCCTCGAGGTTGATCGCGAGGATCGTCTCCTCGAAGTTCGTCTTGCCGACGAAGCGCCCCGTGTTCACGTCGATGGCCGTCAGCGCCTCGGTCCGATCGATGAGGATGTAGCCGCCCGACTTCAGCCACACCTTGCGCCGCGACGCCCGCGTGATCTCCCACTCGACCCCGTAGCGCTCGAACATCGGCTCCTGCGAGTCCCAGCGCAGGATATTGCGCTCGAAGTCCGGCATGAAGCGCCTGACGAAGTCCAAGATCCGCTCGAGCTCGCGGTCGTCGTCGACCACCACGCGATCGTCGGAGTCGGTCAAGAGATCGCGCACCGACCTCAGTGTCAGGTCGAGGTCCTCGTGGAGCAGCGTCGGCGGCCGCGCATCCAGCCCGCGCTTCTGCACCTCGGCCCACAGCTCGGTCAGAAACCGCACGTCCTCGGCCAGCCCCGCCTCGTCGAGGCCCTCGCTCGCCGTCCTCACGATGAGCCCACCGACCGCCGGCTTGACGGCCGTCGCCATCGCCTTCAGCCGCGCCCTCTCCTCGGGATCCTGGATGCGCCGCGACACCCCGACGTGCTCGACCGTCGGCATGTAGACGAGGTGCCGCCCCGGCAACGAGATGTGCGTCGTCAGGCGCGCGCCCTTGTTGCCCATGGGCATCTTCGAGATCTGCACGATGATCGACTGTCCGTTGGTCACCAACGTGTCGATCGGCGGATAGCGGTCGCCTCGGTCGCCGCGCTCCCGCCCCTCGCCCTCGACCTCGTCATCGGCGTCGTCGGCCTCGGGCCGCGCCACGTCGCCCACGAACAGGAAGCCCGTCCGCTGCAGCCCCGCCTCGACGAACGCTGCCTGCATGCCAGGCAGCACCCGCACGACGCGCCCCTTGTAGACATTGCCGACCAGCGTCTGGTCCTTGAGACGCTCGAAGAACAGCTCGGTCGTGACCCCGTTCTCGATGAGCGCCACGCGCCTTTGCTCGGGGCGTCGATTGATGAGCAAGAGTCGCGACATCGGCCTCAGTCCTTGGTTCGATATCCATCTATCTTCGATGGCTATCTATATTTCACGCCGACCTGCCCGTCCTCGAGCTTGATCGCGTCGGTGTTCTTGTCCAGCAGCGTCGCCTCGAAGGTCGCCTCGAAGCGGCCGCCGGTCCCTTCGTTCTTGGTGATCTGCACGCTGTACGCGCTCGACTCGTGGGTGAAGGCCCCCTCGCAGCGCGAGAACGTCCCGGCCACCCCGCCGCCGGCGTTGTAGCACACGGTGACCTTCACGGGGTTGAAGACGTCGGACGAGAACGTCCCGCTCAGCGTGGCGTTGGCCGGCGCGAACGTGATCTGCAGGTTCCGGGTCGACTTCGACGCCTTCACCGTCAGGGTGCGCGCGCCCGGATCGAACTGGACGAAGGCGTTCTGGTCGAAGGTGCTCGTCACCCCGTTCAGCGTGAAGATGACCTCGCTCGCCAGGTTCGCGGTATCGGTCGTGTCGCTCGTGTCGCTCGCGTCGACCACGTCGGTGGTCCCGCCATCGTCGCACACCTCGACCTGGCACCGCCCCGACCGGCACGCCTCGGCGCACTCGGTGGCCGTCTCGACCCGCCCACGCGCATCGCACGCCTTGGCCGTCGACCCGTCACACACGGCGCTCATCGGGGTGCACACGGGCGTCCGGCAGCGCGCCGTGGTCCCCTCTTGCACGCACACCTCGCCGCCCGCGCAGTTGGTCTGCTGCCAGGCCGCCGTCACGCAGCGCAGGAAGCCGCCGTTGGTGCAGCGATCGCCGGCGCCGACGCACGTCTCGGGGATGCAGGCGCCATCGCGACAGGTCTCGCCCGTGCCGCAGGTGATCGTCTCGAACGTCGACCCGTCCTCCTTACAGAGCTGGACACTCTTGGGCGAGAGGCAGGTCGACTGCCCGGGCGTCGTGCACTGCTTCGGCACGCAGGCCCCGCTGCTGCAGCGCTCCTGGCCACCGCAGTCGGAGTACGTGTAGGCCTTGCCACCGGCCGCGCAGCGACGCACCTGGAAGCCGTCGCAAACCGCGGCCTCACTCGGATCGCAGAGGCTCTGGGCGCAGAGCTTGCCGTCGTCCTCGCCACACCCCGGCGCGAGGCTCGCCATCACCACGAGCGCGAGCGCGAACGCCACGTTCCTCCCCGAGCTCCGTCGCATCGATGCCTCCAGTCTAACGTGTGAGTCGGCCGCTCGGGCCCGCAAGGGGCAAGACTCTATCACCGACGCCAGGCCGGCGCAACGCGCCTCGGCAATCTTTGTGCCAATCGCCTCCAATGCCCTTGGCGATTGGCCCTCGCGGTGCTACTCTTCGAAGCGAGATGGAGCTCAAGCAATACCTGAAGATGTCGCAGCAGCTGGTGATGACACCCCAGCTGCAGCAAGCGATCAAGCTGCTCCAGCTCTCCCGGATGGAGCTCGAAGAGCAGGTCCAGCAGGAGCTCCTCGAGAACCCCATCCTCGAGATGGAGCACGAGGCCCAGTCACCCGACGAGGTCCGGAAAGAGATCGACCACGGCCCCGACGAGGAGGCCGCGCAGGACCGCTTCGATGTCGCGCAGGTCGCCAACGAGCCCACCAAGAAGAGCGACGACTTCGACTGGGAGCGCTTCGTCGACGACTACTCCGAGTACAGCTCGAACCCGGGTGGCGCCGAAGTCCGCTTGAACGACGAGGACTTGCCGACCCTCGAGCAAACGCTCACGGCGCGGCCGACCCTGGCCGAGCACCTCGACTGGCAGTTGAACCTGACGCCGCTGCTCGAGGACGAGCGGCGCGTGGCGGTGGCCATCATCGGCAATCTCAGCTCGGACGGCTACATGCCGGTCGACGTGATGCCGCAGATCGCCGAAGAGCAGGCCGTCGAGATCTCGGACGTCGAGATGGTGCTCACCGAGGTCATCCAGCAGCTCGACCCGATCGGTGTCGGCGCGCGCGACCTCCGCGAGTGCCTGCTGCTCCAGGCCAAGCACTACTTCCCGAAGGACGACCTCGTCCATCAGCTCATCGACAAGCACCTCGAGCACCTCGAGAAGCGCAACCTCGCGCCGATCTTGAAGGACCTCGACTGCGACATGGCCGATCTGACCGGCGCCATGGAGCTCGTGCGCGAGCTCGAGCCGAAGCCGGGGCGCAACTTCTCGGGCAGCGGCGAAGAGCCGCAGTACGTCACGCCCGATGTCTACGTCGTCAAGATCGACAACGAGTACATCGTCCAGCTGAACGAGGACGGGCTGCCCAAGCTCAAGATCTCGAGCTTCTACCAGAACCAGATGAAGGCTCAGGGGCGAAAGGGCGACAAGCGCGAGCGCGAGTTCATCCAGGACAAGCTGAAGTCGGCGGTGTGGCTCATCCGGTCCATCCAGCAGCGCCAGACCACCATCCGCAAGGTCACCGAGTCCATCGTCAAGTTCCAGCGCGAGTTCCTCGACCTCGGCATCGAGCACCTCCGCCCGCTGATCTTGCGCGACGTGGCCGACGACATCGGCATGCACGAGTCGACCATCAGCCGCGTGACGACGGCCAAGTACGTGCACACCCCCCAGGGCATCTTCGAGCTCAAGTACTTCTTCAACAGCCGCATCACCTCGAACCAGGGCGCCGACCTCGCCTCGGAGAGCGTGAAGCAGAAGATCAAAAAGTACATCGGCGAGGAAGACCCGAAGAAACCGCTCTCGGACCAGAAGCTCTGTGAGATGCTGGAAGCCGAGGGCATGACGATCGCGCGACGGACGGTCGCGAAGTACCGAGAGATGTTGAACATTGCGCCCTCGGCGGCACGGAAGAAGGTCTTCTGATGCGTCACCCCCACGCGGATGATGACTCGCATTGCAACGAGCGATCGGGTGTGCGTGGGCCGGGGGATGATCTGCAAGTAGGAGAGCTATGAAGTCGACGTACACGTTCCGGCACATGGACGCCAGTGACCGCGCGCGCGCGCACACGGACGATAAGCTCGGGCGCCTCGAGCGCTTCGAGGATCGGGAGATGGCGGTCGACGTGGTCTTCACGACCGAGAAGCACGAGATCACCGCGGAGTTCAAGGTGTCGGGCGCTCACGGGAGCTTCGTCGTGTCGGAGACGAGGACCGACCTCTTCGAGGCCATCGACGTCGCCGTCGACCGGCTCGACCAGGTGCTCTCGCGCGACAAGGCCAAGCGCAAGCACCACAAGGGTGGCCAGGGCTCGACCCCGCACGAGATGTGATCAAGCCGTCGGGCGGCCTGGTTCCGCCAGGCCTCCCGCCGCACCCGCCCTCGCGGCGACACGAAGCCATGACTGATCCACTCTCGCCGTTGCAGGTCGTCATCGTGTCGGGGCTCTCGGGCTCGGGCAAGAGTGTCGCGCTGCACGCGCTCGAGGACGCTGGCTTCTTCTGTGTCGACAACCTGCCCTCGGCGCTCGTCATCGACTTCGTGCGCCTCTGCGAGCACAATCAGGCGGTGCGACGCGTCGCGGTCGCGCTGGATGTGCGCGAGCGTTGGTTCGCGCGCGATCGCGACGAGAGTCACGCGCAGTTGTTGAACGTCCTCGAGGCTCTCTCCGCGCGCGGAGCCTCCAAGGACGGCGCGGGCCAGGCGAGCTCGATCCTCTTCCTCGTGTGCGACGAGGAGATCCTCGTCAACCGCTTCAAGACCACGCGCCGCCCGCACCCGCTGGTCGCGCACGACGTGGCCGCGAGCCTCGGCGAGGCCATCGCCCTCGAGCGCGAGTGGCTCATGCCGTTCCGCGAGCGCGCCTCGCTCGTCATCGACACGAGCGGCCTGACGGTCCACGACCTCCGCCGCCGCGTGACGACCCTCTATGGCGAGCGCGCCTCGCAGCCGCTCGCGCTCCACCTGCTCTCGTTCGGCTTTCGCCACGGCGTCCCGGCCGAGGCCGACTTCGTCTTCGACGTGCGCTTCCTCGACAACCCCTTCTTCGTGAAAGAGCTCCGCGACCAGACCGGCCTCGACCCGGCCGTCGCGCGCTTCGTGACCTCGCAGCCGCTGGCCACGCGCCTCCTCGATCACATCGACGGCCTGGTCGCCGATGTCCTCCCCGCAATCACGGCCGAGGGGCGCGCGTCCCTGACTCTCGCCATCGGCTGCACCGGGGGGCACCATCGCTCGGTGGCACTCACGCAGGCCCTCGCCCTTCGCCTGACGGCGCGCGGCTCGACTCCCCACATCGTCCACCGCGACATCGCGCGCTGACCTCCGACCCTCGAGCCTCCCCTCATGACCGAACGCACCTTTCGCCGCATCGCCGTCTACTGCGGCTCGTCGAGCGCCGTGGCGCCCCACTTCCTGGCGGGCGCGCGCGCCGTCGGGCAGGCCCTGGCCAAGCGCGGGATCGGGGTCGTCTATGGCGGCGGCAAGGTCGGCCTGATGGGTCAGGTCGCCGACGGCGCCTTGTCCGAGGGCGGCGAGGTCATCGGCGTCATCACCACCAAGCTCGTCTCGCTCGAGGTGGGTCACGTCGGGCTCACGCGGCGCGAGGTCGTCGACACGATGCACCAGCGCAAGACGTTGATGGCCGAGCTCGCCGACGGCTTCATCGCGCTGCCCGGGGGGCTCGGCACCTTCGAAGAGCTCTTCGAGGCCGCGACCTGGACCCAGCTCAACGACCACCTGAAGCCGGTCGGCCTCCTCGACATGGACGGCTTCTATGCCCCGCTCGTCGCCTTCCTCGAGCACGCCGCGGCGGAACGCTTCATCCGCCCGGGCCACAGCGAGATCATCCAGCACGCCGACGACCTCGACACGCTGCTCTCGCGCATGGCCAAGGCCGAGCTCCCCATCCTCGGTACCTGGAAAGCCTGATGACCGCCTCGACTGCGACCGCCCTCGACCTCGTCCGCTACATCGACGCCAGCCCGACCCCGTGGCACTGCGCCAGGACCTCGGCCGACCGGCTCCTCGCCGCCGGCTTCACGGCGCTCGACGAGTCTGCGCCCTTCGCGATCGCCCCCGGTGAAGGTGGCTTCTATCTGCGCGACGGGCTGGTCGTCGCCTTCCGCCTCGGCACGCGGCCCCCGGTCGAGAGCGGCTTTCGCCTCCTGGGCGCGCACACCGACTCGCCCAACCTGCGCCTCAAGCCCCAGCCCGAGGTCGTCAAAGCCGGCTTTCGCACCCTCGGGGTCGAGGTCTACGGCGGCGCCCTGTACTACACCTGGCTCGACCGTGACCTCGGCCTCGCGGGTCGCGTGTTCTTGAAGACCGAGACGCCCTTCCCCGAGTCGCGCCTCATCCACCTCGCGCGCCCGCTCTGCCGCATCCCGTCCCTCGCCATCCACCTCAATCGCGAGGTGAACACCGACGGCCTCAAGCTGAACGCGCAACAGCACCTCGCGCCGATGTTCGCGATGCCTGCCGCCAAGGGGGACGAGACCTCGGCCTTGAAGCGCCTCCTGGCCGACGCGGCGGAGGTCGAGCCCGAGCGCCTCATCAGCTGGGACCTGGCCCTCGTCGACACGCAGCCCTCGACGCTCGGCGGCCTGGACGACGCGTTCGTCTTCGCGCCGCGCCTCGACAACCAGGCGAGCTGTCACGCGGCGCTGTCGGCGCTCATCGCGGCCCCGGCGAGCGAGGCGACCCAGGTCGTGGCGCTCTACGATCACGAGGAGGTCGGGAGCCTGACGACCGCGGGTGCCGATGGGCCGCTCGTCGAGCTCCTGCTCAAGCGGCTGGCGTTGGGGACGCCGTGGGGCGGCCCGCTGCTCGACACCGCACCGGCTCGCCACGCTCCGCTGCTCGACACCGCTCGCCACGCTCCGCTGCTCTCGGAGTCCGAGGCCTTCCAGCGCGCCATCGCGAAGAGCTGGCACATCTCGGCCGACATGGCGCACGCGGTGCACCCGAACTTCGAGGACCGCCACGAGCCGCAGCACAAGCCGGTGCTGAACGGCGGCCCGGTCATCAAGTCGAACTCGAACCAGCGCTACGCGACCAACGGCGAGACGGCGGCGCTCTTCGAGTCGTTGTGCCTCGCGGCCGAGGTCCCGGTGCAGAAGTTCGTGACGCGCACCGATCTCGCCTGCGGCACGACCATCGGCCCCATCGCCGGCGGCAAGCTCGGCGTGCGCACGGTCGACGTCGGCAACCCCATGCTGTCGATGCACTCGGCGCGCGAGCAGTGCGGCGCCCACGACGTGTCGCGCATGATTTCGGTCATGACGCGGTTCCTCGGCGTGTGACCCTGCGCGGCAAGCGGCCCAGCCAAGACTCAATCGGAGGCTCGACATGAAGACCACGTTCACCACATCCATCGCGGCACTCTCCGCGCTCGCCACCCTCACGCTCGGCGCGGCCTGCGGCAGCTCGAAGCCCGCTCCGAACGCGGCGACGACCACCGCCCTCTCCCACGACGACACCTCGAGCGCGTGCGGCGACGTGACGCTCGCGCATCGCTGTCAGGTCGCGACCTCGGCCGAGGGCGACCGCTTCGTCTCGTGCGAGTGCCAGGCCTTCGCGACGACCGCCGAGCTCGGGCGCCTCACGGTCACCGGCGTCGACGAGGACAACGCCAAGGTCGACGCCGACTACCAGATCGTGAAGGACGGCGCGAAGTGGGTGCTCGGCAAGCTGCTCGTGAACCGCGGCGTGGCACTCGAGGCCGAGGCGCTCGACGACACGCGCACGCAGGGCCCGAGCACGCCGGGCGGCAAGATGTGCGGCGGAATTGCCAATATCCAATGTGACAAAAGTGATTTCTGCGATGTCGCCGGGCACTGTGGCAGCGGCGATCAGAGCGGGATCTGCACGACCCGTCCGCAGATCTGCACGCGCGATTATCGCCCGGTCTGCGGCTGCGACGGCAAGACCTACGGCAACCGCTGCAGCGCGCACGCGGCCGGCGTCAGCGTGAAGGCCGACGGCGCCTGCGAATAGGTGATTGCCGGGCCCCGCGTGGGGCCCGTTCATGCGATCGCTGACGACCCTCGCGAGCGATCACTGCCCCTTGAGGGAAGCGATCTTCTTCGCGACGGCCTCGCTCGGAGCGCGGCGGTGCGCGAGCTCGAAGGCGTCGAGGGCTTCGGTCTTCTCGCCGAGCTTCTCGTAGGCGAGTCCGACGTTGAAGCACACCGCGGCGAAGAAGCGATCGTTGCCTTCGTAGCGCGAGCCCTGGATGTCGGTGCGCACGCTGTCGCAGTCGTCGATGGCGTCCTTCAGGTCGTTGCCCTTGCCGCGCAAGATCTTGGCGTAGCAGCGTCCGCTGAGCGCCTCGAGCAGTTCGGGATCGGCGTCGGATGCGGCCGTGAACGCCGCGATCGCCTCGTCGAACTTCTTTTCGCGGGTGAGCCTGCGACCCTCGGCGAGGTGGTCGGTGGCGCTCTTGACGCCGGCCTTCGGCGCGGCCACGGCCCCACCCTGGACGCGCTCTGCGAGGACCTTCTCGGCCTTGGCCTTCTCGGTCTCGTAGGTCTTGGCCTGCTCGGCGAGCCAGGCCTTGTGCACCTCGGGCGTGCACGCGGCGAGCTCGGTCGCGCTGAAGCGATCGGTCTTGCCCTTGCAGTCGCTGCGCACGAACGCGTCCTCGGCGCGGCTCGGCGCCACGTGCTCGTCGCAGCCCGCATCGCCCCAGAGGGTCGCGACGCTGGTCCAGGCGTGACGTCCGCCTTCGCGATCGATGACGACGTCGACGACCGTCGCGCCGAAGGTCTCCGAGTCGAGCTCGCATCCCCCTTCGGGGTCGCACTGCGATCCGAAGACGCGGTCGCTGTGTCCGATCGCAACGTGCACGAGGCGCCCATCATCGAAGGCGGTGGCGGGCCCGATGGACTCGGACTCGTCGCTCGGGTCGCTCGGCACGAGCTTCTGGAACCCGATCCAGGGACCGTCGCCGGCCTTGCCGCTGCGCACGAAGATGCTCAGCGCGACGCCACTCTGCGCGTCACCTTCGCGGGTGGTGAAGGCGAGCATCGACGCGTTGCAGACCTCGGGAGATCGTCCCTGACAGAGCGCGCTGACGGCCTCGTCATCGGTCGCGGCGGACTTGCCGAGCGCGACGGCGAGCTCGCGCGTCGACCCGATGGGCCGCGCCGGGGCGGAGCCGATGACCAGGCCGGGATGCGTGCAGGTCGCCGCTGCGGGGGTCGGCTCGGCCGGGGTGGGAGCCTTGGCAGTTGGGGCCGCTGGGGCCGGTGCCGGAGTTGCAGGGGCCGGGGTCGCCGGGGCCGGCGCCGCAGGGTCCTTTGCCGGGCTGGGGCTGGCCGCAGCGGGGGCCGCGGCGGGGGCTTCGGTCTTGGAGCCGCAAGCGAGGAGGAGGGGAAACGTGAGCGCGGAGATCGAGACGCGTCGCATAGGAGGCCTGCCTTGTTGTCGTCGAGAGGCCAGCCTCGCACGCGCCACGCGTTGTGTCTCAGTCACCTCGCCGAGGTGAGAGGAAGGTTAGACCTTTTCTTCGCGTCGAAGCCCCGCGGGCGTCACTCGGGGCGCGAGGTCTCACCCGACACCACCACGGCGGGCATCTGGGTCTGCGTGCGGTGGGGCCCGCTCACATGGGTCAGCGCCGCGAGCGTTCGCCGTGTGACATGATCCTCATCCAAGAAGCCGACGACGCGCGTCTCGACCCCCTCGCCCTCGACCACGACGAGCTCGCGCAGGCCCGCGGCCATGAGGCGCTCGGTCGCGCTGCGCAAGGTGTCGTCGGGTCGCACGAAGACGCCGGGCTGCATCAGATCCGAGGCACTCGTGCGATCGGCGAGCGCCACATCGGCGGCCAGGGCGCGCAGCGCATCGGCGCGCACGAGCCCGACCATGCGCTCGGCCTCGCGCACCGGGAAGGTGTCCTGCCAGTCGTAGCGCGCGAGCGCGGTCAGCATCTCGGCGGCGCTGGTCGTCGGGGTGAAGACCCCGAAGTCATGCACGCGCTCCATGACGTCGCGCACGTGGGTCGTCTCGAAGGCGCCGAGGATAGCGCCCTCGCGGTGGCTCGGTGAGTCGCGCTGGCTCGACACCTGGGCCTCGTACAAGGTGCGGCGGCGCATTGCGACGATGCTCACGCCGAGGGCCAGCATGAGCGGCACGAGGAGGTCGTAGTTCCCGGCGAGCTCGCACACGAGCACGAGGGCCGAGAGCGGGACATGCGCGATGCCGCCGTAGAAGGCGCCCATGCCGACCAGGGCGAAGGCGCCGGGGTCGATGCTCGGGTCGATGAGGATCTGGGCCGCGCGCCCGAACGCCCCGCCGAGCAGGCCGCCGATGGCGAGGGACGGGGCGAAGTCGCCAGCGCTGCCGCCCGAGCCGATGGTGAGGCTCGAGGCGATGATCTTGGCGATGGCGAGGGCGAAGAGGAAGCCGACGCCGATCCAGCCGAGCGGCAGCCACGAGGCCCCGGTGATCGCCGTCTGGGCCGCGCCGTAGCCACCGCCCAGGAGGCCCAGGCCCTGGCCCTCGGTGCCGATCAGGTGGCTCGCCAGGACGATGAGGGGGACGACCCAGATCCCCAGGAAGAGCCCGCCCCAGGCCGGGCGCACCCAGGCAGGCCCTGGCAGCTTTGCGAGGAGGTGCTTCATGCCGGCAAAGACGCGCAGCGTGATGTGCCCCATGGCCGCGATGAAGACCGCGAGCAGCGCGTAGAGCGGCAGGTGCGAAGGGGTGAACGGAAAGCGTGGAGCGTGCGCAAGCAAGGTGCTCTCGCCGTAGAGCGAGATGACGATCGAGTAGGAGACGACGCTCGCCAGGATGCACGAGACCAGCGCGTCGGACTCGAAGTCGTCGCGGTAGAGGACCTCGACCGCGAGCAACGCGGCCCCGAGCGGGGTGCGGAAGACGGCCGAGATACCGGCGGCCATGCCGGCCACGAGCAAGATGCGTCGCTCGCGCGCACCAAGCCGCAGGGCGCGGCCGAGCCCCGAGCCGACCGCGGCACCGATCATCATGGTCGGCCCCTCGCGACCGCCGGCCCCGCCGGTGCCGAGCGTGAAGAAGGAAGCGAGCGGCTTGGCCCAGATCACGCGGCGTCGGATGAAGCCCCCGTGGTGGTGGAAGGCGTCGATGGCGTAGTCGGCGCCGCCGCCCGCGACCTCGGGGACGAAGCGCGAGACGAGGCCACTCAAGAGGCCGCCCACCGCCGGCACGATGAGGAGGAGCCAGGGAAGGGTCGAGCCCGTGTGCTCGAGGGCGGCGACGGCCGCGGACTCGCCGTGCGCACGCAGGGGCACGTAGCCGACGAAGTC
>JAEUKJ010000011.1 GCA_016792665.1 Deltaproteobacteria bacterium | reverse complement strand
CGCCGGCGCGGTGGTCGCGACGCGCGATGACCGCTACCTCGTCTATGGTCGGGTCGTCCCGACCACGGCCGACCACATCCTCTGGGTGGCCCGCGAGGCCTACGAAAGGTGCGGCCCGGGACCGGCCTACCCGACCGTGGTCAGAGGCACCCTCGAGCTGGTCGACCTCGCCAGCGCCGAGACGCGCTGGAGCCAGGCGATCCGCACCAACGTCTTCAGCGACCCTGCCTTCAGCGCCACGGGTCGCTGGTTTCGCTCGGAGGCGCTCGCGCCGGCCCAATGCGGTGGCGCCCTCACCACGTGGCGCTCGACCGCCGCTCCGCACCTGCCGCCGACCTTCGACGATCCGCTCTTCTACCTCGAGCGCGAGCTCGCCGATGGGCGTTGGATCGGCTGGCACGACGAGACCTTCGGCGTGGCCGACCCCGCGCGCCAGAGCAGCTTCGTGGCGATGGGGGCCAAGGTCGAGGACTTCGCGGTCGGCGATGGGTGGGTGCACGCCTTCGATGGCTATGGCGACACGACCGAGGTGGTGCGCGCGCTCGCACCCGACGGTGCACGCCACGATCTCACCCTCTCGACCGACTTTGCATGGCGCGGACGCGCCGCGCGCGGGCGTTGGGTCGAGGTCTGCCACAACACCGAGCGGCCCGAGATCGACCGCTGCACGGTCTTCGACGTGACCGGCGTCAGCCCGTCGCGCGAGGTCGAGGTCGAGCCCTACTCGCTGGTCTTCCTGGTCGGCGACGTCGCGCTCTTCAAGGGTGACGACGACGGCGAGAACGTGCTCGTGCGCTTGGAGCTCCTGACCGGAGACCGTCAGATCGTGGCGCGCGGTCCGGGCAAGCTCCACCTCCTCGGCAACCAGGAGGCGGCCCTCTGGCAGGGGACGCAGGTCCTCCTGGTCGAGCCCACGCGCACCCAGATCGTGTTCCCGGGCGAGGTCACCCAGGTCGTGACCCTCGCCAGCGCCCCCAAGGGGGCCGACCTCGACCCCGGCGTCGGCACATCCCCGCGTCAACGCCAGCTCGCCACCCTCATCGACTCTCCCGAGCCCGGCCGCTTCCGCCTCCACCTCTTCGATCTCGCAACGCGTCGTGTCGTGACGCTGAGCGACCACCTCCACTACGCGCCCGTGCTCGCCGCGCCGCTCGCCGCCGATACCTGCGGCCAGCCCTGGACCCTGCGCTCGGCCGGCAACACCGCCGATGGCTACGACCAGAGCGCGCGCACCTTCTTCTTCGTCGAGGCCGACGCCGCGTCTCCCGGCTACTCCCTCTTCGTCGTCCCGGTGGACCTCACGACACCTCCGCGCCGCTTGGCATCGGTCGATCCGACCGGCTGCCATCCCCCGCTCGAGAGCCCGGACGGGTCGCTCATCGTCCTCGCCGACGATGCCTCCAACGGGACCTCCACCCGTCTCACCATGGCGCGACCACGCTGAACCGCGGCCGCTCGCGACCTTCTCGACGGCCTCGGCTCGCGACCACGGCCACGGCTCGCGACCCTCTCGAGGGCCACGGCTCGCGACCCTCTCGACGGCCACGGTTCGCGACCCTCTCGACTGGGCTCGGCTCGCGACCCTCCGCACGCGGCGTGTCCCTTGGCGCAGGCTGTGTGTGCCGCGCGACCCACGCGGCCATGCCCGTCGGCCTCGCTGTGGCCTCGCCCCGGCCCGTGATGCGCCCGCAGGACTCGGCCGGGTTCGGCACGACGCATGCTGCAGGTCGACGTTGGACACACGCACGTCGCGGTGCCTCGACCCGGAGGTGCCTCATGGTCACCCTTGCCACCCGCTCCGATTCCCTGCCGGTCCACCCGCCGAGCTCTGCGCGCGCGGCCATCGAGGGCTTCCTCGCCGAGCCGCGCATCGCGCTCGTCGGGGCGAGCCAGGACCCCAAGGACCTCTCGCGCGTGATCCTGCGCGAGCTCGTACACCGCGGCTACGAGGTCGTGCCGGTCAACCGACGCGCGGCCGGGCAGCGCTTCGACGGCCTGCCCGTGGTCGCCGACCTCGCGGCCGCCACCACCGAGCCACTCGGCGCCGCCCTCTTCATGGTGCCCCCGGCCGAGACGCTGGGCCTCCTGCGCGCCGCGCACGCGGCCGGGATCTCCAAAGTCTGGCTCCATCGCGGCGTCGGCCCCGGCGCCACCACGCGCGGCGCCGCGGAGCTGGCCGGTGAGCTCGGCCTGAGCCTCGTCGATGGCGAGTGCCCGATGATGTTCTTTGCCGACGCGACCCTCGTCCATCGCCTGCATCGATCGTCGCGCGGACTCTCTGGCCGCTTCCCGGTTCGCGTCGCCCCGCGCAGGCGGCCCGCCCTGACGGTGGTGCGCGTGTGCATCGCCGTCCTCACCGCGCTCGTCGGGCTCAGCGCGCTGGTCAACGGGATCCAGCTCGTCCTCGACCCGACCGGCGCCGCCGTCGGGCTCCGCCCCGAGCTCCTCGCGCGCTCTCCATTCCCGAGCTACACCCTCCCGGGCCTCGTGCTCGCAGGCGTCGTCGGGCTCTCGCAGGTCGCCACCGCGCTCACCGCTATTCGGCGCCCCGCCCGCGCCCCGCTGCTCGCGCTCGCCGCGGGTGCCATCCTCATGGGGTGGATCGGCGGACAGTGGCTCTTCCTGACGGAGACCCACTGGCTCCAGCCGGCCTGCTTCGGCATCGGTCTGCTCGAGGCCGCGCTCGCCTTCGGGGCCCTGCACCTCGCCGACCGTGGTCTGCGCGCCGGCCTTCCGACCGGGCCGTCCTGCCTCGAACGCAAAGAGGCTGTTTCACGTCCGACCCAGGGAAACCCCTGAAACGTCGGTGAAACAGCCTCCTGAAACAGCGGGTGAAACACCCGTTCTCGATTCGATCTGGCAGCGCCTCGAAGCTCGCCGCGAGCTGCATCGCGGGCCAATGGTCGGGTAGAGCCAGGCCGCCCGACGCGCTTCTCAGGCGCAAACGCGGCGCCGCGCGACGAGCCCCAGCCCGCCGAGGACCAGCGCGAGCCACGAGGCGTCCATGCCGCCCGCGCAGCCGCCGCCCGAGCGCGCCCCGGTGCTGCCCGGCGTGGTCGGGGTCGTGCTGCAGCCCTCGTCGGTCTGGCCGTTGCAGTTGTCGTCGACGCCATTGCCGCAGGTCTCGGCAACGCTCGGGTGCACCGTCGCGGAGGCGTCGTTGCAGTCGACGTCGGCGCAGTAGCCGTCCTTGTCGGTGTCGGTGCAGGTCGCGCAGCCCTCGTCGGTCTGGCCGTTGCAGTTGTTGTCGACGCTGTCGCCGCAGCGCTCCGACCCGCTCGGCGAGATGGTCGGGTCGTTGTCGTTGCAGTCCCCGGCGTTGGCGCAGAAGCCGTCCTCATCGGCGTCGACGCAGCTCGAGCAGCCCTCGTCGGTCTGGCCGTTGCAGTTGTCGTCGATGCTGTTGCCGCACGCCTCGGTGAGGCCCGGGCGGACCGCCGCGTTGTTGTCGTTGCAGTCCACGTCCGCGCACGCGCCGTCGTTGTCGGCGTCGGTGCACGCGCTCGGCGTCACGTCGCAGACGCCGAAGGTGTTCACGCCGAAGACGGTGAAGTCGCAGAACTTACCCGCCCCGCAGCCCGCGTTCGAGGTGCAGAAGCGCTGGCAGATCCCGGTCGACGCGTTCTCTTCGGCGAGGCAGGCCGCGCCGTCGACGCACTCGAGGGAGGTCGCGTCGGCGTTGCAGCTCTGGCCGACCGGCTTGCCCGCCGAGGAGAAGCAGCCGGTGCTGCCGTCCTGGGTCGGGTAGCAGGCCGCGCCGGTGTCGCACGAGCCGCCCGTGATGGTGCAGGGCGGGCCCGAGAAGCAGGCGGTGATCTCGCCCGCGCAGTACTGCTGAGCGCACTGCTGGTAGGCCGCATCGGTCGTCGCGTTGGCGCAGTTGGTGTCGAGGCAGGTCAGCATCGCGTCGATCTGGGACTGGGCCTCGGCCGTGCCGTCCGAGTAGCAGGCCGTCGCGCACGTGTTGTCGCTGCAGCCGACGAGGCAGTCATAGACCGCTTCGCACGAGTCGGTGCCGGTGCCGACCGGGCCGGTGCCAAAGCACGCGCCGACCTCGTTGCCGCACTGCGACTCCGCGCACTGCTGGAAGGCCGTGTCGGTCGTCGCGTTGCTGCACTTGGCGTCGAGGCAGGTCAGCAGCGCATTGAGCTGGGTCTGGGCGTTGGGGGTCGCGGCGTCGAAGCACGCGTCGACGCAGGCCTGGTCGGAACAATCGACCAGGCAGGTGTACGCCTCGTCGCAGGTCGAGGTCGCGCAGACCGCG
>JAEUKJ010000746.1 GCA_016792665.1 Deltaproteobacteria bacterium | reverse complement strand
ACCTGCGTATCCGCGACGCTCGTGTCCGCGACCTGCGTATCCGCGACACTCGTGTCCTCGACCTGCGTGTCCACGACGCTCGTGTCCGCGACGCTCGTGTCCGCTACACTCGTGTCCTCGACCTGCGTGTCCTCAACCTGCGTGTCCGCGACACTCGTGTCCGCGACGTCGGCCACCTGCGTGTCCGCGACATCGGCCACCTGCGTGTCCTCGACGTCCTCGACACGCGTGTCCGACACATCGACCTCGCCGACGAACGTGTCACCCCCATCCTCGACGTCAGCAACCTGCGTGTCCTCGACCTCGGCAAGCCGCGTGTCCTCGACCTCAGCAACCTGCGTGTCCTCGACCTCGGCAACCCGCGTGTCCTCGACCTCGGCGACCTGCGTGTCCTCGACGCGCGTGTCGGCCGTATCGCTGGCCCCCTGGGTCGAGCCTCCGCACGCCGCCATCCCCATCGAGAGCATGAGCAAAAGGCCATGTAGTCGTACGTGCATGGTGTCCCCAAGGGTGCATGTTCAAGCGCAATAGTTCGTAGCGTCACCGACGCAGGGTCTGCCCGTCAAGTCAAAGCGCCGATCGACCAGACACACGCGCTCTGATAGAGCCTCTCGCGACTCATCGGCGGAGGCTCTCATGTCGCGACAGAACATCAGCTCGGGCTCGAAGTGGGAGCCCATCCTCGGCTACTCGCGCGCCGTGCGCGTCGGCCCCTACATCCACATGTCGGGCACGACCTCACCCGGCGCCACCGCGGCCGAGCAGACCCGCGGCGCCATCGAGATCATCAAGGCCGCGCTCGAAAAGGGCGGCGCCTCGCTCGGCGACGTCGTGCGCACGCGCATCTACGTGACCGACATCAGCCAGTGGGAGGCCATCGGCCGCGTGCATGGCGAGTACTTCGGCGCCATCGGGCCGGCCATGGCGATGGTCGAGGTCAGTAAGCTCATCGACCCGAGCCTGCTCATCGAGATCGAAGCCGACGCCTACCTCGGGGGCTGACGCTCAACCAGCGGCCCGGGCAGCCTGGCCTACGCCGAGCCCTCGGGTGCGGTAACTATCGCCGCGAACCACAACAAGCGCATCATCGGGTGCGGCAGGTGCTCGCCGATCCGCTGCGCGCGCGCCGCGTCCACCGCCGCGAGCGTCTGCGCGATCTCATCGAGGCTCACGTGCTCGACCGGCCGCGGCAGCCCCTGCGACGAGAGCCGCGCCTCGATCCCGGTGAGCGCCGCCTCGACCGACCGCCCCGGGGTCAGCGCGATCCCGCGCGCCGTCATCACCTCGAGGAGCAGGCCGAGCCACGGCTCACCCTGACGCCCGAGGAGCTGCAGGACCGCCTCGCGCCCGCGATCGAGCGCGCCCTCGTGCCGCGCCAGCCGCGGCAAGGCACGCACCACATCGGCCTTGGCGACCTCCCAGGCATCGCGCTCCTTGAGACCTCGCGTCTCGCGCGCCATCCTCGAGACGACCGCGTCCCACGCGTCGATGCCCGCCACCGCCGCCGCCCGCGCCAGCGTCTTCCACACCGCCGCCACGAAGAAGGGGTCCTTCTCGCGCGCCACCCGCTCGGCGAGTGCCACCAGCTCGCTCACGACAGGCTTTCCCGTCCGCGCCAAGAGCGCCGCTCTCCGCGCCCCGACCACGATCTGCCCGGTGACGTCGTCCACGTGCTTGGCCGCCTCTTCCGCGGTCGCCAGCCACCGCGTCGCGAGCTCGGCCGAGACCTCCGCCGATCCGCGCGGGGTCGAGCCCAGCGCCAGCTCCATCGCCTCGAGACGCATGCCCGCCCGCTCGATCGCCTCGATGGCACCGACTTCATCGGCTGCACCCGAGAACCCACGCGTGCCGATCCACGCCATCACCGCCGCGCCGAGCTCGTCTGGCCCCAGCGCCCCCGCGAATGCGACCGCCCCTTCGAGGCCCGCCGCGCCCGGCCACCCCGCCGCCACCATCCGCCCGAGCGCGCGATAACGGTCCATGCGCGCCATCGCGTCGAAGCCCGAGACATGCGCGTCGACCCCGGCCCACACCGCCATCACGCGCCGCGAGAAGAGCCCGACGGCCGGCTGACCCTGCACCGGATCGGCATCCGGATCGGGCAGGTCCACGACCTCTCTCACCACCCGCGCGAGCTCGGGCGTCGCTGGCACATTCGACGAGATCAGCTCCAACACATCGATGCGCACTTCGCTCGGCAACCCCTCGAGCGCCGCCACCAGCTCGGCCGGCACCTCGCCGTCCACCCGCTCGACCCGCGCACGCAGCCCCAGCTCGAGCAACCCCAGCCGCTCGGCCGCCATCGGCTGCGCCGCCTCCATCGCCGCGCGCGCCGCGCGGAACCCCGCCCACGCCTGCGCCCTCGCGTCCGTCGACATTACGAGCCAGCCTTCTTCTTCTGGTCCGCCTGGTATTTCTTCTCGTATTTGCCGTAGACCTCGGCGTTCTTGGCGTCGACCGTGGTCTTCTCGTAGTTCTGCGCCCAGTTCGTGCCCAACGTCTGACCCGTCGTCACGAGGCTCGCGGTCTCGAGGCCGAGGCCACCGCCGGTCGTGAAGCCCAGCGCGTCGATCCCGACCATCCCCCCGTACTTCGTGGCCGTCTGGCCGTAGCTCAGCTCCTCGGTGTACTCCTTGCCGAGCACGCCATTGCCGTTCTTGGCGTCATGCGCGTACTGCCCGGCATCGTAGGTGACGTTGCCGCCGTTGGTCACGGGGCCATCGCCCGTCTGCGAGTTGCCGTGCATCTTGTACTGCTCGTGCGACGTCTTGGTGCCGGCCACCCCGCCATCGACGTAGTTCTTGTCCTGCTCGAAGTGCAGCTTGTCGAAGGCGATCCACACGTCGCCGCCTGCCCCGAGCTCGACCTTGCCGACCTGGGCCTCGTTCCGGTTCTTGGTCCACTCGCCGCTCATGCCGCCCTTGGCGTTGGCGCCGATGGTCAGGTTGTCGACCGACGCCTTGACGCCCGCGTCCTCGTAGGTCAGCCCGTTCAGGCTGGCCGATGCGTTGATGGCCATGCCGCCCACCGTGCCCTTGCCCTTGGCCGACACGTCGAGCCCGGTCTCCAGGAACTTGCGCTTGCCGCCCTTGTCGCTGTCCTGCGCGAGCATCGGCTCCTTCTCGCCCTTGTAGCGGCCGTCGCAGGAGTGGACGTCCATGTCCACGCCCCAGCCGAGCATGTAGTCGATGCCCAGCTTGATCATGTCGTAGAGCTCGGCCTCACGCTGCGCGCGATATTCGCCCATCTTCTCTTCCGACCAGTCGTTGACGCGCGTGTCGTTGCCCGTGCACCACTCGTAGAAGTCGCCCGCCTTGCCCAGAAGCCACGTCCCCGTGGTCTTGGCCGCGCGCCCCCACTCACCCTGCACCGCGTCGTAGACCAGGCCGTAGTCGCAGACCTTCTCGACCGCCGGCTTCACGTAGTCGTCCAGCGTCGTGTTCAGCGTCTTCTGGAACGAGACGAAGCTCCCCTCCTTGGCCTCGACCAGCGACGTCTTCGGCGACCCGTTCAACGTCGAGAGAATGCCCGTCTCGATATTGGCCCAATCACCGAGGACACTCTCGCCCCAGTTGTTGAAGCCATATTCCATGCCGCGGAAGATGGCCTCCCACAGCAGCGCCTTCGGGTCGTGCAGGAACTTCCGGAAGTACTCCCACACCTTGTGGTACCACTTGTCGTAGCCCTTGAAGCGGTCGGCCCACGCGCCCCACAGGCGATCGATGTTCTCCTGCAGGTCGAGCTTCAGCGCCCCGTCGACGAAGTTCACGCGCGTGAACTGGCTGCCGTCAGGGTAGAGCATGCGCAGGAACCCGTTGGGATTCCCGGCCTTCAACGCGGTGTAGGTGACCTTGTAGCGCGGCACCACGAACTCGTCGTTCTTGTGCGCGTCGGGGTTGTCCTTGTCGTACGTGCCGGTCGTCGTGCCCTCGGCCTTGACCGTCCCCTCCAGCTTGCCGACGCCCGAGCCGATGTCGACCACCATCTTGTCGTGGTCCGACTGGAAGTGGATGTCCTTCAGGCTCGCGTTGCCGAGCGCGTGCGCGGCGCCGTAGCCGCTGTTCTTGACGCCCTGCTGGAAGGCCAACTTCTTCGCGTCGACGCTGGCGATGCGCGCGTCGATCGACTGGTCCTGCTTGCCCATGTTCTGGACGCCGACATGCGTCTTGCCCGCCGTGACCCCCTCGAGGCCGACGTTCATCTGCTTGTCGCCCTCGCCCATCGAGACCTTGACGTCGGCGCCCTTGCCGTTGGCCCCGCCGATCTTGCCGATGTCGAGCGTCAGGTCGTCGTCGATGAGGCTCGCGTCGACATTCGACACCACCGCCGACACATTGGCCTGCAGCACGTTCTTGCCGTCCTGCTTCATCGCCAACGCCAGCCCCTCGACCGTACCGCTGCCGAGGTGCACGCCCATCGCGCCGAGCTGGTCACCGACCAACTGGATGTTGGTCACGCGCAGGTTGTGCAGGTTGCCGCTCTTCAGCGACACGGCCTGTTCGACCTTGTGCGTCTTCTCGGTGCCGTCCTGGAAGCGCTCGCGCTGGACGCCGCCACCCTTGTAGTAGATGCCCGAGCCGGCGAGCTTGTCGACCTTCAGCTCGGAGATCGACAGCGACTCGAGCGACGACTCACCCGGCTTCACCTCGCCGTTCTTGAAGGCCGCCTTCACCGTGACGCTCGCGGTCTTCAACGTCGCGCGCCCGACCGAGAGGCTCGTCCCACCGCCCGCGTAGGCGATGTTCTGCAGGTCGAGATCGCCGATCCCGACCGTCGTCGTCAGCGCCTTGCCGACCCGATCGTACTCACCCTCGACCTTGATCTTGCCGAGCTTGTTGGCCTTGCCGCCGAGCTTCACGATCTGGGTGACGATGCTGTTGCCCTTCTTGTCCTTCTTGTCCTTGTCGGTCGTCGTCTGCGCGAAGCCGAGCTGGTCCAGCGTGATGTCGTCGATGCCGAACTTCAGCGCCCCGGAACTCAGCGCCTTGGCGTGGATGCCGGTCACCGCGAGGTGCCCGTTGGCCGACATGCTCTTGCCGGTCTTGGCCGCGAGGCTCGTCTCGATCTTCTTGATGTCGAGCGACCCGGTCGCGGTCTCGAGCGACTTCGGGTCCAGCCCATCGAGATGCACGCCCTTCAGCGAGATGCCGTCGATGGTCGCCTTGGGCAGCTCGATCTCGATGAGCTCACCCTCGGACGGCATCGTGATGCGGAGGCCGTTGCCGGTGATGTTGGGGATCTCGAGCGAGTCGAGGTCGATCGACTGCACCTCGTAGCCCTGGGCCTTGCCGCCAATCGCCGGCTTCTTGCCGATCTTCACCCGCGCCTCGGCCACCACCTTCTCGGTGCTGGCGCTCGTCATGTGGATGCTCATGCCCGGCGTGGTGTAGTCGACCGTCGGGATCGCGACCGCGCCGACGCCCAGCGACATCTTGACCTCGGACGAGAGGTCCGGGTCCTTGCTGGTGAGCTGCTCGAGCCCCGGCAGCCCCGACAGGTGGAGATCGATGTTGCTCACCGAGGCCTCGCCCGAGAGCCCGACCTCGGTCTCGAAGGACGCGATGATCCCCTGCGGCTTGGTGAGCTTCGCGCTCGCGATTGCCCGCTCCTTCTGGAGCCCTTCGAGCTCCTTCTGGATCGACTCGATGCGCTGCTGGTCGGCCTTCTGGACCGCCTCTTCGTCGCTGCGCTTGACGCGATGCTTGAAGACCGCGGCCTCCTTCTGCGCCGCATCGAGCCGCTTCTGCGCCGCCTCGATGCGCGTGTCGATCGCCTTGACCTCGCCGAGCACGAGGTCCTGCTCGGCGTGTGCGTCGCGGTAGCCCTTCAGGCTCTGCTCGAGCTTGGCCAGCTCGTCGACCAGCTTGCTCGTGTCCTTCTTGTCCTTCTTGGCCTGCGCGATCTGCGCCTCGAGCGAGGTCTTGCGCTTGCCGGCCGCATCGATGCCGCGCTGCATCTCGACGCCGACCGCGTAGACCTTGCCGACGTTCAGGCACACCTCGCTCGACTTGCTGTTGGCGTCGAAGCCGAGCGTGACGTTGTCGACCCCGGCCTTCGAGAACGTCTGGCCGTTGCCCATGTCCACATTGGTGCCGGTCACCGACCCCAGCGACACCGACCCGCTCGCGCTCTGCGACGTGGTCTTGCCCGCGGCATCCTTCGACGCATCGTAGCCGCCGCCCCCGTTCAGGCCCTTCACACTCACGTCGCTGGCCGACATGCCGCCGGCCTTCACGTCCTTGGCGCCGAGGCTGCCCACCGAGAAGCCAGCCGACCCCGAGGTGGTCGAGCTGCCGTCGGCCTTGGTCGTGGTCTCGCTCTGCCCGGCCGCCGAGATCCCCGTGGCCGACAAGCTCCCGACGCTGTTGTCGCCGGACTGGATGCCCTTGCCCTCGATCTCGCCGACCGACGCGCTCACGGTGTTCTTCGTGGTCGTCGTGCCGTCGGGCCCCTTCACCGTCGAGGTCGTCCCCGAGGCGGCGATGCCCGAGATCTTGATCTGCTCGACGGTGGTCGGCTCGCTGGCGAGCTTCTTCTCGAACGCCTTCCACTGCCCCAGCAGATCGGCGCTCTTCTTGATCTCGTCTTCCTTGTGCTGGTCGGCGAAGCTCAGCATCGCGTCGACCACCGACCCGTAGGTCTCGGCCCCGATCTCTTTCTTCCACTGCAGCTCGATCGCGTCGAGCTCCTTGCCGTCCTTGGCCAGCGCCGCGGCCTCGTCCTTGTTCAAGGTCTTCGGGTCGCGCTCGCGCAGCTTGCCCACCGCGTCGCGCAGCTCGACCAACTTCGCCTTGGTCTTCCGCAGATCCTCGAGCTTCGGCGAGCTCCCGCCGACCACCACGCCCTGCACCTCGACACCCGCGATGTCGAGGCTCGACGACGACCCGACGGCCTTGCCTTCCTTGGTCTGCCCGTCCTCGACGCCGAGCCGCTTGGCGAGCTTCGGGTCCACGGCCTCACCAAAGGTCTCGCCCTTGCCGACCACGTTGACGCCCGTGACCGTCGCTTTGTCGACGTGCGTTCCCCCCGCGTCGATGCCCTCGGCCTCCATCTTGCCGACCGACGTGACGATGCCCGACTCGCTGGTGAGCTGCTGCTTCACGATGACCGCGAGCTGCCCGAGGTCCATCGCATCGGCGCCCACGATGCCCGCGGCGACCGCCTTCTGGCGGATCGCGTTGACGGCGTCCTCGCTCTGCCCGGCCTTGGGCCCGTTCAGCTTCTGGTGCTCGTAGATCTCCTGATAGACCTTCTCCAGGGCCTGCCAGCCGGGGATCTTCTTCTCGATGTCGGCGCGCTCCGACGTCCACTTGCCGATCTGCCCTTCGAGGCGCGTGCGTTTGTGCAGCTCGGCCTCGCCGGTCGCGTCGGCCGGGATGAGGCCCATGTCGGTCTGCGCCTGCTTCACCATCTTCTCGAGCTGGGCGATGCGCGCCGCCCCCGTCACCGACGGGCGGCTGTCCCACACCATGTCGATGCCCTCGATGCTCGCCTTCTTGACGAAGGTGTCGGCCCCGACCGCGATGCCGGTCGCGTTGATGGACCCGACATGCAGGTTCATCCCACCCTGGGCCCCGGCCGGCTTGCCGGAAAAGGCCTGGGTCAACGCGGCGATGTTGTCGTTCGCCTGCGGCTTGCTCTTGTACGACTGCAGGCCGAACGTGATGATCGAACGCGCCGGGTTGTACTGGGTCAGCATCTTCAGCGCCGCCCCCGAGTCGGGGTTGTCGCCGAAGTCGATCTTCTCCTCGCGCATGTCGAACACGATGTCGCTCGCGTCGATCTTGCCGATGCCCATGACCGAGCCCGGGCTCGTCACCATCACGTCGCCGATGGCCAGGCCCTTGGCGACCACGTGGATGGCGCTCGTCTGCCCGGGGTTGTGCGGCGTCGGCCAGGTCACGTGCAGCTCGAGCCCGCTCATCGAGCACGGCCCGGTCTCGACCACCATGTCGCCCATCGGATAGCGGATGCGATTCAGCTGCAGGTCATTGCAGGTGAAGTCCATCACGCCCTGGTTCTGGTCGAAATGGATATTGGCGCGGTTTTTCTTGTCGTCTTTGCTCGATTTGGCAAATTCGAGATCGCCGCCATAGGCGAACGTGTCGATATTGGCCTGGGCCTCGTCGAGGCGCAGATTCTCGACATCCAACGGCTTTTTGCCGAGGGCGTTGAAGATCTGCCCGATGAGCGTCGGGTTCTTCTTGTCGGGCTTCTCGCCGACCTCCTCGCCGTTCTTCTTGGCGTCCGTCCACTTCTTGCGATCGGCCTTGTTCTCTTCCCGCGTCTCCTTGTTCGCGTGCCGCAGCGCGCGCACCGCGCCGCCCTTGCCGAAGATGGTCATGTGGTCGAGGCTCTCGTCCTTCGACGAGACCGTCTTCTGAAGTTGCAGGCAGGAGAGCCAGTGCGCGTCCGGGGTCACGCCCTCGGGCGTCTTGGCGAGGTCGCCCGTCACGCCGAGCGCGCCTTCGACCGCGGCCTTGCGCGCCCCATCGGCGTACAGCGCAGTCAGGGTGCCGGCCGTCTTCATCGCCATCAGCTTCTTGCCGATGGCGTCACGCTGCCCGGACTTCACCGCCATCTTGAGGGTCAAGGACAGCTGGTCCACCGGCGTCGGCTCGGCCCAGAGCGCGTCGTCGGCGATCTTCTGGCCCATCTGGGCCTGGAGCTCCTGGTCGCCACCGCCGGCCCCGACCATGTTGGTGTCGTCGGCCTCGCGCATGCTCTTGTTGAGGTGCATCTCCATGGCCGTGACGAGGCCCGGATAGGTCTTCTGGAAGAGCTCACGGTGCGCCGCCGGCAGCCCCTTCAGGAGGTGATAGGCCGCGTACGCGTCCTCGGACGAGATGGCGCTGCGCTTCTCCTTCTTGACCTTCCCCTTCTTGTCGGCCTTCTCGACCGTCGGGTAGTGCGTGATGTCCAGGAGCTCGCGCGCGGCCTCCAGGTTCTTGTCGGCGGTACGCGCCGCCAGCACCTTCTTCAGCGGCACCGGGTGCGTGTTCCACTTCTCGTCGAAGGTGAGGCCGCGGAACATCGTGGCGATCTGGCTCGCCCCATCGAGGGCCCTCACGGCCGCGAGGAAGATCGCCTCGTCACCCTGCTGGCCGAGCTCGACCAGGGCCTCGACGAACTTGCCGCCGGTGATGAAGGCAGTGACCTTGTCGACGAACGTCTTGGCGGCGTCGGTCGCCAGCGTCTTGTCGACGATCTCCTTCTTCTTGCCCTCTTCCTCGCCCGCCTTCTCGACGCCCTTCCTGCGCTCTTCCTCTTGCTTCCGGAGCGCGTCGTCCTTCAGCGACATCTGCTCGGCGTCGAGCGCCTCGCGGTCCTTGTCGGTGACCTTCTTCGCGGTCGCCAGCTCGGGGTGCTTGGCCGTGAAGACGTCCTGGGTCGCCTTCGGCATGACGCCCACGGCGAGCTCGGCCGCGAACGGGTTCTTCTTGACCACGCCCTCGGCGAAGGTCTCGAGACGCCCCGGCGGACAGGCGGCCAGAGTGGCGCGCGCCTCGCGCGGGAAGGTGCGCGCGGCATCTTTGTAGCCGATGGCGTCGATGAGCTTGTCGAACTCGCCGGGGACCTCGCCCATCACCGCCTGCCAGGCGGTCGTGATGGTCAGCGAGTCATATTGCGAGAGCAGCGTGAAGATCGACTTGGCGTCATTGGCGGCATTTTTCTCCTTTCGGAAATTGAAAATGCGCTGCTGATTCTTCCGCAGGTCGACGAGGTCCTGCTTCAATCGCTGGAGCGTCAGGCTGTGGGTCTCGGCGACCTGCTCGGCCTCGCTCTTGGGCTTCTTGTCTTCCTTCTTGTCCTTGTCGGTGTCGCCGTCGCCCGGCGGGTCACCGTTGGGATTGTCATTTTTCGCGTCGATATTGCCAGGATCGCCGTTGCCGGGATCGGCCTCCAGCGTCTTGTCGTCGCCCTCTTTGAAGAACGCGAGGCCCGTCTTGCCGCCGGCGACCGTCGCCGTCTGCCCGCCGACGACCGCGCTTGCGACCTGGTCGGCGTTGCCCTCGAGGTCACCGCCGCCGCCGTAGGCCTGGACGCCGCCCGCGCTCGCGCTGCCGCCGCGGTCCTGCGCCACGTGCGCGAGCTCGTGCATCTGGACGTGCTCGGCCGGGCGCGAAGACGCGTACGCCACCTCGCCGCCCATGCTGAAGCCCTTCACCCCGCCGCCCAGCGCCGCACAGGCCTCTTGCGCTTCGGGTCCGGTGTGCTCCTTGGTGCCGGAGACATCCTGGCCGGTGGACTTCTCGAAGCGCGCCGCGGCCGAGGACGCGACCGGCGTGCCGGGCCCGCTCAGGCCCTTGTCGGCGATGGCCTGGGCATCGCCCGAGCGCGGGTCCAGGGCGGCCGCGCCGTCTTTGTACGAGAGGCGGCGGAGCTCTCGGTTCCTCGACGAGGGAGCGGCCGGCGCGCCACCACCGCCACCTCCCGAAGATCGGTCGGCGGGAGCAGGGGCCTGGGTCGGGGTCTCGGTCTCGTGCTGCGACATGATGAGGCTCGTCGTCGAGAGATCGCGGCCGCCGAAGCGGCCAGCATGGCCTACGTTGCACTTCCTTTGCCATGTGGTCAAATCGTCGAAAAATCCGGGAGGAAGGCCGGATTTATTCGTGAGTGTGATCCATCTTTGACGCCCTTCACGCGACACTCGCGCCGTCGTTCGAGGGGATCGCCTTTGTGGTCGCGAACCTCGCTCACGGGCCTTACCCGCCCCGAGTCACGACCGGCCGCATGACGCGGCGCGTCATCGGTCGCGACGGATCGGCGCCTGCGATGAACTGCCTGTCGCTCTGCTGGTGTCAGTCGTTCCTGCTGGGGGATCTCGGCCCCACTCAGGATCGGACCTATCTGACAGCGGCCTGACCGCGGCGAAGGCCGCGTTGACCCCGGGCGTACGGGTCGCGGACGGTGGCGCCAGATCGCCCAGTCGCCCCCCGAGGTCCCGATGTCCGATGGCAACACCGCGCAGGAGATGCGCACGACGACGACCCCGACGACCACGACCTCGGCGCCGGGACCGACCTCGAACGAGCAGGGCCTCGGCGAGCGAATGCGCCCGATCTTGAAGGGCATGTCGTTCGAAGACGGACAAGCTGCGCTGATGCCGCCGCCCGATCCGAGCGACACCGGGCCGGGTCCGCTGGACCTCTCGCCGCCGGCCGAGGACCTCTTCGACGAGGCAGAGCTGGCGCTGGGTCGCGTGAAGGCAAAGACGCGCAAGGCCGGCCGCTTGCCGGTCCGGCGCGGCACGGCGCTGGAGGTCTTGCGGCGCCTGGGCCAGGCCGACCCGAAGGTCCGACAGGAGGTCGTCGCCGCGCTCGATGCCGATGGCGGTCTCCGCGCGCTCATCAAGACCGCGACCCCGAAGGCGATCTGGGCCGACGAGGCGGCCGCGGACGCGCTGCTCGAGGTCTTGAGGGTGCGCGACCCGGCGCAGTGCAAAGACGACATCGTCGAGCTCACCAAAGTGCAGGTGAAGCTGTTCCGGAAGGACGGCGGCAAGTGGGTCGATGCGGGCGCCAACCGATGGGAGGCGCGTGTCGCCTGGGAGATGCTGCTCATCCTGCCGGACGCCGAGCGCGAGGCGCTGCTCGCAGGGCCTGCTGCCGCAGTCGACAATCAGGTCGCAGGGCCCGACGCAGAGAACGACGCGAAGGTCAGCGGCGCGCTCGCCAAGGCCGAGCGCAACATGTCCAACGAGTACAAGAACAGCTCGCGCTTCGACACCTACGCGGGCAACGCCGCCAAGGAGACGGCCGTCGACGCGTCGACCAACGGCGTGGCCAGCGAGGCAGGCAGGACCCCGACCACCGAGGACACCGATCGACAGGCGCTGCTCGCCAGCGCGATCGACCCCGAGCTGTGGGAGGCGGCCCCGACCGAGCGCCTGAAAGGCGTCCTTCGGATGGTGATCCAGGCCGACGAGGCGGCCGTCGTGGCGCCGCTCGTGAAGCAGCACTGGAAGGCCCACTCAGGGCTCTTGAGCGCGCTCGGCTTTGCCGAGGACGGCACCTGGTCCGAGAAGATCGTCGACCAGACTGCGAGCACCTGGTTCGGGCGTGCCGTCGCGGCGACGACCGCGATCAGCCAGGCCATTGGCGTCCTCTTCGGGGCGCTCGCCGGACGCGTGCGCTTCAAGGGCGAGATCGATCTCCAGGCCCTCTGCAAGGGCTTCCCCAACATGGCCGGCCTGCAGCTGAAGCCGCACGAGCGGCCGACCGATCCCGCCGCGATCCTCGGCTACGCGTTGGGCGGCATCGGCCCCGTGAAGCAGATCCTGAAGTGGTGCGGGGTCCCGAGTGAGGCCGAGCTGCTCCAGGCGCTCACCGAGGCCAAGCACGCCGGCAAGTGGCTCTTGCGCAAGCTCGCCGAGGCGGGCGCCGTGGCCGAGGGCCTGGCCGATCTCGAAGCGCTGCTCGACGACAAGGGCAAGAACGGCAAGAACGACCGGGACAAGGGCAAAGAGAACATGCTCGTCGTCGAGGCCAACGGCCTCAGCGGCGAGAAGCGCATCGCCATTCCGGCCCTGGAGATCGCGGCCACGAGCCGCCGCTCGGGCACGAGCCTCTTGAAGACCGGGGCGTCGAGCCTCTACGGCATCGAGCTCGCCTTCAAGGGCCGGACCGCCTTCGACCAGAAGCGCAGCGTGTCGGTGAAAGTCGGCGCGATCCACATCGGCCAGCTCTTGAAGACCGATCCGCAGGGCATGGTCGCGCTGGAATCGCTGGATCTCGGCGGCATGACCCTCGAGCTGGAGTCGCCCGAGACCAACCCGGCCACCTGGCTCGAGAAGCTGCGCGACCTGGTCATCCACATCGCGAGCCGCGTCATCGAGATGATGCCCTTCAAGGGCGCGGCCCTGGGAGCCAAGGCCCTGAGGTTCGGCGTCGTCGCGACGCGCGCCTTCTTGGAAGGCACCGCACTCATGCGCGACGCGGCGAGCATCGTCGCCAAGCTCGGGGCCATCGACGCGGTGGGCTTCGTGCAGAGCGATGGCGGCCACCTCGACAAGCTCTCGGTCGGCGAGAGCGAGCTCAGCGTGAAGGATCCGAACGGGCTCGGAATGCACCTCGGCAACGAACTCGAGGAGCGCGGCGACTACCGCATCAAGCGCGAACACGACCGTGCGGTCCGGGAGCAAGAGCGCAGCGCCAAGAAGATCGAGCGCGCCAAGGACAAGGGCAAGGACGAGCGGGTGAAGAAGCTCGAGGAGCGCAAGGCCCAGGCCGCGCGCGTCGAGGAGAGGACCGCGACGACCCTGTCCGATCGCCGCGACCTGCGCGCCGTCGATGCAGAGATCATGAAGGCCAAGGCCGAGCTCGAGGCGGCGTCCGCCGGCAATGATCCTGCGGCGAAGGAGAAAGCCGAGGGGCGCTTGAAGGCGCTCCAGATCGAGCGCGCCATGGTCGAGACGCGGCGCCTGGAGGTCGAAGGTCATATCGGCGCCATCGACGTCCAGGGCATGGACATGGGCGGGACCAAGGTCGCGTCGCTGCATGTCGCCAAGACCGAGTTCGGGCTCGACAAGGGCAGCGACAAGCGCGAGCTCGGCGACAAGGGGGACCAGGGCAAGGACCACGGGGGCGCGCCGGACAAGGGCAACACGACCGCGACCACCGAGTCGCGCAAGCTCTCGGTGACCAACGCCGAGATCACGATGAACGGCGTCGACCTCTCGCAGGACCGACGCCGCGATGTCGCGATCAAGATGGAGCTCGAACAGCTCCGGAGCTCGCTCGCGACACCGAAGGATCCAGCCCAGGAGATCTCGCAGGACCAGCGCGACGCGACCCAGAAGCGCATCAACGCCCTATGGATCGAGCAGCGAGAGCTCGAGCCGGTGGTGACCGAGTACGAGCTCTTGCGCTCGCGGCTGCGCGAGCTGGACGAGGACGACCGCGCGCGCTTCCTCGAGCTGAGAAAGCAGCTCGAGTCGCCGACGACGACCAAGGTCGACAAGGTCGAGGTCAAGAACCTGGCGCTGAGCATCGACGTGACCTCCGAGGTGACGCGCACCGACGGCGCGGGCGGCGCGCCCGCGAAAGACCAACACAGCGCGGTCGACGCGAAGGCGAGCATCGGCCACATCGGGGTCCACGGGCTCGCGATGAAGGACGACGCGCGCGGTGCGGTCGGCGGGGACCGGTCCGTGAAGTCGATCACCGCCGACCACCTGAAGGTCTCGGCCATGGGCGACCTCGAGGCGTTGCTCGCGGGGCGGGCCACCGAGCAGGCGGGCGGCGGGCTGTCCCTCGAGCGTGCCGAGGTGAAGGACATCAAGATCGAGGGCGCACGCGACGAGGCCACGCGGCAGATCGCGGCCAACGCCCAGACGCGCACGCGCCTCGAGGCGGAGATCGCGCGCGTCCAGCAGAAGGCCAAGCCGGCCTCGACCGACCCGGCCCAGATCGCGGCGCTGCGCGCGCAGTTGGAAGGGCTCGCGGCCGAGGACGCGCGGCTCACGCAGGAGCACGTCGCGGTGCGACCCCGCCTGCTCGCACTGGCGAGCGCGATCGAGGCGCGCAAGAAGGACCTCGTCTCGAACGCGATCGATCTCTCGCGCGCGACCTCGCTCGATGCGCTCATCGCCCAGGCGACCACCGCGCGAAAGGCAGCGGGTGAGGTCGACAGCAAGACCCTGCGCGGGCGCATCGCGCAGTACGATGCGGGGATCGCAGCGCTGGAGGCCGAGATCAAGGAGGTCCGCTGGGTCAAGTCGTACCACGGCGACGGCACGGGCTTCGACTACGATGCGAAAGGGAAGCTCGCCTGCGACACCGCCGTGGCCGAGCGCCAGGCGATCATCGCGCGCGCCAAAGAAGCGCGGACCGCCGACCTCAAAGCGCTGGGTGACCTCTTCACCGCGCGGAAGAAGCTCGAGGCGCAGGCCGCCGAGGTCGAGCGCGTGCGCGACGTGTATGCCGACCTCGTCGCGACCGCGCGGGCCGGCGGACTCGAGCCCATCGCCCGCGCCAACGCGCTCACGCTCGAGGGCATCTCGGCTTTCCAGATGGGCAAGCTCGCGACGGTCGCGGCCAACGCGGGCGAGTCGCTGACCGTCGATCGCATCGCCGTCGAAGGGCTCGGGCTGGAGGGACACGGCAAGACCCTGCCCGCGCCGAGTGCCAAGACCGGAGAGGTCGACAAAGGCAAGGCCGCGGAGCCTGACCCCAAGGGCGGCAAGGGCGGCACGCTCGGCGTCGACACGAAGACCTCGGGCTCGCTGACCGTCGAAGGGGTCAAGACCGGCGACCAGACGATGATCGGCAAGCTCTCGGTCCAAGGGCTCGGCGGCGGCCTGAGCTACGACCCGAAAGACAACGCCGTCATCCTGGACAAGTTCGGCGTGAATTCGATCGGGCTCTCGAGCCTCGACTGGGAGACCGGCACCATGGGCGTCAAGGCGCCCGAGCCGATCGGTCTCCAGGAGCTGCGCGTGTCCGGGCGCATCAAGCTCGGCGGGGCCAAGAACGTGCTCGACAGGATCGACATCGGGTCGATGAGCTCGGGCGCGCTCGAGTTCCGCTACGCCGACTATCTGCTGGGGGCCAAGCAGGGAGGCAGCCTCGGCATGAAGGGCGTCGAGCTCTGCCATGTGGACCTCCAGACCTACGACTTCGGGCTGGATGCCCAGGAGGTCTCGGCCGAGAAGCTGGCCATCGACCTCGGACAGGGGATGGAGCTCGGCGCGAAGTCGCTGAAGACCGGCCTCAGCGTGGGGGCGCTGGTGGCCGACGGCAAGTACGACATCCAGCTCGCGGACCTCGCGGCCGAGGACTTCGACTTCAAGATGAAGAGCATGGGCGTCGGCGTGAACATCGCCAAGATCGCCGGCGGCAAGGGCGCGATCTCGACCGACCTGACCAAGGGCGACTACAACGTCGACGTCGACCTGAAGAAGCTCGGGCTCGGTCCGATCAGCTACGCCGCCGACGGCATGGTGTTCGACACCAAGAGCGGGCTCGACTGCGACGACGTGCACCTGAAGGTGACAGTCAAGACCGACGCCCAGGGCGAGATGCACATCAAGGTCGACCACGTCGGTGCCAAGCACGCCCAGATCCCTTTCGTGAATCTCGCGATGGGCAGCGGCAAGAGCGCACAGACCATCACCGTGAAGGACGCCTCCGTCGACGCCCTGAACCTCCGGAACCTCGACCTCGACACGATGACGCTGGAGCTCGACGCCAAGAACCTCGATGCCAAGTCGCTGGCCATGAAGATGGACGGCATGGACCTCCAGACCTCGGCGCACGTCGGCTCGCTCGACTTCAAGATGCTGAAGAACGACAAAGGCGAGGATGTCATGGACCTGGCCTTCGGCAAGGCCAGCCTCGGCGGCACCGTCAACATGGGCATGAAGGACCCCACCAAGAGCGACGGGACTTTGCTTGGGCTGGACGTGAAGAACGCCGCGGGCAAGCTCCGCATGGAGGGCGACACGACCAGCTTCAGCGGGGTCCACGTCGCCAGCGCGGGGCTGCCCAAGGTGCTGTGGCGGGGCGGCGGCGCGACCTTCGAGGGCAAAGGGATCGCGGCCAAGGGCGTGAAGGCCGACGGTCACTACCGCAGCTACGACAAGCCCGTTCGCGGCATGATGCTGCCGGCGACCGACCTCGTCGTCACGCGACTCCACATCGACGAGGTGACCGGCACGTCGCTCGCGTACAACGACCCGGCGAGCGGCATGGCGGTCACGCCCGACCCGCGCAACCCGGGCAAGCAGATGACCTTGACCGACCTCGACGTCATCGACCTGAAGAGGATCGATGGGGTCATGCAGGACGGCAAGATCACGCTCGAAAAGGCGGTCGTGGGCGGCAAGGTCGGCCTCGAGAAGATGGGGGCGCTGGGTCTCTCGGGCGCCATCGAGGGCGAGGGACTCTTCTGCAACTTCAAGGACGGTGCGACGGACTTCGGCGCAAGCAAGGTCGCACTGAAGAACGTGCACGGCGAGATGGGGCTCGGCGTCGGCAACAAGGACAAGCTCGAGTTCGACGCGCCCGAGATCTACACCTCGGTGATCGAGGGATCGACGCTGTCGAAGTACACCGAGGAGGGACTCGACGGGCACGTGCAGAGCGCCAGCAAGGTGTGGGTCGAGAGCCTGCACATCCCCGAGGACGTGAAGGCGAAGTACCACCTCTGGGAAGGGGACTGGAAGCGCGGCCGCACCAACCAGCAGATCGCCAACAACAGAGAGCTCCAGGAGAATGAGCTGAGCTCCGAGGAGCTCGTCGAGAAGAACGCGGGCGAGCGCCAGAAGAATCTCTCGATGGAGAAGCTGCGGCCGGCATTGGCGGGGCTGCTCGCGCGCTGCAACGCCGACCTCTCGGTGGGCGCGGAGATGGCGATGGACGGCAAGACCCTGGTCAAGGGTATGCCGCGCCTGAAGATCGATGATGGCGCCCTCGACACGGGCGCCCTCCTCGCCTCGCTCGGCACGACCGAGCTGCTCGGCATGAAGATCCTCCCGACCCAGGACCTGCGCATCTACACCGTCGGCGAGGGTGACACCTTCTCAGTGCGGGTCGAGATGTCCACGCAGCTCATCGGCAAGCTCGGCCTCCTCCTCGTGGCCGCGAGCCCCTTCATGCCGATGTTGGGCGGAGCGGCCGGAGCCTGGCTGGGCCAGAAGTACGGCAGCAGCCTCGGCGCCGACATGGCGGCGGCCTTCGAGGGCATGTCGGCGCACGACCAGGCGGCCTGGCTCGCGCGCGCCGGGGCTCGAACGTCCGCCGAGAAGGGAGGGATGTTGGGAGGCGCCATGGTCGGAGCCCTGACCGGACAGTTCCTCATGCCTGCCATCACGCTCTTCGGATTGATGGGGTCGGCGGTCCCCGCGATCGTCCCGTTCGGTTCCGTTGGCTTCGACGTCGGCAAGGAGGGACGCTCGCGAGAGCTCCCGAAGGGATACAACCCGAGCGCCGGGGACTCGGTCCCCCTCGCGACGGCGCTGTCGTACCTCGTCGCGGAGCCCGCGAAGATCGAGGCCCTGCTGGCACTGCGGCGCTACGCCCCGGACTTCGAGATCAACGCGGTGCTGACCAAGATCCAGCGGGATCGCTTCACGCGCGAGACCCTCGACGCGATGGACACCATCGTCGAGGCCAAGGCCGAGCTCGAGAAGGAGCTCGCCTTCTGGCAGAAGGCGATCGCCGAGCGCGAGAAGAGCCGCGAGAAGCCGCCGGTCGATCCGAGCGACCCCTACGCGCACTTTGCCAACGACCCGCGCAACCAGGTCAAGCAGGACGGCTACCTGGCGCACATCGAGGCGGAGAAGGAGAAGGCGCCGCTGAGCTCGCTCGCCGCGATCCAAGAGCAGACCCGCATCTTCGATGCCATCCACCGCGAGATGAAGACGACGCTGCGCGCGATGGGCGTCGACATCAAGGAGGACGCGGGCGCCTCCAACTTCGCGCTCCAGATCGGGCCGATGCGCGGCTTCATCGAGCTCGGGCGCATCGACGCCAAGGAGAGCTACGACCTCCTCGGCACCGAGCTCACCATGGACCACCTGCGCCTCGGCATCAACGAGCAGGTGGGCGAGGGCATCTTCGGCGGACGCCTGCAGATGGACCAGCTCGGCATCAAGCAGAAGACGGCGACCGGCGGGATGGAGGCCAAGCTCGGCTATGCCGACCTGGGCTTCGACGGGCTCGCCGACAAGTACGGCTTCGTGACCGCCATGGGCAAGGACATGCCGAACCCGCTGGAGGGCAAGATCAAGGGGGGGTCGAAGCTCGAGAACCTGTCGCTCTCGTTCGAGACCGACGCGAAGGCGCAGGTCCGGGCGCACAAGGGCGCCCGCAAGAAGTGAGAGTCACTCTCTATTCATGACCGAACCGAGAGGTCCTCGAGGCCGCCGCGCGCCGTCCTCGGCAGCCGCGGGTGGGGGCCGGCGCTGCACGAGCACTTCGAAGACCCGAAGCGCGGAGAGCGCCTCGACATCTACTACGCGGGGCACGGTCGCCCAGACGGTCTGGTGGGCGCCGACGGCGCGACCGTCGGCAAGGGCGTCATCGCGGCAAAGGTTGCGCGCGCGACGCAGGCGGGAGTGCAGGTCACCTCGACGATCGATGCGTGCTTCGCGAGCGGGCTCCCCAAGACCACCGAGAAGGCGTTGGAGGGCCAAGACCATCTCCCCGTCCTTGCCCCCGACGGGTCCGTCCACGGTCACGCTGACGCAGCTTGCCCAGCTCCGCACGGCCTTGAACGAGGTCATCGCGCACCGCCGAACCGAGGCCAAGAAAAAGGCCTGGCTCGACGGTGGCGAACTGGCGGAATCCAAGGCGTAGCCGGGCTGCGCGCGAAGGGACGCGAGCCGAAGCTCCAGCCTACGAGCCTCAGGACTTCGGGCTCGACACGACTCCGAAGGCAGCCCCCGAGGGGTCCGCGAAGAGGCCGACGCGATCGCCGCTAGGGACGGTCATGACCTCCATGAAGGGAGCCGCGCCGAGCGCGAGGGCCTTGGCCTGCGCCTGGTCGGCGTCGGCGACCTCGGCGTAGAAGGTCCAGGCCGAGACCGGCATCTCGGGCGGACGGGGCAGGATGGCGCCGAAGCTCGTGGCCATGCTGGCCGCGGTGACGGGGCCGCGCTGGGCTGGGGCTTCGGTCCCGACGAGCTCGTAGAGGCCCATCGGGCCCATGTCCATGAAGTCGGTCTTGTGCCACCCGAAGAGCTCACCATAGAAGGCCCACGCGGCCTCCGGGTCCGAGGTCGCCAGCTCGGCCCAGCCGAAGTGTCCCGGGCCCTTGCCGATCGGGTCGGAGCCGTCGTTCTCGTGCATGCCGAAGGTCGCGCCGGTCGGGTCGGCGAAGATGGCGAAGCGGCCCCCGCCGGGGATCGCCGTCGGCGGCACGTACACGCGCCCGCCGAGCCGTACGACAGCGCGCTCTTTGGCGTCGAGATCGGCCACCGAGACGTAGCCCATCCAGTGCGACGGGGCCCCCATCGAGCGGGCTCCCTCGGGCAGCATCATGAAGCCGCCGACGGGCACGCCGTTGGCGACCCACATCGTGTAGTCCATGCCTTCACCGAAGGACTGCGTCGTCCAGCCGACCACCTCGCCATAGAAGGAGGGGGCCGCGGCCGGGTCGGTGGTCATCAGCTCGTGCCAGATGAATCGTCCATGATTGCTCATACTTCCTCGGGGTGCGAAGGGCCGGCGGGACCTCGCCATTTGGAGGGGTCGCGCGCGCGACGGAGGTGGGCTAGGACATACTCATGAACGACGCATCGATCCATAGCACCCTCGGTCAAATGAAGAAGGGCCTCGGCCACCTCGCGAGCTTCCTCGCGAAGGCGACCGCGTACGCGCAGGCGAAGGGCTTCGACCCGAACGTCTTCGTCGGGATGCGGCTCGCCCCCGATCAGTTCGACTTCGCGCGTCAGTGTATGATGGTCTGCGACAACGCGAAGCTCGCGACCGCGCGCCTCACCGGCAAGACGCCGCCCAAGCACGACGACAACGAGAAGACGCTGGCCGAGCTCGAGGCGCGTATCGCGTCGACCCTCGCGTGGCTCGACACCATCAGCCGCGCGGACTTCGATGGTGCCGCCGAGCGCGTCATCACGCACCCGCGGTGGGAGGGCAAGTGCATGAGCGGCGCGGATTATTGCGTCGAATATGCCGTGCCGAACTACTACTTCCACCTGACCACGGCGTACGCCATCCTGCGGCACAACGGCGTGGACCTCGGCAAGCGCGACTACCTCGGCGCGCTGACCATGCGCGACCTGGCCTGAACGACACTCACGCGCGCGCCGACGGCCTGGCGTCGGCTGCCGCGCCGGACGAATAAGCCCACTTAAGCAATCACTTCGGCTCTGCTCCGTCTGCGGGCCGCCAGCGCGATGGGCGCGGCGGCACTCACCACCAGGAGCAACTCATGAAGTGGATTCCCCTCTCGCTCACCGTCACGGTCGTCGGATTCTCGGGCGCGGCTTTCGCCGACGATTGGTTCACCCCGTACTGCCCGAGCGGCACGCTCAAGCGCAACGGCCTCGGCGTCGACCACGCCTGTGAGAAGGTGGTGACCGAGGACGCCGACTGCCCGAAGGACTACACCCTCAAGGTCGACGGGGTGTTCAAGGACAAGTGCGAGATGGTGACGTCCGCGACCAAGGCCGTCGAGTGCAAGCTCAACATCGGCGAGATCGCGGCCAACTGGACGCTGGTCAGCGTGAGCGGTGCCGATCACTGTGAGCACAACGACAAGAGCAAGGGCCAGCGCGAGGTGAAGTGCACCGGCGGCTTCCAGCTCGACATCGACGGCGGCTCGGGCAACAAGGACCGCTGCATCGACCAGAGCACCGTCAAGCGCGTCGACGCGACCTGCCCCTCGGGCGCCGATCACAAGGTCGCCGGCAAGGACAAGTGCGAGAAGGTCACGCGCACCGCCCCCTCCTTCAAGTGAATCCGGCAGGCGAGATGCAAGGAGCCGGAGCGACAAGGAGTGAGGCGTACCCGAGGTACGCCGCAACGACGACTCGCTCCGAGCGACGCCGCAGATGGCCCTTTTTCAGCCCCCTGCCTACGGAGAGATGAGGAGCTTGCCGGCCTGTGAGCCATCCCAGGTCGGCGAGCCAGCCTTGTTGCAGTAGGTCCAGTGGGCGCCGTCATCGCGCGAGAAGCGCCACGCCCAGTCGAAGGTCCCCGTGGCCGAGGGGTTGAGCACGGCCTTGTGCTCGTCGTTGGTCTGCTGCCCGAAGCCGTTGTCGAAGGTGCCGTGGAAGGCGCCCTCGAACCAGGTCCAGGTGGCGTCCGGGGTCGAGCCGGTAGGCCCGAAGCCCGCGGCCGAGCGCAGCGCGTGGGTGCCCGCAGTGCCCGTGACCCCGGGCTGATAGACGACGCCGTAGACATCGGCCGTGCCACCGAGGGTGAGGGCGATGGGGTCGGTCGGGTATTGGATGCGGCAGTAGTCGACCGCGGCAGCGGACAGGACCGTGGCCTTGGCCGAGAGGCTCTGGTCGTAGCCGTCGAGGGTCCCCGAGGTATCGACGTAGGTGCGGGTCTCGCCGCCGTCGAGCGTGACGTTCGCGATGACGTCGTAGGTGCCGACGGCGAGCGCGGCCGGGAGCGCGACCGCGTAGACGTCGTTGTCCAGCGTGCCGAGCCCGTCCTCGTCGCGGAGGTAGCTCGCGTCGAGCCAGGTGAAGCCGACGTCGGGATCGCCATAGCCGATCTGCACTGCGACGCCCGCGCCGGCGCCCGCACCTTGCGTGAGCCCCGCTTCGAAGACGACGACCTCGAACGTGGCGGGCGTGGCGCCGACCACCCACGAGGCCACGGCCGGCCGCAGGACGGCATAGTCGACCTCGTCGGCAGGCGGCACCGCCACCGTGAGCGCGCCGGCATCGCCGACCGCGAAGCCATCGTCGAGCCCGTCTCCGTCGCAGTAGCTCCAAGCGCCAGCGTCGGCGGAGAGGAGCCGCACGCGGTAGGCAAAGTGATAGTCACTCTCGATAGTCGGGGCCACGAAGCTCGCCTCGAGCTCGTCGTCGTTGCCGACGTCGCGCACGTAGGTCGCGGCGGTCCACGTCCACGACTCGGGGTCATCGCCGGAGCCGACACCGAGCTCGGCGAGGACCGGGTAGCCGTCTCGATCGGGCGTCGAGGTCTCGGTGACGCCGGCGACGAAGACCCGCCCGTAGACCATGCCCGAGGCCGCACCTGGCGCCAGCGTGAGCGACTTCGGGTACTGGAGGATGCACCACCCGATGGACAGCGGCGTCGCGTCGGGGACGGTGTCCACGTCGAGCTGGCTCGTCTCGGTCGCGGTGTCCGCGACGTCGCTCGCGTCGAGCGTGTCGCGCGTGTCGGCCGTATCGGTGGTGTCGCGCGTGTCGGCCGTATCGGCGGCGTCGCGCGTGTCGGCCGCGTCGGTGTCGCGCGTGTCGGAGCCGACCTCGTCGCTCGGGCAGCCGCCCGTCAGGACCCCGAGGGCGATGCCGAAGACGATGGTGAGGGCGTGTCGGAGCTTCATGGCGACCTCGTCACGACGCGGTCGACGAGGCCGAGCACATCGTCGACGAGCTGGCGGCGCACGAACGCGATGGCATCGCCCGGACCCTCGTGCTCGTACTGGAGGAAGGCTGCGACCGCGAGGTCACTGGCCTGCGCATCGGCGAGTGCGGTGCGCGGCGCAAGCGTCGAGCGCACCTCGACCTCCCACCGATAGCGCCCCGAGAGCTGCGAGAAGAAGCGCGCGCGGGCCTCGACGAGCAAGACCCAGGGCGCGCCGTCGGCGGCGGGATCGGCGGCGACGACCTCGAGCCGACGCGACGTCGTGCGCTGCTGCTCGAGGTCGAGCGACAGCGGCATGGTGACGAGGTTCCGACGCAGGAGCTCACCAGTGAGCTGCTCGCGGAGCTGCGGGCCGGCCTCGACCGCGCTGCCATCAGGCCCCTCGAGGCGGAGCTCGACCGCGATCCGGGTCGGCTCGGAGAGCTTGGCCGGCGGGGTCGAGGCGAGGCAGGCGCCGAGCACGACACAGGCCAGCGTCGCGAGGGTGGTGCGAATCAGAACCATGCTTCGACCTCGAGCGCGACGAGATGATGGAAGCGCTGGTTCGGCGCCCCATACTGATTGAACTGATCGAGGCTCTCGACGAACGAGTTCCCGAACGCGTTGACCTGGCTCGACCACTGGAGTCCGTAGAGCAAGCGGAAGGACGGGCGCGTGTAGACGCCGAGGCCGAGCGGCGAGAGCACCGGGCCGACCTTCAACTGCCAGGTGTCGCGCGTGTCGCTGTCGCCGTACTCGAGGCCGCGTGCGTCCGAGAGGCCGTCCGTCGAGCGGAAGACCGAGTCGCCAAAGCGCCTGTAGGCATTGCCGTTTCGGCTCTTCTCGCGCGCCAGCGAGGTCTCGAGGAGGACGTGCAGCTCGGGGGTGAGGTAGGTCTGGAGGCGCAGCACGGTCGAGTAGTAGGTGCGGTCGAAATCCGAAGGCGCGACCGCGTTGTCGTCGTCCCAGTCCTGCCCGTAGAGGAGCGACCAGACGAGGTCGAGGCGACCCTCGACGAGCTGGAACTGGGCCTCGTTGCCGATCTGGAGCGCGTAGCGCTGGTTGGTGAGGTCGTTCACGTGCAGCGTGAAGTCGCGGCCCTGGTAGGTCTCGGTGACGAACTGGTCGCCGAGGCGGTGCTCGAGCTTGGCGAAGAGGTTGTTCCAGCGCAGCGGGCCGGCCCCGAAGCCCACGTAGGCGATGGCCTTCCAGCCGAGCGCCGACTGCGGCACCGGCTTCGGGAGGTCGTCGAGGCGGCCGGGGTTCTGCTCGTCGAAGCGCTGGACGACCTCGCCGCGGAGGTAGTCCTCGTAGTCGAGGCCGGGCGTCGTGTGCGGGGCGAAGCGGTTGCCGCGGACCTCGGGCTCCCACAGGAGCTGGCCGCCGATCCCGATCTGGAACTTCTCGGCGAGCTTCACGCGCAGGGCGAGACCGCCGGTGAGTACCGAGTCGTATTGCTCGCCGCGGAGGGCGTAGCCAGAGTCGCCGACCCCGATGAGGAGGTCGATGTCGCCGCGCTGATAGCGGGCCGAGAGCCCGATGGTCTCGAAGAAGATTTGGGCCGGGCGGAGGTCGTAGAGGCCGAGGTCACCGAAGTAGTAGTCGAGCGTGCCGATCTGCCAGGTCACATGCGCCAGCCCGACGTTGCCCGCGCGCGCATAGAGCTGCGAGAGCCGGAGATTGGCGAGCGAGCCGTTGTCGCGCGTGCCGCCCTGCACCGTGCCGCCTTCGATCTTGGCGTGGACCGAGGTCCACGGGGTGTTCTTGCCGGCGACCTCGGGGAGGAGATCGAGCTTCAGCTCAAGCGCGGCGTAGGGGCCCTCGTTCAGGAGGCGACCGTGCAGGTTCCAATAGCCGAGCTTGCCGTCGCCGCCCTGGAAATCGGGGCGCGCCATGACACGCAGGTAGCCGCCGGCCGAGAAGCGCGAGCGCTCGGGCTCGGCCCGGACGGGCACCAGGAGCGAGGCGAGGGCGACGAGCACGAGGCTCGCTGCGAGGGAGGAGAGACGGCGTGGGCTCGCGTGCACGCCCGGAGATTAGCAGCGTGCGGGAAAACTCGCGAGGCGAGATGGAACGGTGGCGCTGAGCCCGCTAATCGCGACGACGGCGGCGCATCGCGCGCACGAACACGAGGCCGCCGAGACCCGCGAGCGAGGCAGGCCCGCCGCCGCAGCAGCCGTCGTCCTTGCCGCCTTCGACGTGCTCGGGGACGTCCGTATACAGGGCGCAGATGCCGTCGATGTCGTCCTGGCCGAGGGTTCGACCGGCGAGGCGATCGTTGTTGGCGTAGTTCGCGTACATCGTGGCGTCGACGTCGGCCGAGTGGTCCATGCCGAAGAAGTGGCCGACCTCGTGCGTGAGCATCGACAGGAAGTCGATCTCG
>JAEUKJ010000708.1 GCA_016792665.1 Deltaproteobacteria bacterium | reverse complement strand
GCTCTTCGATGCGTGGAAGCTGGACGTGTACTTCGAGCTGTCCAACGCGACCAACCGCGGCAATGTCGAGTCGGTGCAGTACGCGCCGGACTATCGCAGCCGCGACGACATCACGAGCCTGCCGCTGGTGCCGTCGCTCGGGGTGCGCGGGTCGTTCTGAGCTGCGAGAGCGTCAGCCGGTCTTGGCCGAGCAGCCCTCGGCGCGGAGCGCGCGCTTGACGATGTAGGCCAGGCTGATCTTGCGCTTGATGGCGAACGTGTCCATGGGCGGCGGCCAGGACTTCGGCAGGCGCTCGACCTCTTCGGGCCAGGGCATGGCGCGCTGCAGCCAGAGCTCGCCGACCTTCGCGTAGAGCTCCGAGAAGTGGGCGACCGAGCCATCGCTGTTCCTCGAGGCGAACAAGACCCACTCGAGGTCGGGCGCGATGCGGCGCGTGTCCTCGACGCGAAGGCCCATGCGCAAGCGTGAGCGCATGCGCTCGGGGTCGCGGAAGTCCTCGGCGAAGAGGCGGGTCGAGCCCTCGGGGGTGCGCATCGACTCGGCCATCCCCTCTTGATAGAGGGCGCTGATGGCGGGCGGCAGGTCGCGGTCGTTGGGGTCGACCTGCTTGGCCTCGGAGCTCTTCATGGCACTCGGGTCGAGGGCGCGGATGACGCCGGTGCGACGCCGCTCGATGAAGGCCTCCTTCTCGCCGGGGCGGGTGATGCACTGCGCGATGCGCGTCTTCAGGTCGGGGTCGCTGACGAGGCTCGCGGCTTCTTCGACGATGAGCACGTACTGCCGCCACTCGGACTCCCAGTCGAAGCACTCGGCGACCTCGCGCAGGGCGAGCTCCTGGGCGCGCCAGCACGAGAGCGCGCTGGAGGTCGCCGAGCCGAGGTCGATCGCCGAGGACTGCCCGCGCCCACCGGACGGGCGGGCGGTGCCGCCGAAGGCCGAGTTCACGACATGAGCCGGGCGCGCGAAGGACAGGCCGACGGGCTGGCTCACGACCTGGGCCACGTTGACGCCGACCACCTCGCCGCGCGTGTTGAGGAGCGGCCCGCCCGAGCTGCCCGGGCCGACCGTCGCGTCATGCTGGATGAGGCCGTACTGGAGGGCGCCGACGATGCCGGCCGAGAAGGACCAGGGCGTCTGCTGCGGGTGGCCGAGGGCCAGGACGCGCTCGCCCGGGCGCACGTCGTCGGCCGACCACGCGAGGATCGGCGGGCTCGGGAGCACCGTCGGGTCGAAGGCGAGGGTCGCGAGGTCGCTCACGCCGTCGCGCTCGGCGATGGTGGCCGGCACCAGGTCGCGCGAGTTCTCGAAGAGGAAGCGCATGATGCCGCCGTCCATCGGCGAGTAGGTCGGGCGCCCGGCGCGATAGAGCATGAGCGCGATGGTGCCCTTGTCCTCGACCACATGCAGCGCCGTCAGCACCTTGCCGGGGGCCGAGAAGAAGCCGGCCCCGTAGGTGGTCTTGCCGTCCGCGCGCGAGTTCACGACCAACACGATGGACGGCATCACGCGGCGCACGAGCTCGACGTCGCGGCGGTCGCCCTCGGGCTCGCTCGGGGTGAGCGGCGAAGGCGTCGAACCCGCCCAGCGCGAGCCCGGGCCGCTCGCGTCGTCGAGCGCGGATGGCGCCCCGGCGCAGGCGGACAGTGCCACGAGGAGCGCCAGCGCCAGGCCGCGGGAGCGTCGTCCGAGGGGGCGCGAGGAGGACCTGGGGTGAGGCGGTCGGCGATGCATGGCGTCTCCGTGGGCTACCGCAGGTGCGGCTCGGGGGCCAGAGCCAGGGTGAATATGACGACCATCATATGCGGCGCCGGAGGTCGGGTAAAGCGCCCCACCCGGGGAACGGATTGCCCAGCCTGGGGTCGGCGGCTAGGATGCGCGCGCGGCCCCCCTGCCCCGCCGCCGAAGGACCCCATGAGCTCCGAGCCGACCGCCGAAACGAACGCCGCGATCGCTGCATCCCTGGCCGCCGAGATCCCCATCGTCGACCTCGCCGATCTCGCGAGCCACGACACGGTCGCCAACGACCGCGCCGCCCATGGGTTGCGCGAGGGCTTCGGGCGCTTCGGGCTCGTCTACGTGCGCGCCCACGGCATCGACCCGCACGCGCTCGACGCGTTCTACGACGCCTTCCTCGGCTTCACGGCCCAGCCCGAATCCGAGAAGCAGAAGGTCGCGCGCCCCGACATCTGGTTCCAGCGCGGCTGGACCCCGCCCAACACCGAGCGTGCGATCATCGCGGGCGGCCAGCCGGACTTCAAGGAGTGCTACTTCGCGGCCCCCGAGCCCCTGGACCCGCTCGCGCGCCAGCAATACCCGGAGATCTACGCCGAGAACATCTGGCCCGAGGGCGACGACGCCTTCCGTCAGCGCATGCTCGTCATCGGGCACCAGCTCCACCGCGTCGGGCTCGCGCTGCTCCGCGGCTGCGCGCAGGCGCTGGGCCTGGCCCCCTACCTCTTCGAAGAGCTCGTCCACGGCGGGCCGCACGTGACGCGCGCGCTGCGCTACCTGCCGCTCACCCCGGACCAGCTCGGCACCGGTATCCTCTGGGGCGAGGAACACACCGACTTCAACCTCCTGACCCTCTTGCCGGGGGGTCGCTTCCTCGACCCGCAGGGCAAGCGCTGCGCGCGACCCGACGATCAGTCAGGCCTCTACCTGCGGACGCGCCCCTCGCCCGAGCACCCTCAGGGCGTCATGCTGCGCGGCTTCGCGCCCGAGGGCTGCCTCGTCGCGCAGGTCGGGCAGGAGCTCGAGATCCTCACCGGCGGCACCTTCCTCGCGACGCCGCACGTCATCAAGGCCCCGCTCACCGCGGGCTACGAGCGCCTCGCGACCGCGCACTTCATCCACGTCCACGCCCACAAGGTGCTCCAGCCGCTCGAGCCCTTCCTCACCGACGCCGCCGTCGCCGCCTACAGCCCGCCCGTCCTGGCCGGCACCTACGGCACCAAGACCCTGGTCGACATCGGGCTCGCCGGTCCGAGCGCCCTCCAGCAGCTCGGCTATCGCCACTACGACCGCCTGGAGGGCCTGCGCCGATAAGACATTGCGCGCCCGAGCATTGACTTGGCCCGCGCCGGGGAGCATGAAGCGCCGCCCGACGGCATCCCCCTCTCGAGGTCTCGCATGAAGTCCGCCATCGCCCTGTCGCTCGCCGCTCTCACGCTCGTCACCGCCTGCGATGACAGCGACGACGAAGGGGCCGAGGCCAGCGCCGCGTTCGAGGAAGCCTACGCGCAGCTCGAGCTCGGCAAGGCCGACACCGGCGGGTGCTCGGGCGTGGTCGTGCCCGACAGCTCGGGCTTCGCCAAGCGCCTGGCCCTGACCTTCGACGACGGGCCCAACGCCGCCACGACGCCCAAGGTGCTGGACGTGTTGGCGCAGCACGGCATCAAGGCGACGTTCTTCATCAACGGCTCGCGCGTGAAGGGCGAGAACGAGCGCGCGATCCTGCGCCGCATCGTGGCCGAGGGGCACATCCTCGCCAACCACTCGCAGAGCCACCTGAACCTGAAGAACGTCACGGCTGCGAAGCTCGCGACCGAGGTCATGGGGACCGACGCCATCCTGCGCACGGCCGGCGTCACGCCGCGCTACTTCCGCTTCCCGTTTGGGTCGGCGAGCTGCAGCGGCATGGACTACGTCAAGACCAAGGGCTACGTCGCGACCGGCTGGCACATCGACTCGGCCGACTGGTGCTACGCGGCGTCGAGCGGCTACTGCGCCCCGGCCACCTTCCAGTACGTCCCGACCGGCTTTCGCCGCGACATGCTCGGCTACGTGATGTCGCAGGTGAAGGCCAAGAACGGCGGCATCATCCTGTTCCACGACATCCACGCGAACACCGCCAACAAGCTCGACGAGATCCTCTCCGAGCTCGAGAACGCGGGCTTCACCTTCGTGCGCGTCGACGACGTCACCACCTTCCCGAAGCTCAACGGCGCGGCTCCAGCCCCGCAGAAGTGGGTCGGCAGCGGGTGCGCCAAGGACAGCGAGTGCAACTTCGCGAGCGGCGCGGCCAGCGCGACCTGCCATCGCTTCACGCCGACCGGTGGCAGCGCGGAGCTCGGCTTCTGCACGGTCGCGTGCGAGGGCTTCTGCCCCGATCGCGCGGGCGCCTCACCGACCTTCTGCACGAGCCTCGACGGTGGCCTCACCGGGCGCTGCGTCGCCAAGAGCCACACGACCAACCAGAGCTGCGCGGCGATCGCCGGGACCGAGGCCAAGCTCGCGAGTCGGTTCATCGGGACCTCGAGCGCGCCGGTCGCGAGCGCCACCGTGTGCCTGCCGAAGTGATGGGCGCGTGGCCGACCGCGCGGAGTGCTGGCGCGGCCTGAGCACGCTTCCTGGAAAAGTTGAGCCGACGCACTCTGAAACGTTCAATTCGTGCAACCTGTGCTAACTTGCTACCGAACCTCGCGGGTCTCACCCGAGGAAACGGGCAGGCTATGAAGCACGGCATCTCACCGAAGGAGCTGGCAGAGGCGATTGGCGTCAGCGAGTCGTCGGTCAAGCGTTGGGTCGACCAGGGAGCCCTGACCGCCTTCCGCACGACGGGAGGGCATCGCCGCATCGCGCGCGACGAGGCGATGCGCTGGCTGCGCGATCAGCGCCTCCAGATCGTGCGGCCCGATCGCCTCGGGCTCTCGGAGTCGGTGATGCAGATCACGCGTGCCTCGCCGCTGGGCGTGGCGGGCGAACGCTTCCACGAGGACCTCGTCGAGGGGCGCGGCGCCGAGGCACGCGGCGTGCTGGTCGGCCTCTTCCTGGCCGGTCACTCGGTGGGGGTCATCGCCGACGAGGTCATCCGTCCCGCGATGAGCCGCATCGGCACCCTCTGGCAGCACGGCACCGAGGGCATCTTCATCGAGCACCGCGCGACCGACCTGTGTGTGCGTGCCGTCGAGGAGCTGCGCGGCCTCCTGCCCGACAACGCCGAGCCCGACGCGCCGGTCGTGGTCACCGCGGCCCCGTCGACCGATCCCTACCTCGTCGCGCCGATGCTCGCGTCGCTGGCACTCACCGAGGTCGGCTGGCGCGCTCACAACCTCGGCCCCGACACCCCGACGAGCGTGCTCCTCCTCGCGGGCCGCCAGCTCGAGGCGCGCATGTTGCTGGTGAGCGTCGGCATCCCGCTCACCGAGACGCTGCGGTCCGAGCTCGAGACGCTCATCGACGTGGCCGGACGCGATGGTCGGCTGGTCGCGCTGGGCGGCCGCTTCATCGACGCGCTGCAGCTCCCCGAGCGCCCGCACCTCTTCATCGGGCGCAGCCTCGGCGAGCTGGCCGCGTTCGGGCGGGGCTTCGTGAGGAAGCTCGACCAGGCCACCGCCTAGCGGCCTGCTACATCTTCTTGATGTGGAGGACGAAGTTGCGGGCCTGATCCCCCTCGCCGACCGCGGGCTCGAGGTCCAGCGACAGGCGCCGCTTGGCGAGCATCGGGAAGAGCGGCTGGAGCAGCTCGGCGAGGCCGACCATGCGGGCCTTCTCCTTGTCGTTGAAGTCCGTGCTGCGGCGGTTGTGCTCGAGGATGGCGACCTCGTTGGCGCGCGAGAGGACCTCTTCGTAGAGCGCCTTGAACTCGGTCGTGCGGTCGGTCTTCCACCACTTCATGCCCGAGTTGTTGAGGATGTGCAGGACGGCCACATCGAAGGTGGCCTTCGGGTCGATGGGCTGCGACGCGTTCTGCACGACGCTCTCCTTGGCCTTGAGCTCGCGGCCGAAGTAGGCCCGCCCCGGGATGAGCTCGAGCACGGTCTTGCCCTGGGCCCACTTCTTCACCTTGGCGGCCGCGTCGAGGTGGACGCCTGCGCCGAGCTGCTCGAAGGGGAGGAAGTTGGTCGTGACGGTGCGCCGATAGGTGCTCGAGAAGACGAAGCGGATGGCCTCGTTGCGCGACAGGAACTCTTCGTGGGCGCGGATGATGAAGCGCTCGTAGGCCTCGCGCCCCGGCGGGAACCAGGTGGCGAGGTTGCTGCCCCAGAAGTAGATGTCCTTGCCGCGCAGGGACTCGACGGGGACGGCGCCGATGTCGGAGGCGAGGAAGCGGATCTTGGCGCTCTTCAGGGCGGCGCGCGTGCGCTCGTACGAGGCGTCGGAGGCGAGCCAGCCGCGGTCGTAATAGAGGTAGTTGAAGCCGATCGGCATCTCCTTGTCCGGGCCGCGGAGCTGGAGGAACTTGCCGTTGGTGTTGCGCTGCACGAGCAGCGACTGCGCCTCGGCGTCGTAGGTCGCCTCGGCGATGAGCGATAGGTCGTTGAAGCAGCTCGCGCGGAGGCCGCGGTCCTTGATCTTCGCGGTCGTCGCCTCGAGCCTGGCGAGGTCGCCGGGCTGGGCGAGGAAGGTCGCCTCGTCGGCGTCGAAGGGGCGCGAGAAGAAGGCGGCGACGAACTCGGTGCGGGTCGGCGCGTCCTTGACGAGCTCGACCACGCAGCGGCCGTACTCGACCTGCGCGGGGTTCAGGTCCACCAGCAGAATGTGCGCCGGGCGCAGCCTCTCGACGAAGTTGAGCGCAGCCATGCCGCCGATGATGCCGACGAGGGTGCCGCCCTTGGAGGCGGGCAGCTCGTCGACGATCTTCTCGACGAGGCGGATCTCGTCGCGGCTGGCGAGGTAGAGATCGCGCTGCCGCTTGTCGACGGCCGACGCGGGAGAGGCCACCGAGGCGGCCAGGAACAGGGCGGCCAACGCGGCCGAGAAGGGGAGAGCGCTCCGCACGATAGGCTCCTCGCTCCGCGGTCGGGAGCAGTGGATCACCCCGTTGGGCAGCCTGACTCGGTCAGGCCTTCGGTGGTGATCGCCGTTGGGCAGCCTGACTCTGTCAGGCCTTCGGTGGTGATCATGCGTCGGGTCGAGACGCCGGGGTCTAACAGGCCACCCCCCCGAACGCAATCCACCGCGCCCGCAGGAAACTACGCGAGGGCCTGGGCAAAGTCGGCGACGATGTCGTCCAGCGCCTCGAGCCCGCACGCCACGCGCACGAGCCCGTCCTCGATCCCCATCGCCAGGCGCGCCTCGCGCGCGACACCCGAGTGCGAGGTCGTCGCGGGGATGGTCACCAGGGTCTCGGGCCCGCCGAGCGAGGGGGCCGGCGTCGCGAGCATCAACCGAGTCATGAGCTCCCGGGCGCGTGACGCCTCGGTCGTGAACGAGAGCACGCCGCCATAGCCGTGGAAGCGATCGCGCACTGCGCTCGGCACGAGGCGCTCGGGGTCGAGGCCAGGGTAGTGCACCGCGTGCACATGCGGGTGACCGGCCAGGTAGCGGGCCAGTCCGAGGGTCGTCGCGTTCTGCTGGCGCACGCGCAGGGTCAGGGTCTTCAGGCCGCGCTCGAGGAGGAAGCAAGCGTGCGGCTCGAGGGCGCCGCCGAGGTGGTTCTGCGTCAAGCGCACCTTGCGCACGAGCGGCTCGCGCCCGGCCACGACGCCCGCGATGACGTCCGAGTGGCCGTTCAGGTACTTGGTCGCCGAGTGGACCTCGACGTCGAAGCCGAGCTCCGAGGGCCGGAAGTTCACCGGGCTCGCGAAGGTCGCGTCGATGATCGCCAGCGCGCCGATGTCCCGCGCGAGCGCCACGACCGCGGCGAGGTCGAGGACCGTCGTGAGCGGATTGGCGATCGCCTCGACATAGATGGCGCGCGTGCCCGGGCGGATCGCGTCGCGCCAGGCGGCGACGTCGTCGGTCGTCGCGAGGTCGCAGCCGATCCCGAGGTTCGGTAGATCCTGGTCGTGGAGGATCTGGGTCCCGCCGTAGAGGCCGCGCTGGAAGAAGATGCGCTCGCCCGGACGCACGAGCCCGAGGAGGGTGCCGGCAATGGCGGCCATGCCCGACGCGCACACGAGCGCGGCCTCGTGCCCGGTCATCCGCGCGAGCTTGTCGTGCAGGACGACGTGGTTGGGTCCGTTCGAGAGGCGGCTGTAGCGGACCGCGTCGTAGCGCCCGTCCGCGTCGGGGGCGTGGCGATAGGTCGAGGACTGGAAGATCGGCGTCGCGACCGCGCCGTGGAAAGACATCGTGTGCCCGAGCCCGCCATGAACGGCGAGGGTCTCGAGGTGCTGCGACGGGACCGGCGCGCGACGCTCCCCGGAGGACTGCGTGGGCTCGGAGGCGGTGGGCTTCGACTCGGGGTGGGACACGGGCGACCTCTATGGTAGGGAGGCGGCCATGCTCTTGATCCTGCCGTGGATCTTCGTCACCGCCCTGGCCCTGTGCGTCGTCCTAGCCGTCGAGTGGCGCCAGCGCAAGCCGCTCGCAGTCCCGAGTGGGCGGCCTGCCGACCGCCTCGCGCTCGAGGTCATACCCAAGGCCATCGCGTCTCTCGGCTTCATCGGCGCGGCCTTGACGCTCGGCGCCCTCGACACGTTCTACGGGCAGACGCTGCTCCTGGCGCTGTTCTGGGGGCTCGTCGGCGACGTGCTGCTGGCGGTGCGCGGCTCGCGCCTGGCCTTCCTCTTCGGCATCATCGCCTTCCTCTTCGGTCACCTCGGCTACGTGATGGTCTTCCGCTTGCGCGGCACCGACCCGCAGGCGATCTGGATAGCGCTCGCCGCCCTTGCCGTCGCCGGGCTCGGCATCTGGCGCTGGCTCTCCCCACACCTCGCGCGCGGGCCGCACCTCCGCGCGGCCCCGGTGCCACGCGGCGCGATCATCGCCTACATCGCGGTGATCTCGGTCATGGTGGCCTTCGCGGTCGGCACCTACGCAGAGCGCCCGGCCGCGGTGCCGATCGTCGGGGCAACCCTCTTCTGGGTCTCGGACCTGCTGGTCGCCCGACAGCGCTTCGTGCGCCCCTCGTTCTGGAACCGCGCCATCGGGCTGCCCCTCTACTACGGCGCACAATTCGTCCTCGTGAACCTCCTCTTCGGGGTCTGAGGGGGCGCGCTCCAGCGTCTCACCCGCGCGGCGCGAGCCGCACGCTGACGAGGTCGGGCGTGGCCTCGAGCGTTGCGACCAGGGTGTCGAAGGGCACCTTCGCATCGACCACGAGGTCGAAGGCGACATGATGCGTCCCCTCGAAGAGGCGGCGCTCGTAGACCAGGCCCTCGACCGTCGCACCCATCGGCGTGAGACCCGCGAAGAGCGCAGCGGGCGCGCCGCGCAGGGTCGCCTCGACGCGGTGCCGCGCGAGATGGTCGGCCTTGTCCTCGAAACGGCGGAGCAACGTGAGCGTGAGCACGCCCATGGCCGTGACCGCCGCGGCGACGGCGAACATGCCGGCGCCGGCGGCAAGCCCGATGGCAGTCACGAGCCAGAGGCCGGCCGCGGTCGTGAGCCCCTGGATGGAGAGGCCGTTCCTCAGGATGGCACCGCCGGCCAGGAAGCCGATGGCCGACACGACCGAGGCCGCGATGCGCGACGCGTCGACATCGACTCCCGCCCCGACTTCATAGCCTTGCCACGCGGGAAACCAGGCTGAGACCACCATGAAGGTCGCCGCCGCCAGCGCCACGATGATGTGCGTGCGGAGGCCGACCGGGCGCCGATGTCGGTCACGCTCGTAGCCGATGACGCCGCCGAGCGCGGCCCCGACCGCGATCCGCGTGACGAGCACCCCGACCCCAGGGGCAATCATCGCGCACCATCCGAGGCGATCCAATCGAACGCCATGAGACCCGCCGCGACCGCGAGGACCTGGATCGCAACGAAGCGCTGGATGGTCAGCTCGCCGAAGGCGAAGGCATCGACGTGCCACTCGGGCGCGGTCGCGTGATAGAGGGCGACGAGCGCGAAGGCGAAACTGGCGAGCAGACTCCGCGCTCGAGGGGCGCGCAGGACGAGACTGCCCACGAGCGCACTCAGGCCGAGGACCAGCACCGCGTCGTTGACGAGCTGGACCGGGGTCTCGCTGAAACCCGTCGGCGGAGGCGACAGAGCGAGGACGAGGTGAGTCGCCCCGACACCCAGCAGAGCGCCCACGAACTGAGCGACGAGGAAGGCCCCCACGCGACGGCGCGCGACCGGACGGACGGCGCGGACGCTCAACAGCGTGAACGCGAGACCGCCGAGGACGAGGGCGACCCCGAGCCTCGGATCACCGCGCGTGGCGCGCTCGGCGATGAGCCCGGCGCTCGCGAAGGCACCGAGCAACAGGGCAAAGACGAAGATGATCCCGACGGGCTCGAAGCCCCTCCAGAGACGATAGGTTGCAGACGGTTCCATGAGACCTCCGGCGTCGGAATCCACACGACAACCCCGTAGGTGTGCGCGTCGTGTCCCCTCGTGTCAAGGATCTACGGGCTTCGCAGCGACTCACGGCGGGAGGTCTGGGAAAGCGCGATTGTTGGTGCTAGGACCTCGCCCATGAAGCACACGATCGTCGTCTGTGGTCATGGCCCCGGGATCTCCGACGCGGTCGCGCGTCACTTCGGACGCCTCGGTCATCCGGTCGCCCTGGTGGCCCGCAACGCCGATCGCCTCGCCGCCGCGGCCGCAGCGCTCGCCGCCGAGGGCATCAACGCGAAGGCCTTCGCGACCGACCTCGCCGACCCGGCCGCGGTCACTCACATGATCGCCGACGTGCGGGCCGCGTTGGGCCCCATCGGCATCGTCCACTACAACGCGTACGGCGGCTCCGCCGGTGACCTCACGACGGCCGATCTGGGCGAGCTCCGTCGCTCGTTCGACGTCGCCGTGACCGGTCTCGTCGCCGCCGTCCAGGCGAGCCTCGCGGACCTGGAGGCCCACCAGGGCGCGCTGCTCGTCACGGGCGGTGGCTTCGCCTACTACGACCCGAACGTCGACGCGATGGCGACCCAGTACGGGGCCATGGGCCTCGCAGTCGGCAAGGCCGCGCAGCACAAGACGGTCGGCCTCCTGCACCAGAAGCTCGCGCCCCACGGGATCTATGTGGGCGAGGTCGTGGTCCTCGGCATGGTCAAGGGCACCGCCTTCGACAGCGGGCACGCCACGCTCGAGGCGTCGACCATCGCGGAGGCCTTCGGTCGCCTCTACGAGACCCGCGCCCAGCCCTGGTCGATCACCTGCCCCTAGGCGGCGCTCCCGGCTCTGTCCTCTTTGAGCACCCCGCGGAAAATGTTCCGAGGGCTTCCCCCGACCGCCCTCGGCACGATGTGAAAGGAGAGAGCTTGAGCCTCGGAGTCCACTTCGCCCTCTCGGAACGAGACCTCGAAACCCTCGCCGCGTTCGACGCTCCGGAGGAACGGCAGGAGTTCCTAGAGGAGCACATCGAAGAGCGCTACCTCGGCTCCGGAGATCACTGGGCCTACCAGTCGGACAAGGCCTGGGACGCGATCGACCGCTGCCTCGCCCCGCGCTCGGCCCCGCGCGCCCAGGCCGGCGCCCTGTCGCTCGCCGTGCTCGGCGGCTCGGAGCTCGAGCTCGACGACGAGTACGTCGCACGCCTGGTCGAGATCCCGCAGGTGATCGAGGTCGAGCGCGCCCTGAAGGAAGTCACGCGCGCCACCCTGCGGGCGCGCTACGACCAGCTCGCCGGCACCGACTACGCCGGCACGGTGGGCGACGCGGACTTCGACTACACCTGGAAGCACTTCGAGGGCATGCGGCGCTTCTTCGCGCGCGCGGCCACGGCGCGACGCGCCGTCCTCTTCACCGCCTCCTGAGGTGCCGCGGGCGGCGTTCCTCGGCGCCGTTCAGCGTCGGGGAAGCGCGCGCGGGCGCGGGTCATCGGCGGCCTCGAGCGGCCGTGTGGCCCATGCCTCGAAGAGGACCAGCGCCGCGGCGGCGACCGCTCCGCAGAGGAGCACGGTGAGGCGCTGCGCACCGCCGAGCAGGATGAGCACGGCGTACGCGGTCGTCAGCGCGGCCATCGCACCCGTGATCGCGGAGCGCTGATCGGCCCCGAGCGGCCTGACTGCCGTGAGAGCCACGAGCGCGTCGTCCAGGGCGAGGGCGCGCGCATCGCCGAGGAACCCGAGTAGCTGGGCCTCGGCCAGGGCCTCGCGCTGCAGCGAGGCGAGGTGGGCGATCAAGGCCTCGCCGCCCCGCCCGACGAGCTCGCCGGGCGGCGTCACGGCGCGCACGATGTCGTCCGCGATCGCGTCGCGACCTTCGAGGGTGGCGCTCACCGCCGCGACGAGAGCCTGGTGACGATCGAGGATCGAACGTCGCAGGGCTTCGGCCTCGAGCTCGCCGCCGGAGGAGCCGACGAGCCACGCCTCGACGCGGGCGCCGAAGCCCTGCGCCGCGACCGCCAATGCCTGCGCCTCGCGGTCCAGGGCCGCCACCCGCCGCGAACGCGCGAACGCCGCGAGTGACGCCCACGCCACCACGACGAGTCCGGTGACGACCAGCGACGGCTCGGAGAGGCGCGGCAGGCTGATGCCCAGGACGGGACGCGCCAGCGCCGCCAGCGCGAGGGCGGCCAGGACCGCGATCACCGCGATCGGCCGCCGTCGCCACACGAGCCCGAGCGCGTCCATGCCGTGCTCAGTTGTCGACCGGCAGGGTCGCGTAGCGCCGCGCGTACTCGCGCATCTGGGTCGCGAAGTCGTCGACGTACTCGAGCTTCGCGTCCGAGATGACGCCCGCGGCGTCGGTCACCGGGATGATGCGCGGGTTCACGAAGCCGGCGAAGGCCGCGATGCCGAGCTTGTCCCAGCGACCCTTGACCTCGGCGTGGAGGACCGGGTCGATCTTCACGCCGTAGTTCTCGACGAGCGCCTTGCCCGCCTCGAAGTCGCCCTGCGACTTGATGCGCTGGATCTCTTTCAAGAGCTCGCCGACGAGCTCGCGCGCCTTGGCGAAGTCCTTGACGACGAACGCGGTCTTGCCCGGCTCTTTCTCGATCTTGGCGATGACCTCGGGCCCGCCCTTGTCCATCACCCACTTGGCGATGAGCTGGCGGTTGCGCATGTGCGCCTCCTGGATGTCCTCGCCCAGCGGGATGCGCGCGTACTGCACGAGCAGCGCGTTCTGGACGTAGGCCTCGTAGCCGGCCTTGGCGATGTCCGGGTCGGGCGCGACACCGATCTCGGAGAGCTTCGCGTCGGGCAGGAAGTAGAGGGCGACCAGGTCGGCGCGCGCCTCTTCGAGGCACGACGCGTAGCTCTTCAGCGTGTCGCTGAGGTTGCGGACACCCGGCTCGAGCTGACCCGAGGCGTGCCCGATGACCTCGTGCATGTCGGTCTCGAGCTTGTCGGCCAGCGCCGCATGCTTCTTCAGGCGCTCGATCACCTCGGGCGAGGCCCCGAACTCCTCGAGCACGCCGGAGACCTTCTTCACGTCCTCGTAGGCGGTCACGATGTTGCCGAGGTTGATGGACTTCGAGCCGTGGGCCTTGCGAATCCAGTCCGAGTTCGGGAGGTTCACGCCGATCGGGAAGGCCGGCCCCGAGTCGCCCGTGCCGAGCACGGTGTCGATGACGCGGGCCGAGATGCCGGTGACGTTGGCCTTCTTGTGCTGCGGCAGGTAGGGCATGTGGTCCTCGAACCACTGCGCCTCTTTCGAGATGGCCGCGATGCGCGACGAGGACTCGGGGTCCTTCACCTGCACGATGGCCTCGTAGGTGCCGCGCATGTCGAGGGCGTCACCGTAGGTCTCGATGAAGCCGTGGATGAGGTCGACGGTCGAGTCCGTGTCCTTGACCCAGGCGATGTTGAAGGCGTCGAAGTCGGCGAGGTCGCCGGTCTCGTAGTACTTCACGAGCGCCTTCAGCCACGCCTTCTGCGCGTCGTTCTCGGCCACCTCGGCGGCGGCGTTCAGGTGCTCGACGACCTTGGACAGCGCCGCGCCGTACATGCCGCCGACCTTCCAGACCTTCTCCTCGAGCTTGCCGTCGGCGTTCTTCACGAGCTTCGAGTTCAAGCCGAACATCGGCGGCTGCTCGCCACCGGCCTTCTTGCGCTCCTCGTAGAAGTGCTCGACCTCGGCCTTGGTGAGGCCGCGCCCGTAGAAGTTGTTGGCCGACTGCGCGATGACGTCGCCTTCCGTGTCGAGCGACACGTTCATCGGCTCGACCTTCGGGTCGAACAGCAGCGGCGTCAGCCGATCGACGAGTGCCGCGGCCGTCTCGCCGTCGCCGAGCGGCAAGAGCGCCGTGTCCGCGCCCTGGACGAGGGCGGCGAAGGTCTCCTTCGAGAAGCCCGGCTCGAACTTCTTGTTGGAGTAGTGGTGGTAGATCCCGGACGAGAACCAGACGCGCTTGAGATAGGTCTCGAAGGCCTTGAACTCGGCGGTCGTGCGGTCGCCCTTGTAGGACTGGTCGATGGCCTCGAGGGTCCTCCGCACGCGCAGCCCTTGCGGGTGCTTCTGGTCCCAGGTGATGTCGCGCCCGGCGAGCGAGGCCTCGGCCAGGTGATAGAGGAGCACGCGCGTCTTGGCCGGCAGCGCGTCCCAGCCGGGCACGCGGTAGCGCAGGATGCGGACGTCGGCGAACTGCTCGAGGAGGACCTTGAACTCGGCCCCGTCCTTGGTCTCGGTGGTGTCGGTCTTCACGGCCCCTCCATCGGGCGTCGCGGGTTGGGCGGCGTCGGGCGCGGGCGCGGCGTCGGCCTTCGGGGCAGGCTCGGTGTCGGCCGGGGCCGGCGCGGTGTCGACGACGGCGACCGTGTCGGGCGCGGGATCGGCCGGCTTCGGCTTGCCGCACGCGGCCACGAAGAGGAGCGGACTCAGGACGAAGAGCGCGACGAGCGATAGCCTCATGGAACCTCCGGCGCGGAGACTGCCCCGCTTCGGCGCCTCGCGCAACAGCGGCCCGCTCCGCGAACGGACGCTCCTACTTGACGGGATGGTAGAGGCGGTTCGGCCACGGGCCGACCCAGCGGATCGGCGGGCGATAGCGCAGGGTGCCGCGCGTCAAGGCACCGGTTCGGTCGCGCCAGGTGGCCTCGCGATAGAAGCGGTTCTTGTCGCCGGGGGCGACGAACGGTCCGACGCCGCCGAGGTCGCGTAGTCGAAAGCCGTCGCGATACAAGAGGGTCGGTAGCAGGAGCTCGTAGTGGCCGCGCCAACCCTCGCGCTGCCGTGCCTCGACGTGGGCCAGGGCCGCGGCCGAGATGCGGTAGATGGGGCAGAAGGCGCGCAGCCTGGCCTCGGGCGGCACGTCGGCGAGCCCGGGTGTGCAGCGCCACCAGGCCCACCACGGCTCATCGCGCTGTCGGCGGATGTGGCAGGTCAAGAGGTCGCTCGGGCACGCATCGAAGTGCCGGAAGAGGACCTCCCAGTCCCCCGAGAAGCGGACGTCGTACTCGACGACCCAGTAGTGCGAGAAGCCGGGGTGCAAGCGGGCAAAGTGCAAGACGGGGAAGTGGGTGTTGCCTGGCAGGACCGAGGCGCCGAGGGTCGGCAGGCCGAGGGCCCCGAGGTCGTGGTCTTGAAAGGTGACGGCGGGCAGGTGCCACGGGAGGGCGTGGGTATCGCCGCGGTCGTGATAGAGAAAGTGGACCGGCCCTCGGCGCGCCGCAGCGCTGGCGAACTGGCGGAAGGCGGCCAGGACAGTTGCGTCGCGACGATGCGAGAGGAAGACAAAGGCGGGGGCGAAGGCACACATTCGTGCATTGTATCGCGTCCACGGACGGTCTGTTCAGACTTTGGCGATTGTTCGGGCGTGAGCCGCGTCGAGGTTCAGGGGCGTCCCTCCTCGGAGTATCGCGATGAATGTCCTGTCCCCTCGTGACCTTGGCCCCCTGTCGCTGGCAAACCGCGTCGTGATGGCGCCATTACCCGCAGCCGCGCGCTGGGCGGCGTGCCGAACGCGCTCATGGCCGACTACTATGCGCAGCGCGCGAGCGCGGGCCTCATCATCACCGAGGGCACCGCGCCTTCCCCCGATGCGTTGGGCTATGCGCGCATCCCGGGCCTCTTCTCGGACGCGCAGATCGCGGGCTGGCGCCTCGTCACCGACAAGGTTCACGCGGCCGGCGGGCGCATCGTCGCGCAGCTCATGCACGTCGGCCGTATCGCGCACGAGGCGAACCTGCCCGCCGGGGCGCGCGTGGTCGCGCCGAGCGCGGTCACCGCCAAAGGGCAGATGTGGACCGACAGCGCCGGGCTTCAGCCGATGGCGACGCCCATCGCGATGGACGCGGCCCAGCTCGAAACGACGCGGAACGAGATCGTCCAGGCCGCGAAGAACGCCATCGCCGCGGGCTTCGATGGGGTCGAGCTGCACGGGGCCAACGGCTACCTGCTCGAGCAGTTCCTGAACCCGCAGTCGAACCAGCGCGACGACGAATACGGCGGCTCGATCGCCGGACGCATCCGCTACGTGGTCGAGGTCGTGCGCGCCACCGCGGCGGCCATCGGGGCGGACCGCGTGGGCATCCGCCTCTCGCCGTTCAACACCTTCAACGACCTCAGCGTCTACGACGAGACCCACGACGAGTACGTGGCCCTCGCCCGCGAGCTGCGCGGTATCATGTTCCTCCACATCATCGCGTTCGAGGCGCACACCGCCGCCCGCGCGACCGCGGCCGCGATGAAGGACCTCTTCGGGGGGCCGGTGATCCTGAACGGCGGACTCGACCGCGCCAGCGCCGACCGCGCGCTCGAGGAAGGCCGCGCCGACCTCGTCTCCTTCGGACGCCCCTTCATCGCCAACCCCGACCTGGTGCGACGCCTGGCCGAGGGCCTGCCGCAGGCGCCGCCGAACGCGGCGACGTTCTACACGCCCGGGCCCGAGGGCTACACCGACTACCCCGCGGCCTGAGGGCCTGGGCGAGGTTCACGGAGGATCGGCGCTCGGCGTCTTCGGGTCGTCGATGCGCGTCAGCTCGATGAGCGGATGGCCGAACCAGTCGGCCCAGAGGGCTGCCGCGGCCGCGCCGATCTGATGCGGCGTCTTGGCGAGCAACTCGGCATGCAGGGCGGCGACCTTCTCGAGGTCGAGCCCGTCCGCGCTGCCGAGGCCAAGGGTCGCGCCGACGGCCGCATCGGCGGCGGGCAGGGCCGGTGCGGTGAGGCCGAGCTTGGCGGCGAGCCCCTCCATCACGAGGATGGCGCTCCAGCCCTCGGCCCCACCCGAGCCCTCGTAGAGGTGCTCGGCCAGCAACGTCAGGTTGACATGCGCCCACTCGGGGTCACGCGCGAGCTCGGCGGTGTAGGCCGAGAGCTCGTAGGCGATGCGCTTGATGTCGTCGTCGTCCTTCCGCTCCTCGCGGATGCCGAGGGCGCGGACGAGGATCGGGGGCGCACCGAAGTCGTCGCCGGCTGCGTAGTCGAGGCGGTGCTGGAGCTCGTGGCGCTCGACCGCCTTGGCGTGGCGCGCGAGGAGCGCGATGAAGAGGCGCTGCATCTCCTCGACCTCGAGGCGCTCCTGGATCTCGTCCAGGACCTTCCGCGCCTCGCGCGAGGTGAGGGCCTCGAAGCGGCGACGATAGTCGGCGTCGACCTCGAGCCGTGGGAACTCGTGGAGCTCGACCTGGCGTGAGGCGAGGCGCAGGTTCCAGTCGGCGACCAGATCGGTCCGGCGTGCGAGCAGCTCGCCGAGCTCGGAGAGCGCCTGCTGCTGGCGTGGCAGGGCCGCGTAGGTGGCCTCGCGCACGGCCTGGCCGGCGCGCTTGCGGACATCGAGCCACCATTGCTCGCCGTCGCCTGTCGGCATGTGCAGCGGCATCTCGCGCGCGGGCATGAGCGCAGGCCCGAGCCGCGTGGAGACCTCTTCCTCGAGCTTGTCGAGCAGCACCACGGCGACGTCCATGCGCCGCGAGGTGTAGCCGAGCAGGAACTGGACGATGTTGAGCGAGTCGAGGCGGCGCAGGTGGAGGGCCTCGACCGGCGCGCCGTTGGCGGGGCGGAAGGCCTCGCGCGCGGCGATGCGGAAGGTGTAGAGGGCAGCCTCGGCGCGGCCGTCGTCGTAGAGGACGGCGTAGCTGTCGAAGAAGTAGCCGAGGTTCTTCTGGCGCAAGGCGCGGTTGGCGTCGCGCACCGCGGTCGCGAAGGCATCCTCGCGTCGACTCCAGTCCGAGCCGCCGCGCGTCGCAGCCTCGGCCGCATCCAACATCGCACCGAGCGCGGCCATGACAGGCTCGCCGAAGGTCGCTCGCAAGTCCTCGGCGAGGACGGCCGGACGCGCGGCCGCGACGGCCTCCTTCTTCTCGGCGAGCGGCCCCGAGAGGTCACCGTCGGCGCGCGCGCGCATGAACTGATCCAGCGCGATGACCCAGTCGGTGACCGCGCCGACCCAGGCTGCCTCGCGCTCGGCCGGGAGGACCACGAAGGGCCCGGTCGGAGCCGCGTACTCGACCGGCGCGGGCTTGGCGAGGGCGAGGGCGAGAGGCACGACCGCGGCGATCGCGACCACGGAGGCGACCAGCACGAGGACGCGACCCGTCGGCCCGAGGCGTGCTTTCGGCAGCCGCGCGAGCTCGGTGAAGTAGCGCTCGGACGTGGCCGCGGCGGTCGGGATCCAGTGATGATCGGGCAGGCCGCGTACGCGCAGCCACGCCGTCTGGAGCACAAAGACCGTGGAGCCCACCGCGTCGAAGGACTGGGACGCCGAGCCGCGCGGGCTCACCTGCGAGGCCGGCGCACCGCTCGCGTCACGCGGCCAGTCGAGGCCGAGCTCATCGACCGCCCGACGGATCGCCCGCCGCACTTTCCAACGGACGAGCGGCGCCAGGACCCCGCCCGCCTCACGCGCGACCGGCTCCCAGGCCGCAAGCGACGCCACGGCAACGGCGCGTGCGAGCGCGTCCAGCGCCGGACGTCGCAACATCAACCGCGCTCCGAACCCAGGCCGCGAGCGTCAGGGCAAGTACAGGTCATCGCACGCGTCCAGCCAGGTCGACTTCGCGGCCGGCGGCTTGATCTTCGGGGTCTGGCCCGCGAGCAGGTCGGTCAGGAAGGTGATGGTCGGGGCCTGGAGCGCGCAGATCGGCGAGATGCTGACGACCGAGGTCGCACGCGGCGTGATGGGCGGATAGGGCGGCGCGTAGCCCGAGCTGCAGATCGGGGTCACCACCTGGGCGTGGCAGGCGGCCGCGTTGTAGAAGAACGCAGCGGTCTGCGTGCGGGCCGGCGTCCCGAAGCTGAGGTTGCCCGACACCTGCGCGGGCGCGGCCGTGGCCGTGATGGTGTCGGCCCCGGGGATGGTCGCGTCGAGGGTCCAGTCGGCGCCGGCCTCGAAGACCGGCAGGCCCCACGCGGCGTTGAAGCTCAACTGGGCGGGCGAGTTCAGGGTCTCGTCCCACGAGTCGCCCGAGCCGAGCACATGCAGCGCGTGCGTGTCCTCGCGATGGCGCAGCACGAAGGGCGAGTAGCCGGCCGGGTCACCGCGCTGCGAGAGCCACTGCTCGAAGGCGAGCATCGGGTCGCGGAAGGCGCCGGCGTTGACCTCGGCGATCGAGGACTGGAGGCCGAGGATGGTGCGCAGGATGCCGCCGGCGAGCGCGGCGTTGTTCGGCGCCATCGGCAGGTTGAGGGTCAGCATGCCACCCGAGCCGACCGACTGGACGGCGCCCTTGAACTTGTCGGTGGCCGCCATGAGCGCGGTCGTGAAGCTCGTCCCGAAGGACAGGCTCTCCATGACGAGGTGGCTCGTGTCGATGTCGATGCCGAGGGTCTGGCCGAGTCCGTTGGGGCCGTCGTCTTCGAGGTAGCGAACGAGCGTGTAGGACTCGACCGCGACCGCGATGAGGTT
>JAEUKJ010000676.1 GCA_016792665.1 Deltaproteobacteria bacterium | reverse complement strand
GTCTCGGTCGACACGCTCATCGCGATGACGTGGCCGGGCGAGAAGATGCTGCGCGAGGCGGGCACGAACCGCATCTACGTCGCCATCAACAACCTCCGCGGGACGGGCCTGCGCGAGGTCATCGAGCGCACCGAGGACGGCTATCGCTTGAGCCCGGAGACGCACCTCGAGATGGCGCGCGAGGGTAACGGCTAGGTCGGCGACCGGAGCTGCGAGGACAATCGCGAGCGAGCCGATCAATCGGGTCGGGCGGCAAAGACGCCGACGACGGCGGGCACATCGCCGACGAAGATCGATCCGTTCGAAGGAAGCCAATTGGACACGCCCGAAAAGCCCGTGCCGGTCGAGAGCCGGATTCCGATGGAGCCGGGGCCTCCCGGGCCGTTGTTGGCGATGGTCGCGAGGTCATCGTAGCCGTCGCCGTTGAAGTCGCCGACGAGGGTGCCGCCCGAGCCGGGGGAGAAGTCATTCGTGGCGGCCGTCCAGTTCGAAGGATTCGCGAAGGCGGTCCCGGTCGAGAGTGCCACCGAGGCGGAGGCGGGTCCGCCCCGGCTCGCAGGAGAGAGGCGCATGAGGTCATCGCGACCATCGCCGTCGAAGTCGCCGACGAGGGTGCCGACGCTGCCGGGCTCGAACCCGTTGGCGGGTGTCCAGACCGTCGACGCGGCGAATGCGGTCCCGGTGGAGAGCTGGATGGACACGACGCCTGGGCCGCCCCGCCCGCCCGCGCTGAGCTTGGCGAGGTCCGCGCGGCCGTCGCCGTCGAAGTCGCCAACGAGGGTGGCGGCGCTGCCGATCGAGCCGCCTTCGGCGAACCAGTTGACGCTGTCGGCGAAGCCGGTGCCAGTCGAGAGGAAGACGTTGGCCGAGGGGGGCGAGCCGGGACCCGAGGCGTAGAGGAAGGCCACGTCGTCACGACCGTCGCCGTCGAAGTCAGCGACCCGGACCACGACCGTGTCGACGTTGTAGCTGACATTGCGCCAGGTGGACTCGGCGCCGAAGTTGGTGCCGGTCGAGAGGCGGACGGCGAGGGCGCCGGGGCCTCCGCGACCGCTGGGAGACATGCGCGCGACGTCGGCGAGGCCATCACCATCGAAGTCCCCGATGAGCGCGCCGCGGGAGCCGGCGGTGTACTGGGTGGTCGCCCAGTTCGAGCCCGTGAGGAAGGCTGTGCCTGAGGACTGGAAGACGTTGAGGGCGCCACTCGGGCTGGACTGCGAGGCGGTGACCGGCACCAGGATACTGGCGAAGCCAGGCTGGGCGGGCGGCGCGGTCGTGTCGGAGACCTCGAGGGTCGTGTCGGAATCGAGGGTCGTGTCGGGGGTCGTGTCGGGGTCGGTGTCCGGGGTCGCGTCGGTGTCGGGGGTCGTGTCGGTCTCGGGGCTCGTGTCCCCGATGGTCGTGTCGCCGGTCGTCGTGTCGCCGGTCGTCGTGTCTCCGGTCGTCGTGTCCCCGGTTGTCGTGTCCCCGGTCGTCGTGTCGGTGTCGGTGGACGCGTCGTCGCCGCAGGCTATCGGTCCGCAGAAGAGGGTCGCCGAGAGGACCATCGCGCCGATGCCAAGACGGCCAGAGGCTATGAAGTTGGGGAAGGTTCGCATGAGGTCTCTAGGGTGGGGTTCGGTGTCCAAGGGGCGCGACGGCATCGGCCGAGATCATCCGCCACCATCCAGGCGCGAGAGGGCTACGAGCGCGAGGCCGCACGCGCCAGGAGACCGAAGCGGCGAGCGCAGCGCAATGGCCTGTCAGACCGTTGTCAGACGCACGCCGCGCTCCGTGGAGGCGACGCCTTCGCGCCTCATCACCCTTGACCAGCGCAGTCCAAGACGTCGAGGAGCAGCGCGTCGAGCGAGTCGAGGTCGACGGCGTGAGGCAACGGCGAGGCGTCGGCGGCCGCGCCGATCTGCGCCTCGAGCTCGGACGCGAGCGCGGTGAGCGCTTCGTAGCTCAGCGCGCCTTCGCGGATTTGATGCAGCTCGGCCGCGTCCGGTCGCGCGACGGTCAGCGTGCCCTGGGTCAGTGCCTCGAGCCCCATGCGCATGAGGCGGATGAGGTGCATCGCGTGCTTCGTATCGTAGCCGAAGCGGCGCTCGAGCTCTGCGCGCTTCGGGTTCCGGTGGGTGCGCCAGCTCTCGTAGCTCTCCCAGTGGCGCATCGCGGCCTGGTAGCGCTTCTCCGCGTTCAGGGCGGCGATGAGCTCCTGCGAGAGGCCGAGGGTATGGGCGGCGACCTCGCGCTGGGCACCCTCGACCTCGTCGACCGAGCACGCGAGCACGTCGGCCGTGAACCGAGACAGGCGCTCGCGCAGCGCGATGCGTGTGTCGCGCGGCATCTCGAGCTCGTCGACGCCATAGGTCCGGAGCTTCTCGGCGAGGCTCTGCTCGAGGCGATTGCGCTGGTCCCGGTCGAGCAGCGCGGCGTGCTCGGGCACCCCGAAGTCGGCGCGCGTGGGCTTCGCGCGAGGCGGATGGAGGAGCCAGGAGCGATGGCTCTTGATGCGGTGGAGCTGGGCCATCGCGTAGCCGAGGAAGGTCTCGCGCACCTTGCGGGTGAGGAAGCGATGGCGTTGCGCGTGGAGGCGATGCCACGCGGGTGCGGCGACGAGCCAGTGCTGCGGGGCGGTGAAGAGGACCTCGAGAGCGCCGGGGTTTGCGGCCGCGCACAGCGTGAGGAACTTCGCGAGCTCGTCGATCGCGAACTCGCCCTTCGTCTTGCCGGCGAGATCGGTCAGCTCCGAACGGCGCGAAGGCGGCTCGACGATCGCGAGGAGCGACTCGGTGAGCGGTCCTTCGGCGTGCTCGAAGATCGGCCGGAGGGACACGCGCTTGGGGAGCGGCACGACCGAGACGCCGCGGACATCGAGGTCCGACGCGTCATGCGCGGTGCCGTGCGCGTGGCTCCCGGCAAGCGTGAGGTAGATGATCTCCGAGGGCTCGACCTTCATCGAAGGGTCTCGAGGCGCGCGCGCACCACGAGGTCGTCCAGGGCCGCGGTCGTCTGGGGCTCGAGCGGGAGCTGGCTCAGGGCGTGGGCCTCGCCGAGCTGGGCCTCGAGGCGGTCGAGGTGCCGCTCGTGCATGGCGAGCTCGTCGGCGTCGAGCTTCATCTTCTCGGCGCCCTCGCGCTTGCGCTGGACCAGGGCGTCGATGGGGTCCATGCGGAAGCGCTGGTTCAGCGAGGGGAGGTTCGCGTCGAGCTCGCCCGTCCACATGAGGTGGATCCCCGAGAGGTAGACCCGATACGCATACAAGAGGTGCTTCACGGTCGGGTCGGGCTCTCGCAGGCGCTGCCGACGCCCACGCGCGAAGCCGAAGTAGTGGCGCACCATGGGCCGCGTGATGGCCCCTCGGCCGAGCGCCTTCAGCTCCTCGTGGAGGGGCCCGCCGACGACCACGAGCGGCGAGTAGAGCTGCTCCATCGCGTAGCCGTTGTGGCTCACCATCATGCGCACGAACTTCCGGAGGTCGTGGGCGACCCAGTCGAGCTCGAGCACCTTGGGCGTGCCGCCCTGCAGCGTGGCCCCGGGCTGCGGCTCGTCGGCCACGATGGTGATGGTCTCCTCGGCCACGGCGAGGCCGAGCATCGCGCGTGCGTCGAGCAGAAAGGCGCCGCGCAGATCGACGTCGCTGTCGGGCGAGGCAAAGCCGTACAAGTGCGCGCCGCTCACCGTCGCGAAGACGGGCGGCGGGCCGCGTCGAGCCACGGAGGCGAGGTGGTCGCGGTCGAGGTCGCGCCAGACCTGGTCGATGTCGTTCGGGTCCATGGGCCGAGCTTGCGCGAGGCGGCGAGGTGATTCAAGGCGCGTGAGGCGCGGGCCTCGAGTCGGCGAAAGTCAGGCCGAAGCGGGCGAGGTACTTGCGCAGGCGGTCGGCGTCGTTGCTGCTCGCCTTCTGTTGGCGTGAGGCGGCAAAGAGCGTGCGGCCCGCTTCGGAGAGGCTCTTGGAGGTGAGGCACACCTCGAGGACGGCTTCCAGCTGGGCGCGGTCGAAGAGGTCGAGGTCGACGTCGCCCAGGACCTCGCGCACGCGGTCGACCTTGGATGCGAGCCCGGAGCGGTTGGACGCCAGGGCTTGGGCGGCCTGCGACCCGGGGCGCTCGCCGAGGCGACGCATCTCCTGTTCGACGAGGGAGGGGGTGATGCGGCCCTCGTCCGAGAGCGCGGCCATGCGTCGCACGACGCCCGAGAGCTCGCGGAAGTTGCCGGGCCAGGGTGCCTTCTTGGCCAGCTCGAGGAAGCGCTGGCGCGCCTCGCGGCTCATCGCGACGCGCGTGCCGTAGCGCTCGCTGGCGCGCTCGATCTCGAGGTCGAGGTTCGGCTCGAGGTCCTCGGGGCGGTCCTTCAGCGCGGGCAGCGCGAAGGTCCAGAGCTCGATGCGCGCGAGCAGGTCTTCGCGGAAGCGGCCGGCCGCGACGTCGGCGGCGAGGTTCCGGTGGGTGCCGCAGATGAGGAGGAAGCGCGAGGTCACGGCGCGGTCGCTGCCGACCGGATAGAAGCTGCCCTCTTCCAGGGCGCGCAGCAGCATGGCCTGCTCTTCGAGGCCGAGCTCGCCGACCTCGTCGAGGAAGAGGAGGCCGTCGTTCGCCTCGCGCAGGAGCCCGGGTCGCGGCGCGATGGCGCCGGTGAACGCACCGCGTACGTGGCCGAACAAGGTCGACATCGCCTGGTCGCCGCGGATGGTCGCGCAGTTGATCTCGACCAGCGGCCCCGTGACGTCGTGGCGCGCGTGCTTGAGGGTGTAGATGCGGCTCGCGAGCTCGGTCTTGCCGCTGCCTGTCGGGCCGGTGAGGAGGATCGGGTCGCGCGTCTTCAGGGCGACCCGCTCGAGGTCGGTCATCATCTTGTTGAAGGCCGCGTTGCGGGTTGCCACCCCACCCTTCAGGAGCGAGAGGCCGACCTCGCGCTCGCGCTTGAAGCGGGTCGCGAGGGCGTCGTAGCGCTGGAGATCGAGGTCGATGACCGACAGGCGACCCTCGACGCTACCCTTGCCGGTTGCGTCGGTCGGCGAGCTCTGGAGGAGCTTGCCCGGGATATGGCGCGACTCGACCAGGAGGAAGAGCACGATCTGGATGACGTGGGTCCCGGTCGTGATGTGGACGAAGTAGTCCTCGCGCGCGGGCACGAACGGGTAGTCGCGGACCGCGTCGTAGAGCACCGCGTAGACCTCGGCGAAGTCCCAGGGGTCTTTGAGGGCGATGGGGCGCCGCACGACCTCGGTCCTGGGCGAGACCTGCTTCAGGTCTTCGGTGAGGATCGCGGTGAGCTGCGCGTCCTCGTCCTTGTAGAAGAGGACCACGAGGTCCGGCTCGAAGTCGTCCTGCTGGCCGAGCGAGACGGTCGGACGCCACCGGTCCCAACGTCGCTTGTTGGCTCCGCCGTCGCGCACCGAGCCCGGAAAGCCGAAGACCACCGTCCTGCGTTTTGCCATGGGCAACCTTATATCGCTGTATAGGGACTGATACCAGCGTATCAGATGCGGGCAGACGCCGCAGGGCACGATGGGTCGCACGCGGGCGTCCCGGCTGGGGATGAGGTCCGGGCGGCGCTGTGGCATGGTCTCTGCTCTACCGGTCTCGCGGGGGTCGACCCCGAGGAGAACGACGATGACCACGAACACGACGGCCACGAGCACGACGACCATGACGCACGAGCACGCGGAGCATGACTACGAGGTCTTCGGGGGCAAGGGGCACCTGATCAAGGCCTGGACCCGCGGCGTCGCGGTCGACCCGAAGGCGAAGGAGCAGCTCGTCAAGACCGCGCAGATGCCTTTCATCCACAAGTGGGTCGCGGCGATGCCCGACGTGCATGTCGGCATCGGGGCGACGGTCGGCTCGGTCGTTGCGAGCAAGAAGGCCATCATCCCGGCGGCCGTCGGGGTCGACATCGGCTGCGGCATGATGGCGACGCGCACGACGCTGACGGCATCGCAGCTCCCGGACAACCTGGCCGGGGTGCGCTCGCTCATCGAGCGCCTCGTGCCGCACGGGCGCACGAACGACGGGCGCAAGGGTGACCGCGGCGCGTGGGGCGAGCCGCCCGAGGCGGTGCAGGCGGCGTGGGGCGAGCTCCAGCCGGGCTACGCGGCGGTGGTCGACAAGCACCCGCGCGTCGGACGCGGCGTGGACGTGACGCAGCTCGGCACGCTCGGGACCGGCAACCACTTCATCGAGGTCTGCCTCGACGAGGAGGAACGCGTGTGGGTCATGCTGCACTCGGGCTCGCGCGGCGTCGGCAATCGCATCGGCACGTACTTCATCGAGAAGGCGAAGCAGGAGATGCGGCGCTACTTCATCAACCTGCCGGACGAGGACCTGTCGTACCTGGCCGAGGGCTCGGTGCTGTTCGACGACTATTGGCAGGCGGTGTCGTTCGCGCAGCGCTTCGCGCTGAAGAACCGCGAGCTGATGATGGCGGCCACGCTGCGGGCGTTGTCCGAGGCGGGTCTGCCGCCGTTCGTCGCGACCGACGAGGCCGTCAATTGCCACCACAACTATGTCGCGCGCGAGAACCACTTCGGCGAGCAGGTGCTCGTGACGCGCAAGGGCGCGGTGCGTGCGAGGAAGGACGACCTCGGCATCATCCCTGGCAGCATGGGGGCGCGTTCGTTCATCGTGCGCGGCCTCGGCAACCCGGACAGCTTCCATAGTTGCAGCCATGGAGCGGGGCGCCTCCTGTCGCGGACGGAGGCCAAGCGTCGCTTCACGGTCGAGGACCATGTGCGGATGACCGCGGGCATCGAGTGCCGAAAGGACGCCGAGGTGGTCGACGAAACGCCGGCGGCCTACAAGCCGATCGACGATGTGATGGCGGCGCAGCGCACGCTCGTGGAGATCGTCCACACGCTGCGTCAGGTCGTGTGTGTGAAGGGGTAGCGCGATGAGTCAGATCCTCGAAATCGATGGCAGTCACGGCGAGGGCGGCGGGCAGGTCTTGCGCTCGGCGCTGGCGCTCTCGCTGGCGACGGGCCGGTCCTTCCGGCTGACCCAGATCCGCGCACGCCGCCCGAAGCCCGGGCTCATGCGCCAGCACCTGGCGTGTGTGCAGGCGGCCCAGCAGGTGTCGAGCGCGACGGTGCTGGGTGCCGAGCTGGGTGCGACGACGCTGGAGTTCAACCCCGGGGAAGTCCGCGGTGGGGAGTACGTGGTCGAGATCGGAACGGCCGGGAGCACCGTGTTGGTCGCGCAGTCGTTGCTGCCGGCGTTCATCGCGAAGGGCGTCGAGGTGCGGCTGGCGATCCACGGCGGCACGCACAACCCGATGGCACCGCCGTTCTCGGCCTTCGAGCACGTCGTGGTGCCGCTCGTGCGGCGGCTCGGGGTGGCGATGACGACGAGGCTCTTGCGGCCCGGCTTCGCACCGATGGGCGGGGGTGCGCTCGAGGTGACGGTCGGGCCCGTCGAGGCCGCGGAGCCGCTCGTCCTCGAGGCGCGCGGGGCATTGCGTGGCGTGACGATCGAGGTGCTGACGGTCGCGCTGCCCGACCTCGTCGCGACGCGTGAGCTGGCGGTCGTGAAGGCGCGACTCGCGAAGGTGCTGGGGGCGGAGGTCCCCATCGAAGAGCGGCACCTGTCGCCGACGAAGAACCACTGGCGCACGAGCTCGGTCGGAAATGCCATCGCGGTGCTGTTCCACTTCGAAGGGCACACCGAGGAGGTGAGCATGCTCGGCGAGCGCAAGCTGTCGGCCGAGCGCGTCGCGGCGAGGGTCGCGGACAAGGCGGAGGCGTTCCTCGCGCATGGCCAGCCCGTCGGCGAGCACCTCCAGGACCAGCTACCGATCTTGCTCGCGGTGACGTGCGGCGGGCGCTACCAGACCATGGCCCCGACGCCGCACCTCAGCTCGCAGCTCGAGCTCTTGCC
>JAEUKJ010000659.1 GCA_016792665.1 Deltaproteobacteria bacterium | reverse complement strand
CCCTGCTCGTCAACGGCCTCGACTTCGCGCCGGGCACCGACGTGACGAAGCTCGGTCGCCCGGGTGGGCTGGCCCTGGACCTGCTCCTGGGCCTGGTCGATCGCGTGTCGTTCATCGACATCAAGAACGCGCCGCTTCCCGAGTAACTCACTGAGTCACCTCCCTCGCCGCTGCGGCGGCCGAGGGAGGATTGCAGAACAGCGGCTCAGGGACTCGTCGTCGCCTCGGCCCACGCCGCGCTCGTCGGCCTCTGCGCGCGAGGTCAGTCGGTCGTGTCGTCGGCCGCGAGTCCGCCAGGTGCGGCAGCGCTCTCGATGCCGGCGGCACGCTCGACGCCCAGGGCGTCGGCCTTCTCGGCCTGCGTGATGGCAGCCGTCTCGACCGTCTCGACCTGCGCGACCGCGTCCGCCGCGGAAGCCAGCTCTGCCGGCAGGTAGCGCGTGCCTCGCGCCTTGCCGGTCACGACGAGCTTGCCGCTCTTGACGAGGAACATCAGGTACTCGCGCGCCTCTCGCGCTGACACCCCGAGCGCCTGGGCCACCATCCCGGTCGTGAGCTGCCCCTGACGTCGCGCCGCCGCGAGCAGGACTTCGTCCAGGGGCTCGGCCTCGGGCACGGGCTCGACCTCGGGTGGCGGCGTCTCGCTCTCGCTCTCGACGCGATTCTGGATGAGCTCGAGCCGCACGCGCGCCGTGCGGGTCAGCGGCAAGAGCGCCAGCGCGACCTCGTCGGGGGCGGCCTGACCGGGCGCATGTCCGAGCGCCCTCACGACCGGGAAGGCCTCGTGTTCGTCCAGCGTCTCGCGGTCGATGCGGAACGTGAGGGGCGGCAGCTCGGCGCGAAACCAGAAGCCGTCCTTCAGTGCGTGCGCCGGCTCTCGCGTCTCTTCGCGAGCATCCTCGTCCTTGTCCTTCCTGGCGCTCTTCCCGTTCTTGGTGGCGACCGGCTCGGTCCCGCCGCGTGACGACTCGCGCCGCGGACCCGGCATGGCGGCGCCCCGGCGCTCACGGACCTCGTCCTCGAGCCACGATCGATCGCGCCCGCGGAAGGTCAGGAGCTTCATCGGATCGGCCTGGATGACCTCGGCGAAGTGGATGTGGGTCGCGACCGCGCCGGTGCAGACCTTCGAGTCCTCGCGGCACGAGCAATAGCTCGACACGTCGCGGAGATCGAAGGGGAAGAGGTCGTGCCCGGCCTCCTCGAAGATCTCCGCCAGGCGCTCGGACAGACGTCCCCGGATCAAGTCGGCGGCAAGCGCGGCCTCGTCCGAAATCGCCTCGACCACCGCGACCCAGGTCGGCCCGTCGATGGGGTCCATCCGGATCTTCACGCTGTGGGTCTCACCGAGGTCGCTCGAGACCTCGGCCGCGAGCAGCCCCTGCCGGATCTTCAGGTCGCGGACCCAGCCCTTCCTCGCCAGGACGCGCCCGCGCCGCACCTGCTGTCGCAGCTCGGGCAGGTCGAGGATCGCCGCCAGCCAGCGGTTCTCGATCCACGAGTCTTCGTGGTTGCCCGAGCGCGGCTCCTCGCGATCGAGCGACGGCGGCGGCGTGTGGGTCTTGGCCGTCGGCGCGACGCGTGCGCGCTCGCCGGTCACGGGCCGCGCGTGAGGCCCCGTCGGCGAGGGACGCGGCGTACCCTGGGGCGGCGTCACCGGCCCGTGCGCCACGCCCGGGTGGGTCGGCGCGGCATGCGGTGACTGCGGCGGCGGCGTGGCGGCGCTTCCAGTGTTTGCCCCGAGCGGCGCGCGCGGCGGCGGGATCCGGCGTGGGTCACTCATGACGTGAACCCTCCCGAGCGGCTCGCGAGCTCGCGCCGCGCCTCGGCCCGATCGAGCTCTTCGCGCTCCTCCCGGTCTTCGCGCTCGTGGCGCGCGTCGGCCTCTTCGAGGACCGCGTCCTGCCCGAGCGCGATGAGGGACTTCAGCGTGTCGTCGTCGAGCTCGGAGAGCCAGGTCTCGCCCTCGCCGACCACCTTGCCCGCGAGTGCGCGCTTCTCCTCGAGGAGCTGGTGGATCTGCTCTTCGAAGGTGCCCTGCGAGACCAGGCGATGCACCGTGACGTCGCGCGTCTGCCCGATCCGGAAGGCGCGATCGGTGGCCTGGTCTTCGACCGCCGGGTTCCACCAGCGGTCATAGTGGAAGACGTGGTTGGCCCGCGTGAGGTTGAGTCCCGTGCCGCCAGCGCGCAGCGAGACGACCATGATCGGTGGGCCCGCCGGGGTCTGGAACGTCTGCACCATCTCGTCGCGCTGCGTGCGCGAGAGGCCGCCGTGGAGGAACGGGATCGGTCGGCCGATGCGCTCGGTGAGGACCTTCTCGAGGATATTCCCCATCTCGCGGTACTGCGTGAAGACGAGCGCGGCGGCGTCGTTCTCGAAGACCTCGTCGATGAGCTGGAGGAGGCGCGTGAGCTTGCCGGAGCGGCGCGGAGCGGCCGCGTGGTCCTTCAGGAACTGCGCCGGATGATTACAGATTTGCTTGATCTGCGTGATCATCGAGAGGATGCGTCCGCGGCGCTCCATGCCGAGCTCGAGGCCGACGATGTCGTCCATCGCACGGTCGATGGTCGACTGATAGAGGGCCGCCTGCTCGCGCGTGAGCGGGCAGTAGCGCGTGGTCTCGACCTTGTCCGGGAGCTCGGGGGCGATGGCCGGATCGATCTTCATGCGCCGCAGGATGAAGGGCGCGGTGATCTTCTTCAGGAGGTCGGCGGCACCCTCGTCGGCGTAGCGCTCGATGGGGATCGCGAACTGCCGCTTGAAGGCGGTCTGCCCGCCGAGCAACCCGGGGTTGAGAAAATCGACGATCGACCAGAGCTCGGTGAGGCGGTTCTCGACGGGCGTGCCGGTCAGCGCGATCTTCCGGCGCGCGTTCAGGAGCCGCACCGCCTGCGACTGCGCGGCGTCCGGGTTCTTGATGTTCTGGGCCTCGTCGAGCACCACGCACTCGAAGTCGAGGCGCCCGAGCAGCTCGCGGTCACGGCGGCCGAGCGCGTACGAGGTCAGCACGCAGACCGGCGAGCGCAGCCGTTGGGTCTCGGCCGAGCGCGGCTCGACGACCGCTGCCGACAGTCGCTCCTCGAGCTGGCCGATCGAGTGGGCGCGCCCCGGGCCGTGATGCAGCACCACGCCGAGGCGCGGGAAGAAGCGTCGGATCTCGCGTCGCCAGTTGCCGAGCACACTGGTCGGGCACACGACGAGGAAGCGCGTGGGGCGGTCGGTCTCGGGGGCCGAGGTGCCCGGTTGGCTGCCGCGCTCGGCGAGATCGGCGAAGAGGCCGAGCAGCTGGACGGTCTTGCCGAGCCCCATGTCGTCGGCCAGGCATGCGCCGAAGCCGAGGTCGGTGATGCTGCGCAGCCACGCGAAGCCGCGCAGCTGGTACGGCCTCAGCGAGGCGTTGAGGGACGCGGGCGGAGGGAGCTCCTGCGGGCCCTGCTCGATGCCGCCGCGCAGGGCCAGCAGCGCACCCTTGACGTGCCCTTCGCAGATGACCTCGGCGCGCGTGTCGGGGGCGTGCGGCAGGGCGACTTCGCCGGTGAGCGCGAGCCGCAGGGCCTCGGCCGTGTCGATGTGTCCCTGCCCTTCGCCGATCAGGGCCTGGAGGCGCTGCACGTCGGTCGGGTCGAGCGCGATCCACTGTCCGCGATGATGGACGAGCGGCGCCTTGGACTTCACGAGCTCCTGGAACTCGGCCTGCGTGAGCGTGTCGTCGCCGAGGCAGGCCTCCCAACGATAGTTCACGAGCCCCGCCAGGAGCCCGGTCTTCGCGGCTCCGCCGGCCCCGTCGCCCGCGAGCTGGTCCTCGCCGATGCGCATGCGTGCACGCACGCGACGGTGCCCGACCTTCGAGAGTGCCGCCGGCATCTCGACGACGTAGCCGGCGCGCTCGAGCTGGAGCCCCTTGGACGTGATGAAGTCCCAGGCCTCGGACGCCGAGACCGAGACCGACGCGGGCAGCTTGTGCGTGAGCGAGCGCGCGATCGGCTCGAACACGTTCGAGCAACGCCCGAGCGCCTCGAGGAGGGTCTCCTCGGGTCGCACCATGCGGGCTATCACCTCGCGCAGCCCGGTCGAGGGGTTGGCCAGCTCGGAGGCCGGGATGCGCTCGTCGCCGCCATCGGGGTGCAGGTGGTACGACAGCAGCCACGGGCCGCGCGCGTTCTTCGGCTCGGCGATGCGGAAGCCGATGACGGGGCGGCCGGTGGCGCCGATGGTCGTCGCGGGCGCGACCCATTGGCGCAGGTTCTCGGGGATGTGTGACTCGAGGACGCCGTGGAGATCGAAGCGCGCGTTCGGCCCCGCGAGCGCCGAGGCCAGGCGCACGGCCCAGGTGAGCTGCGTACCGCGCGGGTGCTTGGGGGTCTCGAGCTCGGTCGAGGCGCGCATGAGCCCGTCCGCCGCCGCGTCCGCGAACTCCTGCAGGGCCGCCACCGCCGTGCGCACCTGGAGCGCGTGCCCGTTGGTCGCGGGCGTGTCCGATGTGGGCCGCGCCGAACGCGAAGTCCCGGTGCCCGCGGCTGGGCGCTCGGCACGGGCGCGACCCTCGGACTTCGTCTCTGGCTTGGCCTCGATGCCAGAGCGTCGAGCCGCACCGCTGCGCGGCTGCTCATCGAGCGGACAGGCCCGCGCCACGCCCGGCATCGACTGCGCCAGGGCGAGGAGGCGCTTCCGGTCTTCGAGGCGCACGGGCGCGACCCGCCACTGCGCGAGCCACGAATCGGACTCGGGGCCTGGCACCAGGACGGGCACGACCTGCTCCGAGGCGACGAGCTCGACGGTCCACTTGGACGCCAGGGTCCAGACTCCGACCGAGGGAGACAGGCGCGAGAGATGCGAGAGCGGGATGGTCGCCAGCTCGATGGCCGCCTGCCCGGCGTCCAGCCACCAGCCGTCGCGCGGCATGACGCGCGGGACGCCGTGCGCGTCGGGGAAGAGCAACCTCACACCGGTCAGCCAATGGCCGCGCGCAAAGGCCGAGCGCAGACGCGCAGGCACGGACCGGTCATCGGTCGCCCAGAGCAAAAGCCCCGCCGGCCCCGGTACGAGACCCTCAAGTGAGGGCCGGGGGACGAGAGTGAGATGAGCGAGATCCTTCGCGTTCAGGCGCATGGTAACCGACCCGGGAACGCTCCAGCTTGGTCACAGTTTCAGGCGCGGTGCAAGCGCGCGCAGGACGTCCGCGCGGCGCTAAGAGAAACGCGCAACCGACGA
>JAEUKJ010000241.1 GCA_016792665.1 Deltaproteobacteria bacterium | reverse complement strand
CGCAGTGCGAAGAGCAGCGGCTCGATCGACAGGGCAGGGGCGCCGCCGGCCGCGGGCGCCGCATACGGGAGCAAGGTCTCGTCGAGGCGGGACGCGGCATCCCGGACATGGGTGTCGAGCGCGGCGAGGACCTCGCGGCTGCTCTTCTCACGGTCGCTGACTTGCTTCGAATAGAGGGCGGTCATCGTGAACCTCTCTGAGATGGTCCGACGCCATATGTGAAGGACGCCACCCGTGGTGGGCGTCGAGACCGATCTGGACTTGTAGGGGTTGGGCCGGGCGGCCGTCACAAAGTGTCGCGGAGCGAGGCGCGGGCTGTCAACGCGTGTTGTAGGTTCTCGTCAACCGACTGTCCGTCAGGGTTCGCCGCCTCCGTCTGGCAGGGTTAATGGGCCCCGAGCGTCGCACGCCGCACGGAGACCGAGTCCCCTCTGACCCTTCACCGGACCCAAGGACCACGCATGACGATCGAACTCGCGCGCTTCGAAGGACACCTCGAGGCTGCTCTGAATTGCGCTCTGACGCTGCCGCCCGCCGAGGTGGGCGCGCGCTTCATGACGATCTGGACCTCCGGCCAGTGGCGCGCCGACCCGCGGGTCTGGCTTCAGCGTTTGGGCGGGCACGGGAGCAGGGCAGGATGGTCGCCCGTGGAGGTCGCGAGGCTGACGCTGTCGACGCTTCAGGCGCTCGGGTGGGAGGCCTCCAAGGACTACCTCCGCAACGCCTTTCAGCAATGGGCCGCCGGCGACGAAGACCTCGCACGCGACGTCGTGGCCTGGGTTCGGGAACACGCGGACGCCGGGGACGCGGACGTCATCCTCCAAGGCGCCGAGCGGTTCATCGAGACCCTGGCGTTCGCGGTGCCCGAGTTCATCGACTGGATCCTGGAACACGCCATCTCGACGCTGCGAAGCCCTCATCGGCTCTCGCTGCTCCGGCTGCTCTTTTCGACGACGATGACGCTGGGTCGTCACCGCGACGCCGTCCTCCTGGTGAACGTGATGCTGGGCGTGGACCGTGCCTTCAGCCAATGGCCGCACTATTTGCCGTTGTGGGAGTCGGTCGAGGCCTCGGACGCGGACCCGGGGCTGGTCACCGATATCCTCCAGGGGCTCTTGCGCGTCGGGGAGGTCCATCGTGCGTTCGCGCCGTTGCGCGAGCGTGACCGGTACCCTCGAACGGCGATGTACGTCCTCGACGACATCCTGCGCGGGGAGATCGACCCGCGTCACCTCCCGAGCGCGTGGGACCTCGTGCTGGGAGGGCCCCTTCCGTCGTCGGCCGACGTGTTCGTCAGCCGGGCCAGCGTCGAAGCGGGATACCAGCGGCTCCTCTGGTGCAAGCTCGAAGACCGGTCGGGGTGGGCGCGGCTCTTTGCCGACGCCTATTGGCGCCTCGCCCGCGACCCCACCGACGCCGGTGACCCGCTCGCGGTGCCTCGCGTACGCGACCTCGCGGGCTGGCGCGACGACACGGCTCACGGCGTCGCCGAGGCCCTCGCGGCGCGCCTCGCGTCCCGTTCCGATGGTCCGGCCCGACTCGCCCAGGAGATCCTCGCCGAGGGCCCGTCGGATGCCTTCCGGGTCGGTGCCGCCCTGGCCTGCTTCGAGCCCTTGGTCGTCGCCCCGAGCCGGCCGCCGCCGCCGGTCGATGCCGCCGAGGTCGAGCGTCTGCGGGCGTCTCTCCAGCGCTTCGTCGCGGGCTACTTTCCGTCGTCGGTGTTCGGGTTCCGACCGGACGCGGTCTTCGGTCGTGTGCAGCGTGTCGAGCTCGCGAGTCTCGAAGGCGGCGACAAGGTTTGCATCGAGGGTTCGGTGCTGCGCGTCGAGCGCGACTACCTCGACCAGCTCCTGAGGCGCGGCCTGCGAGGAGACGCGCTGCTGCAGGCCGCCCATCTCTACCTCGCGCATGAGGTGGTGCACCTGCCCCAGGGCATCGGGGACATCCAGACGGTGCGGCGGCTCCGTGCGGCGGGAGGGGAGGCGAGCCTCCTCCAGATCGA
>JAEUKJ010000633.1 GCA_016792665.1 Deltaproteobacteria bacterium | reverse complement strand
GCCCGGCGACTTCTTTACGGCCATCCCCGAGGGGGCCGATGCCTACCTCATGAAGAACATCCTCCACGACTGGGACGACGCCACCGCGCTCGCGATCCTCGCCGTGTGCCGCCGCGCCATGCGCCCGGGGCAGCGCCTCGTACTGGCCGAGGCCCTGGTCGAGCCGCGCGACACGACCAGCTTCGGGGTCCTCTTCGATCTGCAGATGATGGTGAGCTGCCGCGACGGGCGCGAGCGATCGCGCGCCGACTTCGAGCGTCTCCTCCTGGCCAGCGGCTTTTCGCCCGGTCGCGTCTTCGCGAGTCCGACCACTAGCGTGATCGAGGGGATTGCCGCCTGAGTCAAAGTGCACTCTCGGCGTGAAAAATGGCACTCTCGACACGATTTTGTGCCTGCTTCGGTGTCATTCTCAGCCAGGCCTTGTGCGACCTTTTCGACTCGGTCCAGACTCGCGCCTGGTGAGTCGCCGCACCGTCGGCGGCGCTCGCCGACCGTCTCCGAGCTCGAGGTCCCACGATGCTGCCACTGCCGGCGGGCGCCGCCTTCCCGTTCGTGTCGATTCCCCTGCGTCCGCGCTTCTTCCAGGCCTCGGCCTTCTTCCCGATGCCGGTCGTCCTGCTCGCGACCGTGAACGCCGACGGCACGCCCAACCTCGCGCCGTATAGCCTTTGCTTTCCGCACGTCACGCCCGAGGGACATCGCCTGGCGCTGGTCATGCGGCAGGCCTCGAAGAGCGCGGAGAACCTGGTCCGCACGGGCCGCGTGAGCGTGAGCTTCATCCCCGATCGCCCCGAGCTCATGGCCAACTGCAAGGTCCTGGGACAGCCCCTGAGCTCGGCAGAGAAGATGGCCAAGAGCGTCTTCACGCTGGTGCCTTCGCCTCGGCCCGATGCGCCACCGCTGGTCGGTGAGGCCGTGCAGGTCTTCGAGTGTCGCCTCGTCGCGTCCGAGGTCGCGTTCGAAGCCGGCGATGGCACTCCCGAGGAGCATCGCTTCGTGCTCGAGGTCGAGGCGATCCACATGGCACCGCTCTGGGCCGAGGTCTTGGAGTCGGGCGGACGCGGCCCGCGACTGCCGGTGGACTACGGCTTTCGCCGCGGCTCGGCGACCTGGATGTCGCGCCCCGGGGTCGTCACCTCGGGCCCGCGCATCCGGCCCGTCTTCGAGGTCGCGATCGACCGCCCGCCTGCGCGCGTGGTCGCCGAGTTCAAGGCGGCGCTCGCCCACCCCGAAGCCCCCATCGTGGGCAAGATCCGCGGCGACGTCCTGCAGCTCGGGCTGCCCGCGCGTGAGCTCACGACCTGGTCCCCGTCGGTCGACCTGCGCGTCGATCCGAGCCCGCCGGGCGCGGCGGACCCGACCGGCTCGATCGTGCGCGGCCGCATCGGCCCGCAGCCGCAGGTCTGGACCACGTTCATGTTCTTCCACATGATGATCGCGCTCATCGGTCTGGGCGGCCTCATGTGGGGCGTCGCCGCGCTGACGGCCGGCGGCTCGGGCTGGCCGCTGTGGATCGCGGCAGGCGCGGTCTTCATGCACGCCTTCGTCGCGGGCGCGGCCTTCATCGGGCAAGGCCTCGGCGCCGACCAGACCTTCAAGCTCCGGTCGTTCATCGACCAGGTGCTCGACCCCTGAGTGACCTCACGTCAGTCCGGGACGATGACGCCGCAGCCCACGCGCGCGCCGGCGTTGCCGGTCGGCTGCGAGACGAGGTCGTCGGCCTGGGCGTGCACGATCACCGAGCGCCACAGGACCGAGTTCGGGACGCGCTCACGCAGCGTGATCTTGCGGAGGTCCTTGATGAGCCCGGACGCGTTGCCGTTGGCGTCGGCCTTGATGTTGCCGAGGTCACCGGCGTGGCTCTGTGAGCCGTTCATCGAACCATGGTTGTGACCCTCGGGGTTGAAGTGCCCCGCGGCCGTCATCGCGTCGGCGCCGGAGCAGTTGCCGACCATGTGGATGTGGAAGCCGCGCGCCTCGTTCGGGGTGAGCCCGTGGAGGTCGTACTGGACGTGGACGCGGCGCTCGGCGGTGCCGTCCGAGGCCGTGCGCTCGGTCTCGGTGAAGGTGACCGTGCCGTTCACGCGCGAGCCCGAGCGGGCCTCGACGTTGGCGACGGCGACGGCGACGACGGGGCCGTAGGCCTCATCGACGGGGGACTGGGTGGCGCACGCAGTGAGGGTCAGAGCGAGGAGGCAGAGGCGGGTGAGCATGGCTTTCGGCTTTTCGAGAGGAAGGGGGGCCCGTGGGGCCATCATTTCGACGCGCAGCGTGGGCCCCCTGGACGAGCCTTGCAACGTGCGGGCCGCGTGGCGCGTCACGTGCGGTCGTCAGTCGGGCGGCTGCGTCCGGTCCTGTGCGCGTTCGAGGCCCCACGGCTCGCGGCCACCGAGCGCAGGAGCTCGATGAAGGCGCGCGCGGCCGCCGAGGCGACGCGATCGGCGCGCGTCACGAGAGCCAGCTCGCGCACCAGCGGGTCCTCCGCGCAGCGCAAGGCGCGCACCGTGCTCGAACCGGACAGCGCCCAACGTGAGACGAACCCCATGCCGATGCCCTGGCGCACCATCTGCTGAATCGCATCGATGGACCGGAGCTCCATCACGATGATGGCCTGGACCCCGGCGCGCGCGAGGCTCTGGTCGATGAGCTCGCGCACGGCCGTGCCCGGTTCGAACAGCACCAGCGGCTCGCCCTCCAGGTCCTTCCAGCGATAGCTCTTGCGCTTGGCGAGGCGATGCTCGGGCGGCACCAGCAGGAGCAGCTCGTCCTCGATCCACGGCTCGAGGTCGAGACCCCCGGAACGGGCCTCTGGGCTGCCCCGGGTCGCCGCGCCGCGGGCCGACTTGGCGGAACCAGCGGCCCGGCGCACGCTCGCCGCGGTCAGCGTCCGATCGAGGGTGACGATGCCGAGGTCGAGCTCGCCGGCCATGACGCCGTCCAGGACGGCGCGGCTGCCTTGCTCGCGCACGCGCAGGCGGATCGCCGGGTAGCGCCGATGGAAGTCGCGCAGCGCTGGCGGCAAGAGGTAGGTCGTCGCGGTGGCGCCGCCCCCGATGACGAGCTCGCCGCGCTCGAGCCCGGCCAGCGCGCGTACCGCCTCGCGCCCGTCGGCCACCGCGGTCAGGGCACCTTCGGCGTGGGCACGGAAGAGGCGCCCGGCCTCGGTCAGCACCAGACCCTTCGAGGTCCGATGGAAGAGGGGCGCGCCGAGGTCCTCTTCGAGGCGCGCGAGCTGCGCGGAGAGGGCCGGCTGCGTGCGGTGCAGGATGGCGGCGGCGCGCGACATCTTGCCCTCGGAGGCGAGCACGAGAAAGGTCTTCAAGGGTCCATCGTCGAGCATGGAGCCATCATAGATTCTTATCGCTGCCATCGAAACTATCGACTTCTTTTATCGCACGGGCGCGACTAGGGTCCCCCTCGAGAGTAGACAGCCGCGTACGCGCGGCGGGAGAAAAGCATGTCCAACTTCGACCCGTTCAAGGCCCGGACGACGCTCGCCGGCGTCGCCACCCCCGTCACCTTCTACCGCCTGGCGGCCCTGTCCGAGGCCGGCCTCGGCGACGTCGACGCGCTGCCCTACGCGATCAAGGTGCTGCTCGAGAGCGTGCTCCGGAACTGTGACGACTTCGTCTACACGCAGGACCACGTGAAGGCGCTCGCGGCATACGACGCGAAGAACGTCGGCGAGCGCGAGATCCCGTTCATGCCCGGCCGCGTCATCCTCCAGGACTTCACCGGCGTGCCGGCGGTGGTCGACCTCGCGGCGCTGCGCTCGGCGGTGGCCCGCCTGGGTGGCGACGTCTCGCGCGTGAACCCGCTCGTGCGCGCCGACCTCGTCATCGATCACTCGGTGCAGGTCGACGCCTACGGCACGGCGGGCTCGATGGGCGAGAACACGCGCCTCGAGTTCGAGCGCAACAAAGAGCGCTACGAGTTCCTGAAGTGGGGGCAGCAGGCGTTCTCGAACTTCTCGGTCGTCCCGCCCGAGACCGGCATCGTGCACCAGGTGAACCTCGAGTTCCTGGCACCCGTGGTGCTGACGAAGGGCGAGGGCGCCGACAAGGTCGCCTACCCCGACTCGTGCTTCGGCACCGACTCGCACACGACCATGGTGAACGGGCTCGGGGTGCTGGGCTGGGGTGTCGGTGGCATCGAGGCCGAGGCGGCGATGCTCGGCCAGCCGAGCTACATGCTCATCCCCGAGGTCGTCGGCTTCGAGCTGAAGGGCAAGATGGTCGAGGGCGCGACCGCGACCGACCTCGTGCTGACCATCACGCAGATGCTGCGGAAGCACGGCGTCGTCGAGAAGTTCGTCGAGTTCTACGGCCCGGGCCTGGAAGAGCTCACGCTGGCCGACCGCGCGACGATCGCCAACATGGCGCCCGAGTACGGCGCGACCTGCGGCTTCTTCCCGATCGACGACAAGACGCTGGACTACCTCCGCCTCACGGCGCGCCCGGACGACCAGATCGCGCTGGTCGAGGCGTACGCGAAGCAGAACGGCTTCTGGCGCGACGACACGCGCAAGACGACCTACTCGTCGTCCCTGTCCCTGGATCTGGGCCAGGTGCAGCCGTCGCTCGCCGGCCCGGCGCGCCCGCAGGACCGCATCATCCTGTCCGAGATGAAGGGCACCTGGCAGAAGCACCTCGAGACGACCTTCAAGCACGAGGAGCCCAAGGTCACGACGGCCGTCGAGTACAAGGGCGCGACCTTCGACCTGCACGACGGTGCGGTCGTCATCGCGGCCATCACGTCGTGCACCAACACGTCGAACCCGGCGGTGCTGGTCGCGGCGGGGCTCGTGGCGAAGAAGGCCAACGCCCTCGGGCTCGAGGTGAAGCCGTGGGTGAAGACCTCGCTCGCCCCCGGGTCGCGCGTCGTGACCGACTACCTCGACAAGGCGGGCCTCACGACCGAGCTCGAGAAGCTCGGCTTCTTCACGGTCGGCTACGGCTGCACGACCTGCATCGGCAACAGCGGTCCGCTGTCCGAGCCGATCATCGACGCGGTCACGAAGAACGACCTCGTCGTGACCTCGGTGCTGTCCGGCAACCGCAACTTCGAGGGGCGCGTCTCGCCGCAGTGCAAGGCCAACTACCTTGCCTCGCCGCCGCTCTGCGTGGCCTACGCCATCAACGGGTCGGTCGACTGGGACCCGTACAGCGAGCCCATCGGTGTCGGCAAGAACGGCGAGGCGGTGATGCTCGCCGATATCTGGCCGAGCAACGCCGAGGTCAACGAGGTCATGACCCAGTGCGTGACGCGCGAGCAGTTCGCGGCGCGCTACGCCGACCCGTTCGGCGGGCCGGCCGCGTGGCGTGAGCTGCTGGCGCCGACGGGCGCGACCTACGCGTGGGACGCGGCCTCGACCTACATCCAGGAGCCGCCGTACTTCGTGGACCTGCCGCCCGACCCGAAGCCGCTCGCGGCCATCCATGGGGCGCGCGCGCTGGCGGTGCTCGGGCACTCGATCACGACCGACCACATCTCGCCGGCCGGCAACATCGCCAAGGGCAGCCCCGCGGCGAAGTACCTCGAGGCCAACGGGGTCAAGAAGGCCGACTGGAACTCGTATGGGTCGCGGCGCGGCAACGACCGCGTCATGACGCGCGGGACGTTCGCCAACATCCGCATCAAGAACAAGCTGGCGCCCGGCACCGAAGGCGGCGTGACGACCTACCTCGGCCCGGCCGAGGCCGGCACGCTGCCGGCGGGCTTCACGTACGACTCGGACGTCTCGCCGCAGCCGGGTGAGGTCGTGGCGATCTACGACGCGTCCGTGAAGTACCAGAAGCACGGCATCCCGCTCGTGGTCCTGGCCGGCAAGGACTACGGCATGGGGAGCTCGCGCGACTGGGCCGCGAAGGGGACCTTCCTCCTCGGGGTGCGCGCGGTCATCGCGGAGAGCTACGAGCGCATCCACCGCTCGAACCTCATCGGGATGGGCGTGCTGCCGCTGCAGTTCAAGGCCGGGGACTCCGCCGAGAGCCTGGGCCTGAGCGGGCACGAGACCTTCGACATCCAGGTCGATGACGCGCTCCAGCCGCTGTCGGACGTGACGGTCACGGCCACGGGCGAGGGCGGCAAGGTCACGACGTTCACCGTCAAGGCGCGCGTCGACACCCCGGTCGAGAAGCAGTACCTGCGCAACGGTGGCGTCCTGCACACGGTGCTCCGCCGTCTCGCCAAGGGCTAGTCGTTTCGATGTGAGAGGGAGGCCCGGGTTCCGTGCGGAGGCAGCGCGCGGAGCTCGGGCCTTCTTGCTTTTCAGCTCAGCTCACCCCGAGCTATTGATGCGAACATGACCGTTGCGCAGACCGGCGTGGTCGATTGGATGGGAATCGAGAAGCTCACGGGGCACGTGGGCCTCACCATCGTCGATGACCTCGACTGGAGCGACGAGCTCTCTCACCTGCTGCTACTGCAGGAAAAGCTGAACACCTA